>NZ_VOQS01000001.1:926873-1235831 GCF_007995085.1 Paraburkholderia azotifigens
GCGCACCACGCGGAACTTGCGGATATCGCCGTTGTACTCATGCAGGCGCTTGACGGCCCACGGGCTCAGGATGCTCTTCAGGTAACGGCGCGGAATGCCGTATTGCTCTTCGAGGATAGGACCGTCCTCGTCGTAATCGAACAGCCCGAGGGGCGACTCGTTGACGGGCGAACCCTTGATCGAATAGAACGGCACGCGTTCCATCAGCTGCTTGAGCCGTTCGGCGATCGACGACTTGCCGCCGCCCACCGGTCCCAACAGATAGAGAATCTGCTTCTTTTCTTCGAGCCCCTGCGCAGCGTGCCTGAAATACGCTACCACCTGCTCGATCACGTCCTCCATTCCGTAGAACTCACGGAACGCGGGGTATACCTTGATCACCTTGTTCGCGAAGATACGCGACAGACGCGGATCGTTGCGAGTGTCGATCTGTTCCGGCTCCCCGATTGCCGTCAACATGCGCTCGCCAGCGGTGGCGTACGCGGCGGGATTGTCTTTGCAGAGCGCGAGATACTCCTCGAGCGAGAGTTCCTCCTCTCGCGTTTTCTCGAAGCGGGTCGCGAAACTGCTGTAGATATCCATGCTACCTCCTCGCCGAAGTCTGGGACGATGTCGTGCGCGGCGCGCTATCAGGAAACGACATCGCTCGAATTCATCCTAAACCCTTTTAAATTTTTTTTCACGAACTACGTTGTGAAAATCGCGCCACAGCCAGCACTCGTCAAACCCTGCTTGATGACGAAAATACGCTCACCTACAATCGTTGCCCACAGCAGTGAGAAACATGACCGACGTGCTGCAATGCATCTCTCGTTCCTTCCCTGCGTGGCATGTGCCGCATGACATCCGATACATGTGGCATCGCGCGGTTCCCTGCACTTTTCCGCACCTTCGCAAACAGCCGTGTAGCACGGCTGTCTGCCTGACCACACTCCGTCCACACATTACTTCTTCTTGCCTGCGGCTGCAGTGCATGTGACAGGTGCATCCCGTCGCAATGACTGCGCATGACGCACACGCTTACCCGCCTTTTCCGCCATAACGCACACACCCGCGCTTACGACGACAGCATGCGCGCTGTGTTACATGTTTTGCGTGTGCGCCAGCGCGCATGTCCCGCTGTTCGTCAGTGCGTACGTCAATTCGTTCAACGCAAAAGTGCATGCGCAGGCGTGCACGTTCAGCGCGTGACATGCATCCGACGTCGCGTGAAATCCATGATGTTCGCAGGGTCGACATGCACGCTCGTTCATGTGTGTATGACGACGAGTGCAGCACCTGTCTGAATAGGTGGATGTAGCCAGGCGATTGCCCTTCATTACCTGCCATAGCCGGGCGGCGGATTCAATGCAGGCGGGCGCGAGTGCATGCGCAGGCCCCGGCACGTATTCGAGTGCCGGGGCCTGCGTGAATGGAGCGGATATTGGATGCTTAGTGGTTTACGTCAATTCGACTTCGACTTCGCCCAGTCCGTCGATATGGCCGTACACGGTTCCTGGGCCATCGACGCGATGCGCGCCCACATACGAGCCCGTCGTAATCGTCCAGTCCGGCTCGATCGTGATACCCATCGCCGCGCAATGGTTGACGAACCACACGAGCAGCTCGCGCGGGTCGCCGGCGGGATTGCCGGGCGACTCGGGCACGAGCGACTTGCCGTCGAACGTCAGCTCGAGTTCGGGCGACACGAAATCGAACGAGCGCGCGATCGACGCATATGGCACCGGATGGCCCGTCACCAGCGCACCGTTGTTCTGCGCGTCGGCGAGTTGCGCGAGCGGCGCGATGTTCGGCCACTCGGCGAAGCGGCTGTCGACGATTTCGATGGCCGGCAATACTGACCCGACGCGCGCGAGCACTTCGTCGCGCGCATACGCCTGGCCGTGCGGCTCGATCGGCTCGGCAAAGCGGAACGCGACTTCCAGCTCCAGCAACACGCGAAAAAACGAACCATGTTCGAGGCGGGCGGGCGAAGCGACCGTCAGCGCAGCCGGAATGGGCGCACCCGAAGCCGGCCCGCCTGGAGCTTTGGCACCGATTTTCCACGCCCCTGTTCCACCGCCGAGGCCCGCGATCACCGACTGCTGGATGGCGTAGGCCGTGGCGGCATCGGGCGGGAGGGAGTCGAGCGGCAGCGTGCCGATGGCGCGGTGCTGGCGGCGCGCGAGCACGAGGCGTTGCGCGAGGTCGTGATCCGTCATGTCTTATCCCTTGTTGGCTGTTTGGGGCGGTGCTGTGCACGATCAGCGCATGGCGTTGCGGCGAAGCGAGCACGACTGGCGGCATCTCGCGTGAAGCGCCCTCACTTCATACTGTCCGTGCACGCTGTCATGCGGCGTAGGTATATGCAGGATGACACCGGGCCGCACGTGCGCAAGCGCGTTCGTCAATGTACCGGAACAATGACGTGGCGGGTCGGTTCAGGCCGCCTGGAAAACAAAAAGACGGCGGTCCTGGCAAGGACAACCGTCAATAGATTCTGCGTCAGCCCGCGCCATTGCGTGCGAGCGGATAAGGCGGATGTTCGCGCGCAGCAGCGGATGCCGCCGCGCGAGCCCAATTTTGGTGCGCGAGTTACTGCGTCAGTTATCGCGTGAGTTATCGCGTCAGAACGTTTCCCAATCGGCATCCGACGTTGCCGCCGCTTTCTGCGGCGCGGCCGCGCGGGCCGGTGCGGGCGCCACAACGGGCGCTGCAGGCGCGGGCGCTGCCGCCGGCATCGACGGCGCTACCTTGCGAGGCGCGGCGACATGCGCCGCGCGGCGCACGGCGCGCTTTGCCGGCGTCGCCGAAAAGCTGCCCGCCGCTTCGTCGACCTGGAACACCGAAACGGTCGTACGCAGCTTGGCCGCCTGCTCTTCCAGCGACGACGCCGCGGCCGCCGCTTCTTCGACGAGCGCCGCGTTCTGCTGCGTCACCTCGTCCATCTGCGTGACGGCGCGCGCGACCTGATCGATGCCGCTGCTCTGCTCTTCCGACGCCGCCGCGATTTCGCCCATGATGTCCGTCACGCGCTGCACTGCACCGATGATCTCCGTCATCGTGCGGCCCGCTTCGTCGACGAGCGCCGAGCCCGCCTGCACGCGCTCGACCGACGTGTCGATCAGTTCCTTGATTTCCTTTGCCGCTGCCGACGAACGTTGCGCGAGGCTGCGCACTTCGCCTGCGACGACCGCGAAGCCGCGGCCATCCTCGCCTGCGCGCGCCGCTTCCACGGCTGCGTTCAGCGCCAGAATGTTGGTCTGGAATGCGATGCCTTCGATGATCGCGATGATGTCCGCGATCTTCGCCGAGCTCTGATTGATGTCGCCCATCGTGCCGACCACCTGGCCGACCACCGAGCTGCCCTTGTTGGCGATCTCCGAGGCATTGGCCGCAAGCGCGCTTGCCTGGCGGGCGTTGTCGGCGTTCTGCTTCACGGTGCCCGTCAGTTCTTCCATGCTCGATGCCGTTTCCTGCAGCGCGGACGCCTGCTCTTCCGTGCGCGACGACAGGTCGATATTGCCCGCCGCGATCTGGCGCGTGGCCGTCGCGATCGATTCGCTGCCCGAACGCACCGTGCGGACCGTCTCGGTCAGGCTGCGCTGCATCTTGCCGATGCCGTCGATCAGCTGGCCCATTTCGTCGCGCGACGTCGGCACGACGGGACGGCGCAGATCGCCTGCAGCGATCGCGTCGAAGTGATCGAGCGCTTCCGCCAGCGGGCGCGCAATCGCACCGCGCAGTGTGACGTACGAGAAGAATGCGGCGACCAACCCCGCCGCGAGCGCGAGGATGCTGATCACGCGGAACGTCGAAAAGGTCGACTGCGCGTTGTCGAAGCTCTGCCTGGCCAGTTCGAACTGGAACTTGCGCAGCGCGTCGTCGGCGTTGGACAGTTCGCCGTAGGTCGCCTGGAGGCGCTTTGCGCCATCGACCACCTTCGCTTGATCGTTTGCGCTAACGATTGCGTAGAACGCCTCCATGGCCTGATGGAGCGTGTCGCGTCTGGCCGATACGTCCTGCGCGAGGCGGTCTTCCTCGGCGCCGCGCGGCGTCGACAGATAGCGCTTCCACCAGTCGTCCGAGATTGCGCGCATCGAGCGGGCGCGCTCCAGCGTCGCGGCGACGTCAGGGGTGCCGAGCATGAACGCGGCGCGGTCGAGGGCAAGACGCTCGCGCGCGGCGTACAGCTCGGCGTTGCCGATGTCGACGGCGCTCGGCATCTGGTCCGTGAACACGTCACGCAGCGAGTCGTTGGAGCGGCTCAGGCCGAACAGCCCGAGCAGCGCGATGGCGACCAGCAACGCGGCGAGAAAAGCCATCGTCAGGCCAATTCGTGCCTTGATGGTGATGCCCTTGTTCATGCTTCTTCCTGTGAATATCAATCTGTGAGAGACGCGTTGTCGCTGCAACGCATGTCGTACGCGGTGGTTGCGGGCGCCATCCCATTTGCAATGTGGCGCTCTGACCGCGTTTACGGCATTCGGGCGGAAGACTTGAAGGTTTTATATGGTCTGATGAATACCATGAGGCGACGCTGTAATTATTACAAGCGTTCGATATGCGCGTGGCCGACGGTTGCCGGCCCGGCACACGGAGGACGTGAGATCAGGCGCCGATGACTTCGGCGCGGGTGGGAATGGACGGCTGGGCGCCTGCACGTGTTACCGAAATCGACGCGGCGCGCTGGGCGAAGCGGATGGCGTCGGCGACAGCGGCGCCCTCTGCGATCTGCGCCGCAAAGCCGCCGATGAAGGTGTCGCCCGCCGCGGTGGTATCGACGGCCTTCACGCGCGGCGCCTCGAAATGCTGCGGCCCGGCGTCGCCGAGCGCCGCGACGACGCCTTGCGCGCCGATCGTCACGATCACGTTGCGCGCGCCTGCAAGGCGCAGCGCTCGCGCGGCGGCCTGCGCTTCCTGCGGCGACGTCACGGGCAGACCCGTCAGCGTCGCGGCTTCGAGTTCATTGGGGATCAGATAGTCGATCAGCGGCAGCCAGTCTTCGGGCAGCGGCCCCGTGGCAGGCGCCGGGTTCAGGATCACGGTCTTGCCGAGCCGGCGCGCGGCGGCGAGCGCAGCGCGCACGCTCGCGGGCGGCGTCTCCAGCTGGCAGATCACCACCTGCGCCGCCGCCAGCGCCGCTTCATGGCGCGCAATGGTCTCGGGCGTCACTTCACCGTTGCTGCCCGCGATGATGACGATGGCATTCTGGCTGCCGTCGTCGACGATGATGAGCGCGACACCCGTCGGCGCCGCCTGGCTCGTTTCCAGCGCGGTGCACTCGATACCTTCCGCTTCGAGGCCCGCACGCAGCTGCGCACCGTTCGCGTCAGCGCCGACGCAGCCGAGCATCGCCACCTGCGCACCGAGCCGGGCCGCGGCGACAGCCTGGTTGCCGCCCTTGCCGCCCGCGACCTGCGCGAACGCGTGGCCGGCCAGCGTTTCGCCCGGCTGCGGCAGGCGCGGCGCACGCGCGACGAGATCCATGTTCAGACTGCCGACCACCGTCACGTGTCCGCGCGCTTCGTTCGTTGCCACTGCCGTCTCCTTTCTGGACGGAAGTCGCTTCCCGTCCCTTACATATTGCTGCGGCATTGCGTTGCGCGCGCTCGTTGCGCCCCGCGTGCATCGCCGCCGGGGCGAGCTTATGCCGCCTGCGCCGGGCGCCGCGCGCCTGCGAACGCGGCCGTCGACTCGCGCAGGATCAGACGCGGCGCGATCACACGGCGCCGGAACAGCGCGCCCGTCGACGCCCCGCTGATCCGCTCGATCAGCGTCTGCGCCGCCATTTCGCCGAGCGCGCGCACCGACTGGCCGACCGTCGATAGTGCCGGATAGGTGAAGCGCCCCAGTTCGATGTCGTCGAAACCGATCACCGAGCAGTCCTGCGGCACGCGCAGGCCGCGCTCGGCGGCAGCGCGCAGCGCGCCGATGCCCATCATGTCGTTGCACGCGAAAATCGCCGTCGGCTGCACCGTGTCGAATAGCTGCGCCGCCGCGCGGTAGCCGCCGCTGCCCGAGAAGTCGCTTTCGACGATGCCGTTCGACGCGATCTCGATGCCGCGCTCGGCCATCGCGCGGATGAAGCCGTGCACGCGCATCGCGCTGACGGCCGTTTCGATCGGGCCCGTGATGCAGCCGATCTTCGAATGCCCGAGCTGCAGCAGATGGCGCGTCGCCAGATAGGCGCCCTTCTCGTGGTCGATCTGCACGAGATCGGCGGACAGGCCCTCGATGTTCCGGTCGACGATCACGAGCGGCTCGGGCGAATCGGCAAGCGTCTGCGCGAGCGTGGCGTCGTCGCCGGCCGAGGCGACGATCAGCCCGTCGATACGCTTTTCCTGCAGCACGCGCAGATAGTTGCGCTGCTTCGCGGGATCGTCGTCCGAGTTGCAGAAGAACACGCAGTAGCCATTGCGCGCACAACCGTCTTCGATGCCGCGCGCCAGCTCGGCGAAGTACGGGTTCGTGCTGTTGGGCACGACGAGCCCGATCGTCGCCGTCGAGCGCGCCTTCAGCGACCGCGCGACGGCGGACGGCACGTAGTTGAGCTGGCGGATTGCCAGTTCGACCTTCGAGCGCACATCCGCCGACACCGGACGCGTATTGTTCACGACATGCGACACGGTCGTGAACGACACGCCGGCTATCGCCGCCACATCCTTGATCGTCGCCATAAGCTGATACTCCCCTGCCTGTTTTTTACTGCTGGCCAATGCAGCTCATGCTGCATCCGCGGTGCTCTCGTTAGGTTATATCCAGGTGGGCCGTCGTCCCGCGCCACGGCGGCCCACCCTTTGTTCAACTGCGGCTCAACTGCGCTTGCGCCTGCTGCGGTACGTGTCCAGCACGACCGCGACCACGATCACGGCGCCCGTAATGATGCGTTTGGTCGGCTCGTTCGCGCCGATCTGCGCGAGACCCGCCGCCAGCACCGAAATGATCAACACCCCGAAGAACGTGCTGATGACGGAACCGCGTCCGCCCATCAGGCTCGTGCCACCGATCACGACCGCGGCGATCACCTGCAGTTCCAGGCCGACGCCCGCATTCGGATCGGCTGCTTCCAGACGCGAGATCTGGAACAGCGCGGCAAGCCCCGACAGCGCGCCCATCAGCGCAAACACGATCACCTTGTACGGCTTCGGATTGACGCCCGCGAGCCGCACCGCTTCCTCGTTCGTGCCGATGCCGACCAGATAGCGGCCGAATACCGTGCGCGTCAGCACCAGCTGCGCGACGATCATCACGGCCACCGCGATCAGGAACGCCGGCGAAATGCCGACGGCGATCGGATTGGACAGGAAATCGAATGCATCGCCGATGTAGGCCGTGCGCGAGTTCGTCATCTGATAGGCGAGGCCGCGCGCCGCTTCGAGCACGCCGAGCGACACGATGAACGACGGAATCCGCCAGCCCACCGTCACCGCGCCCGTCACGGTGCCCGTCAGCGCTGCCGCGAGAAGACCCAGCGCCGCCGCCGCGAACGGCCCGAGCTGCCACTTCAGCGCGGCGACGCTCACGACCGACGCGCCGAGCGCCAGCACCGACCCGACGGAGAGATCGATGCCCGCGATGATCAGCACGAACGTCATCCCCACCGACATCACGACGAGATCGGGAATCTGGTTCGCGATCGTGATGAACGTGTCGTACGTCAGGAAATGCGAGCTCAGCACCGAAAACAGCGCGATCATCGCGATCAGCGCGCCCGCGAGGCCGAGATAGTTCGAAAAGCCCAGACGCGTGCCCGCCGGCTTGCCGCTCGCGAGCGGCGCCGACGGATCGGCCGTGCCCGGCTTGACGGCACCCGCGGGCGCAGCCGTCGATTCCTTGCCCGTGACCCTTTGATCGTTCATGACTGCGTCTCTCCTTCGTGGTCGTGGGTGTGCAGCAGCGCCTCGCGATTGCGATAGCCGGCGAATGCCGCGGCGAGCAGCGCGTCCTGCGTCCACTCGTCCCGTTTGAACACGCCCGTCATGCGTCCCGCCGACATCACGCCGATCCGGTCGCAGATCAGCATCAGTTCGCGCAGGTCGCTCGACACGACCACCAGCGCGCGCCCTTCACGGGCCAGCGCGCCCATCAATCCATAAATATCGAACTTCGCGCCGACATCGATGCCGCGCGTCGGCTCGTCGAACAGCAGCACCTTGCAGTCGCGCGCCAGCCACCGGCCGATCACGACCTTCTGCTGGTTGCCGCCCGACAGCTCGCCGACCGGCTGCGCCGGCCCCGACGTGCGGATGCGCATCGCGTCGATCTGCTTCTTCGCCAGCGCGTTCTCGCGCCCTGCGTCGACGATGCCATGCCGCGCGACACTGCCGAGATTGCCCAGCGACACGTTCGCGGCGATCGGCTGCGGCAGCAGCAGGCCTTCACCCTTGCGATCTTCCGTGATCAGCGCAATGCCTTGCCGCACGGCGTCGACGGGTGTGGCGATCTGCACGGCCGAAGGCGCCGCACCCGGCGTCGCCGCCAGCGACACCGTGCCGCCGTCCTTCTGATCCGCGCCGTAAATAAGCCGCATCAGTTCCGTGCGGCCCGCGCCGATCAGCCCGCTCACGCCGAAAATCTCGCCTGCCTTCACCTCGAACGACACGTCGTGCACCACGGGTGAGCGGCTCATGTGCTCGACCTTCAGCAGCGTCGAGCCAATGTTGCGCACGCCCAGATCGATCCGCTCGCCGATTTCCCGCCCGACCATCAGCGTGACGATCTGGTCGCTCGTCAGGTTCGCCATCATGTCGACGCGCACCAGCTTGCCGTCGCGCAGCACGGCGATCCGCTCGGCCACGCGCGCCAGCTCTTCGAGCCGGTGCGAGATGTACACGAGCGCGACGCCGCGCGACTTCAGCGCGTCGATCTGCTCGAACAGCAGGTCGACTTCGCGCGCCGTCAGCATCGCCGTCGGCTCGTCGAGAATCAGCACGCGGCAATCGCCGATCAGGTTGCGCGCGATCTCGACCATCTGCTGATGGCCGATGCCCAGTTCGCCGACGAGCGTGTCCGGGTCGATCGCTTCCAGCCCGACTTGCGCCATCGCCTCGCGCGCGTCCTCGCGCAACTTCCTGCGGTCGATCCAGCCGAAACCATTACGCGGCAGACGGTTCAGAAACAGGTTCTCCGCGACCGACAGCGTCGGCAGCAGGTTCAGCTCCTGCATCACCATCCGGATGCCGAGCGCTTCCGCTTCCGTGCGGCTCGCGGGCGCGTACGGCCTGCCTTCGAGCTGCATCGTGCCCGTCGTCGGATCGACCAGCCCGCCGATGATTTTCGACAGCGTGCTCTTGCCCGCGCCGTTCTCGCCCGTCAGCGCGAGCGCCTCCCCGGCGTGCAACGCCAGCGAGACGTCGGCCAGCACGGGCTCGACGTAGGTCTTGCCGATGCCCGTTACGGACAGCACGGCAGGCAATGCTTGTTGGTCCGCTTCCTGGTCGGTAAATGCCATCGTGATCCAGATCTCGTAGCCGCCGCGTGACGCTCGCGCGGTTGCGGCGATGCCGGCCGCCCTTCCCGAAACGCCGCCCGACGGCCGCGCAACTCATGCCGCCTGCGGCCGCAAGGTCTTGCGCATCCCGAAGCAAAGCGGTCCGGGCTTCACGCTGTCCGTCCCGCTGTGCTTTCTTTCCTTGCGCGGCTCGCCGGCCGTCATGACGCTTACCTCTGGCATAACGGCGGCGCGGCGGATTTCTTGAGCGTTTGCTGAACGTTTGCTAAACGGCGGGTTAACATTCGCGCGCGGACGGGCAGCGGCGCCTGCGCGACGCCGCCCGCCGCCGTGCGGCCGTTACTTCGTGACGAGATCGACAGGCGTTTCGACGACGCCCGACAGGTCCGCCTGCTTCTTGTGCTCGGAGATTGCCTTGAGCGCCACGTCGATGCCGAACACGGCCTGCTTGGCCGCGTACTGGTCAGCCGTGGCGAGCACGCGGCCATCCTTCAGCATCGGCCTGATCGCGTTGATGTTGTCGTAGCCGACCACGTAAACCTTGCCCTGCTTGCCCGCCGCGCGCACGGCCGACACCGCGCCGATCGCCATGTTGTCGTTGCCGCACAGAAGCGCCTTGATGTTCGGATAGGCGTTGAGCATCGACGACGCGATCGCATTGCCCTTGTCGATTTCCCATTCGCCCGACTGGACCGTGTCGATCTTCGCGCCGACCTTCTGCATCGCCGCCTTGAAGCCGGCCGTGCGCTGCTGCGCGTTGGTCGTGGTCGACACGCCTTCGATGATCCCCACTTCATCGCCCGACTTCAGCTTCTTCGCCAGATAGTCGCCGACCTTCTCGGCGCCCTTCGCGTTGTCCGGGCCGACGAACGGCACGTTCAGATCCTTCGATTTCAGCACGTCGGGGTCGAGCCGGTTGTCGATGTTCACGACAACGATGCCGGCGTCCACAGCCTTCTTCACGACGGGCACGAGCGCCTTCGAATCCGCCGGCGCGAGCACGATGGCGTCGACCTTCGACACGATCATCTGTTCGACGATGCGGATCTGGTTCGCCGTATCGGTTTCGTCCTTGATGCCGTTCGTGATCAGGTCGAACTGGTTGGCGTTGTGCTTCTGGTAGTCCTTCGCGCCCGTTTCCATCGTGAGGAAGAACTCGTTGGCGAGCGACTTCATCACGAGCGCGACCTTGGGTTTCTTCGCGCCCTGAGCCCAGGCCGATGAAAACGGCATCGCGGCGGCGGCCGTGAGGACGACGGCGGCGCTCAAAACCCGGCGGCGAATGCGTTGGTTCATTCAGTATCTCCAGTTGTTGGACTCGGACGAGTCCGTTTTTTGATTATGCGCAAACGTTTGCGAGCGCTATTCTCGGCGGCGCCTGTTCGCAATGTCAACGACTGGCAGTGCTGCGCTGCACAGCGTGCCGCGGCCCGCGGCGCGTGGCTGGATCCGCTTGTTGCCGTGCTGCGTCTGCGATACGGCGAATGACGTCGTGACAAGAATGGCTCGCTTGTTCTGCATTGGTCTGCCTATACGAACGACGTGGTGCCTGCGGTTTCACGCTTCGTTCATCACGGCGTTCGTGATGCCCGGCTTTGCTTGACGACACGCCGGTCTTGCCTTTCAGATACTTCCCATCTTCCCGCGAGCCGCAAGTTATATGGCAAGCAGGTCGCATATGCTGGCCTTTTATTGCGTACGCCGCAAGGGAAAAAGCGGATGCCGTCACGATCTGCGCAACAGGTGGGACGTGCGTATCATGAGCCGGACCGGGTTTAGCCTTCGTGTTGCCGTCGATGTGAGCGGCGACGTCCGCGAGACTTTCATGCATGGAGCCGCCATGTTCGGCATTAGCCAGTTTCCGCTGTTTCTCGTCGCCGTCACCGTGCTCAATCTGACGCCCGGACCGGACATCGCGTATGTGGCGGGACAGAGCATCGCGCAGGGACGTCGCGCGGGCCTGCTGTCGGCGCTGGGTGTCGCGTTCGGCGGCTGCTTGCATACCGTCGCGTGCGCGCTCGGCATCACGGCGTTGCTCGCGGCGTCGCCGGGTGCCTTCAATGCGATCAAGTGGATCGGCGCGGCCTATCTGATGTACCTCGGGCTGCGGATGCTGTGGCCTGCGGCGGCCGCCGTCGTCAGCGGCGCGGCCGTGCCCGATGCGCCGCGCCTGTCGCGCGGCACGCTGCTCTTTCGCGGCTTCGTCACGAACGCGTCGAACCCGAAAGTGCTGCTGTTCTATATCGCCTTCTTCCCGCAGTTCGTGAGCGCGGACAGCCCGCACAAAACGCTCGCGTTTCTCGTGCTGGGCGCCGTGTTCGTGGCGCTTGGGCTCATCAACGATTGCGTGATCGCGTGGCTCGCCGCGACAGCCGCGCGTGCCGTGCAGTCGCGGCCCGGCGTGCGGCGCTGGATCGATCGTGTGGTGGGTGCGGGCTTCATCGGTCTGGGCGTGCGGCTCGCGTTGACAAAGCGGTAAGCCCTGCGCGCTGGCTGGTCGACATGGCCACCCCGCCCGCGTTACAGCCAGTTCGCCTTCTTGAAGCCGCGATACAGCAGGACGTCGATCAGCAGCATGGCCAGCAGACAGATGGGATATCCGTATTTGAAGTGCAGCTCCGGGATCTCCTGGAAGTTCATCCCGTAGATGCCGGCGATCATCGTCGGCACCGCGAACAGCGCGGCGAACGAGCCGAGCCGCTTGGTCACTTCGTTCTCGGCGAGCGAGATCATGCCGAGATTCACCTGGACTGCCGTGACGATGATTTCGCGCCGGCCCTCGATGGTTCGCACGATGCGGTCGAGGTGATCGTAGACGTCGCGGAAGTACGCCTGCATGCCGACGCAGATGGCGGGAATGCGCCCGCCCACCAGCTTGCTGATGCCTTCGAGCAGCGGCTCGATGTGATGCTGCAGCGTCACGAGACGGCGCTTCAACGAATACAGGTCTTCGATGATCGCGCGCGACGCGGCCAGATCGTGCTTGTCGAAAATGCGGTCTTCGATCTGCTCGATCTCGGTGCCCATCGCCTCGAGAATCGGAAAGTAACGGTCGACGACGTTGTCGGCCAGCGCATACAGCACGAACGCCGCGCCTTCCTTCAACAGTTGCGGCTCGCGCTCGCAGCGCGCGCGCACCTCCTGAAACCCGTGACGCGTGCCGCGCCGCACCGACAGCACATAGTTCGCGCCGACGAACACGTCGACCTCGCCGATCACGAATTCACCGTCGTCGTCGGTTTCGATCGTGTGCATGACGGCGAACAGCGAGTCGCCGTACTCCTCGATCTTCGGACGCTGATGACCGTGACGCACGTCTTCGACGGCCAGTTCGTGCAGGCCGAACTCGTGCTTCATCACTTCGAGTTCGCCCGGGCCGGGATCTTTCAGAGCGACCCAGACGAAGCATTCGGGTTTGGCAACATAGACGCTGATGTCGTCGATCTCGATGTCGGCCAGTTTGCGGCCATCCTGGTACGCGGCGCAGTTGATCAGCATGTTTGAATACCTTGAATTCGAATCGGCTTTGCGGATTACAGACTGTCAGTTTGGATGGGCGGGCTGACGTCTCCTGTCGGCCCGCCGTGCAAAGCCGCGCGGCGCGCGGTGTCAAGCCACGATGTTACGTGGTGTTGCGCGAATACGCTGTGTCGAATTGTCAATGACGCACGGACGCAATGAACCCGGCCGTCAATTGGCGACGCGCCGCAGCATGATGCGGTGATCGTCGTTGAACGACACGCTGGCGCGATTCGAGTAGCGCGGGTCGGACGTGACGATGAAGTTGATCTCGACGACGGGATCGAACTGCGTCGATACGCCGATGCGATGCGTGCCCGGCGCGAGCCAGAGCACGATGTGCTCGCCGTTCATGATGTCCGCGACCCGCTCGCCGTCGACATACACCAGCGCATCGCGAAACCGCACGATGACGTTGTCGGTCCGCTCGCGGCGCAAGTCGACGGCGACCTTGCTGTCGCCGGGCTGCGTGTAGCCCGGCTTGACGATGCGCCCGGCGGGCACGTCCTTGAACGGCACCTTGTCGGCGGGCGTGGACGCGCAACCGGCGGCGAGCATGCCTGGCAAACCGATAACGAGCGCGGCAGCCGCGGCTGAAACCAACGGCCGGACGGCAGCGGCTGCCCGCGCCGCAAGGCTTTGCATGCGTGTCATGCGTTCTCTCCCCGTCGCCTCAGGCGTCCCGTTCATTGTTCCGGCGCGCTTGCGCGCGCCGCCTTGTTATGCGGCGGCTGCGCCGGAGGTCATGCATCCAGCGTCTGAAACGGGTTCAACACCCGTGCTCCCGTCCCTTCGAAGTCTGCCACGTTGCGCGTAACGACGGTCAAGTTGTAGATCAGCGCGGTCGCCGCGATCAGCTTGTCCAGTGCATGCCCGGGCTCCGGCACGCGCAGATGGCCCCACGTCTGCGCGACGTCGGTGCCGACATTCAGAATGTGGCTGCTGAACGACTCCATGATCGTGTCGAGCCATCCTTCCAGAAGCAATGCCTGGAGGCGGTCGCCGCGATGCCGGATCGCGTCGACGCCGCGCCGCAGCTCGCCCACCGTCACCACGGACAGATACAGGCGATGCCCTTCTTCCTTCGCTGACCCGAAAAAAGACTGCACGCCGGGATTGGCGCGGCTGCTCTTGCGCATTTCGCTAATTACGTTGGTATCAATCAAATACACCCGGTCCCCCGCTTTCGTCAGTTGCGTCATGACGGCGTTCGAAATCGGCGTCTTCGCCGACGTCCGGCATGCTCATCAGCAGTTCCGCGAAGCTGAACTTCCTGGGCTGAACGAGCGCCTGCGCCAGGATTTCCCGATGCTCTGCTTCGACGCTGCGCCCGTGAGCCGCGGCCTGCTCGCGCAGACTCTGCACCAACGCATCGTCCAGACCTCGGACCAGAAGATTTGCCATGACCCTTCCCCGATACACGTGTGATATCAATGCTATCACCAGCATTTGCGCCGTCAATCCGGCCGAATGGCATAGGGCTTGCGGCAGGCTGCCATCCCGTTCAAGATCGGCGCAGGCGTAACTTCCACCACCGGGGATTCATCGACGTGACGCATCTGGTTTTTATCTGCGGCCATGCAGGCACGGGCAAAACGACGCTTGCCAAACGGCTGGTCGGCCCACTGATGAAGGCGACGGGCGAGGCCTGCTGCCTGCTCGACAAGGACACGCTGTATGGGGTCTACAGTGCGGCCGCGATCGGCGCGCTGACGGGCGATCCGAACGATCGCGACAGCCCGCTCTTTCTGCAGCACTTTCGGGATCCGGAATATCGCGGCCTGTTCGATACAGCCGCCGAGAACCTGCGCCTCGGCATCAGCGTGATTGCGGTCGGTCCGCTGTCGCGCGAAGTGCGCGAGCACAAGCTCTTCGATCATGCATGGCTCGGCGTGCCGAAAGATGTGCAGATCAGCGTGGTGTGGGTGTCGACATCGGAAGAGACGGCGCGCGAGCGGATTGCCGCGCGCGGCAATCCGAACGACGCCTACAAGCTCGCGCATTGGGACGACTACCGGCAACGCCGTTTCGTGCCCGCTGGCGACGAGTGCGACGGGCTCCTGATGTTCGACAACACGTCGCCCTCGCCTGCCGAATTCGACGCGCTGCTTGCGCGGATCGTGCGGACACCGCAATCGTCCGGCGTCATATTGCCGCCGATGCCCGTTTAAACACGACGCTGCAAACGCAAAACGGGCGTCCCGCCAGAAAGGCGGGGCGCCCGTTTCCCTATCGACTCACAAACAGCTCTCTACGGAGCTTCGATCATCTCAACCGGCCCTCGGCATGGCATGTTTCACGCCAGAGAATCAAACGGTCGCCGTCGCCTCCAGCGCACGGCCTTCGTACAGCTGGCCGAAGCGGTTCGCGAGGAAATCGCGCAGCGACACCTGCTCCTGACGCACGAAACCGCTCTGCGGCAGCTTCTTCTCGCGGAACAGGTCGAGCACCGCGCACATTGCGCCTGCCGTCGTGATCTGGATCGCGCTCATCGGCACGCCGCAGACGGTCTTCGCGAAGATCTTGCGCGTGAACACTTCCTGCACCAGCTGGCCGTCGCGCATGCCCGTCACGGTGATGAACACGAGCACGACGTCCTGAGCCGTCGACGGCACCGAGCGGCGCATGATCGTCTTCAGCGTGTCGCGGTCGGTGGCGAGGCGCAGGTCTTCGAGCAGGAACTGCATCAGCGCGCGATGGCCCGGATAGCGCACCGACTTGTAGTCGAGCGTTTCGACGCGGCCCGACAGCGTTTCGCACAAGGTGCCCAGACCGCCTGACGTGTTGAATGCCTCGTACTCGATGCCGTCGAGCGAAAAGTGCTCGAGCCCTTCGAGCGGCTGCACCCACTGCGTACGGCTATCGCGGATCGCTTCGCAAGGCTGGCAGTACTCGTTGATAAGACCGTCGACGCTCCACGTCAGGTTGTATTTCAGTGCATTGGTCGGGAACTCGGGCAGCGCACCGACGCGCATCTTCACGTCGCGAATCTCGGTGAAGCGGTTGGCCAGTTCGTGCGCGGCAATGCCGATGAAGCCCGGCGCGAGGCCGCACTGAGGCATGAACACATGCTCGGCGCTGTCCGCGATCGCGCGGATCGCGTGGGTCGCGCGCACGTCTTCCGTCAGATCGAAGTAATGCACGCCCGCGCCCTTCGCCGCCGACGCGACGCTCACGGCCAGGTAATACGGCAGCGCGTTAACGAGCGCATCGAAGCCCTGGATTTCGGCGCGCAATGCAGCGGCATCGGCTGAATCGACGCGGCGCGTCGGAATGCCCTGCGCGGCAAGCTTGTCGAGCGCATGCTGATCGCGGTCCATCGCGACCACTTCGTAGTCGCCCGTCTCCCGCAACATGTGCGCAATGGTGTGACCGATCAGACCTGCGCCAACGATGGCAACTTTCATGCACTTCTCCTTTGTTCTCTGTCTGGTGAATGTCGGCGCGCCGCAGCGAACCTCTACTGAAGAGTGTAGGGAGAAGGCGAGTCGGTTTATAGGCGCAAAGTGCTGCGCTATGACCATGATTTTCGTCGAAATGACGCAGCACTCTGACGATTCGTCGAAAACACATCAAAAGCGCGTAAACGGACCCTCGTCCGGACCCTCGTCCGGACCCTCGTCCGGACCCTCGTTCGTCAGGTCATCCCGCGATCGATCTTGCGCGAAAGGATGATCGACGTCGTCGTGCGCTCGACGCCCGCCAGCCCGCCGATCTGATCGAGCAGATCGTTCAGGCGTTCGGGCGAATCGGCCCGCAGCCACGCGACGTAATCGAACTCGCCGCTCACCGCGCACAGCAGCTGCACTTCGGGCATCCGGTTGAGCTTCTTCAGCACGTCCGGGCCGTACTTCGGCGCGATGATGATGCCGACGTACGCATGCATGCTCGCATCGAGCACGTCCTGCCCGAGCCGCACGCTATAGCCCGCGATCACGTTGGTCTTTTCAAGCCGTGCGATCCGCGCGATCACGGTCGTACGCGCGACACCGAGCTGGCGCGCGAGATTCGCGACGTTTTCACGCGCATTGGCTTGCAGCAGTGCGACGAGGTTGCGGTCGAGTTCGTCGAGTTGATCGAGGCGCGGTGGTCTCATCGATTCAAGGTCTGGTGTGAGAGTGGAAGCCCGCCGTTTGCGGCGAGCCGATGACGCGGATTATGCGCCTTGCCCGCATCCGCGCGAATACATGCGCGCTGCACATATCGCGCGAACGCAGCGCACATGACCCATCGAGGTCACACGCCGAAGCGCTCGATCACGAAGTCGATGAACGTGGTGAGCTTCGGCGTGGGCTGCCGGTCGCGCGGATAGATCAGATGCACAGGCGCACCGTCGGGCAGATAGTCGTCGAGCACGGGCACCAGTTCGCCCCGCTCGATCTCGCGTGCGAGCAGCGCCTCCGGTTGCAGCACGAGGCCGAAGCCGCGCAGCGCCGCCATCTTCAGCGCCTGCCCGTTGTTAGCGCGAAAGCGTCCCGGCCGCAGCTGGCACTCGGTCTCGGCGTCGCCATCGAGCCGCCACAGTCCTTCGCGGCCCCAATGCAGGAAGCCGAGACATTCGTGGCGGACGAGATCGGCGGGCGTCCGCGGAGTGCCCATGCGTTCCAGATAGGCGGGCGACGCGCACGCACGCATCCGATACGGCTTCAATGGCCGCGCGACGAGACTCGAATCCGGCAGCCGCCCGATCCGCACCGCCGCGTCGAACCCTTCATCGATCAGATCGAAGATGCGGTTCGACAGATCGAGTTCGAGGCTGACGTCGGGATAGCGGTTCAGGTAATCGGTCATCGCGGGCGAGAACACTTCGACGCCATATGTGAGCGGCACGGTCACCTTCAAGGTGCCGCGCGGCGCGGATGTCATCGCCTCGGCAAGCGACTCCGCGGCCTTCACGTCAGAGAGAATGCGCCGGCATTGCTCGTAATACTGGCGTCCGATTTCCGTCAGGCTCTGACGGCGTGTCGTGCGTGTCAGAAGACGCGTGGCGAGTTGCGTTTCGAGCGAGCGGATATGCTTGCCGACCATCGCGGACGACAGATCGAAGCGCTCGGCGGCTGCCGTGAGGCTGCCCGCTTCGACGACGGCAACGAAGACTTCCATGCTGACGAATTTATCCACCGGCTATTTCCGATCGTTTCGGTTGTAAGCAGTTGTCGCAATAGAGACGCAATGAAGCGATATCGTGATACTAATAGCCCACGGCATGATGCACGTCGATGACGTCGCATCATCCAGCATTTGCTTATACGAGCAGACAACAGGAGTCTCAATGAAAAAAACCCTCGCCACACTCGTTACCGTCGCCTCCGCACTGACCATGAGCGCTGCATTCGCCCAGACGGCTGCGCCTGCGGGCGCGTCCGCACCGGCTATGTCGGCTGCATCGCAGGCGTCGGGCAAGGCGCGCCACGAGCAGCGCGTCGAAGACCGCATCAAGTATCTGCACACCCAACTCAAGATCACGTCGGCACAGGAATCGCAGTGGAACACCTTCGCCGACGTCATGCGCAGCAATAGCGAAACGATGGGCAAGCTGTTCGAACAGCGCCGCGCGAACGCCAACATCTCCGCGCTCGACGACATGAAGCAGTACGCCGAGATCACACAGGCGCACGCCGACGGCACGAAGAAGCTCGTCGATGCGTTCGACCCGCTGTACACCAGCTTCTCGCCGGAGCAGAAGAAACTGGCCGACGAGACCTTCCGCCGTCAGCCGCCCGAAGGCCGTCCGCAACATCGCCGTTCGGGCAAGCCCGCTGCGCCTGCTTCCGATGCCGCTGTGAAGCCGTAAAACGGAACGCTTCATACACCGTGTGCTACGCGGCACACACGACGCCTGCCCTCACCGGCAGGCGTTTTTTCTTGAGCATCGCGCGAATCTGGCATCATGCGTGCTCCCGTCAACCTCTGCGTTTTCTTCGCCTCATGATCGAACTCAAGAACATCGACCTGCTCGCCGACCCGGCCGCACAACGCGTCGTCAAGGACGAAACCGTCGCCGTGCAATTTGCCGGAGGCGATGGCGAACTGATGAGCCTCGAAGGACCAAACCGCTATGCACGCGGTGACGCGCTGATCACGGGCTCGACGGGCGACCGCTGGGTCGTGTCGCGCGAACGCTTCGACGCGAAGTATCTGCCCGCCGATGCCGCGCTTGCGCATGGCGAACCCGGCTCGTATCGCAACCGCCCTGCCATCGTGCTGGCAAAGCGGATGGACGAGGCGTTCTCGCTCGCGCGCTCCGCGCAAGGCGGCGATGTGCTGAAGGGCACGGCAGGCGACTGGATCATGCAGTACGCACCCGGCGACTACGGCGTCGTGCAGGCCGCGCGCTTCGCCAAGGTCTATCGGCTCGCGGACTGACGCACCGGGCGCGTTGCCCGAGCCTTACGCGAACTCGTCGCCCAGTTCGACCGTAACCTCGCGCGGCACGGCCTTGCCGGCCGCGTGCTCCTCTTCCAGCGATCCCAGCGTCGCTTCCACGTACGCGCGCAGCACGGCGAAGCTGCGGCCCCGCACACGCGGCGGCATCGCGCGATAACGCGCGAGCGCGGCTGGCGCAATGGCGACCGTCAATTCCATGCGGCGCGCCGTCGCGCCGAAGCGCATCGCGACCCAATGCACGACGATCTGCGACACGCCATTCTCATCGGGACGCTCGATGAACTGAGTCTGCTCGGGAAAAAGATCGCTGATCACGCGCGCCAGCTCTTCGAGCTCCGCGTTCGCGCATTCGTACTGATAGGCTTCCATGTCGATTGGCCTCTGGCCTGTTAGTCGGGTTGAGCGTTTTATTCGACGGCGATCAGACTGCGCGCCTGTGCATCCGGATCAATATGCCAGCGACGGCGATGGCCGCGACCGCGTAGATCGCATCGACGGTCACGAGGGGCAGCAGCCCCGCCTGCGACATCGCCGCGGGCACGTCGATCAGCGCGTGCGCAGCGATCGCGATGGGCAGTATGGCACGCGACCCGGCTCGCACGCCGCGCCACATCAGCACCGACAGCCCGATCTGGAACACCAGCGCCGCCACGCGTTCGAGCGCGAACACGCCCGCCATCCCGGGCGACAGGCTGGCGAGCAGCAGATGGATCCGCATCAGCGAGCCGGCGGGAAGATTGCCAAGGTAGGTGTCGAGTTGCCCACGGTTTTCGAGCACGCCGAACGCGATCCATTGCGACTGGACCATCACGCCGACGAGCCAGGCTTCGGCGCCGCCGTGACCGAGACCATATGCCAGCGCGGTGCCGTCAGTGCGCGTGTCGTTCGCCTGACGGCGCGCGAGCCAGCGCATCGCAACGAAGCGCCCCACTTCCTCGCAGATGCCCGCGGCCAGCGCGCCGTACACGACGAACGCGAGCGGGTCCGACAGCCACTCGCTGGTGGCCGCGTTCTGCCGCAGCAGATAGTCGTTGAGCGCGCGTTCGACCAGCATCGCGGACAGCGCGAACATGGCAATGCCTGCAATCGCGTCGCGCCGGTTCAACGCGAAAGGCGTGCGCCAGCGGCGATACAGAAAGATGGGAAGCAGCGCGACGAAGATCGTCGCGGCGCCGAGCACGGCGAGCGTGACGGGAGAAACAGGTAGACCGGACATGTGCGTTAGCAAGGCGAAAGTCGGAACTCGCCGCGCATTGTAAGCGCATGCCGCGATGAAGGTCGATCAGCGCGCCGTCGACGCCCGTTCGATCAGTT
The DNA here is from genome assembly GCF_007995085.1 of Paraburkholderia azotifigens. Classification (GTDB taxonomy): domain Bacteria; phylum Pseudomonadota; class Gammaproteobacteria; order Burkholderiales; family Burkholderiaceae; genus Paraburkholderia; species Paraburkholderia azotifigens. The sequence continues at coordinate 947,527 of NZ_VOQS01000001.1, forward strand.
CGCCCGGCAGCAGACAGTCGCGCGCGCTGGACTGTTCGCCGTCGATGCGCTGGTGCAGAAATTCGACGGCCCGATAGCCGATGTCGTAAGTCGGCTGACGGATCGTCGTGATGCCCGCCAGCTCGGCCCACTCGGGATCGTCGATCGACAGCAGCGCGACGCGCTTCTGCCAGTCCGGCCCATGCCGCTGATGCAGATGCCGCGCGAGCGCCAGCGCGACGGGACCATTGGCCGCGAACAGCGCGACGTGCCGCGCGCCTTCGCCTGGTGCCTGCGCGCCGATCGCCGCGTCCAGTTCGGCATCGAGCGCGTTCAAAGTTTGCGCGAGTTCATCGGCGTCGCCGAGTTCGAGCACGACGGTGCGCCCGCTCACCTGCGGATACTGCTTAAGCGCCTGGCGAAACGCGGCTTCCCGCTGCCGCCGCGAACTGATGTGCTCGAACGGCTGCACGACGAACCACAGACGGTCGAAGCCGCGCTCGACGAGATGCCGCGTCGCGAGCATCGTCGCGCCTTCGTTGTCGAGGCCGACCATGTCGGTCACGAGCCCGTCGACGCTGCGGTCCACCAGCACGGCCGGAATGCCGCCGCCGCCCACGGGCCGCAGCGTCTCTTCGCTGACGCCGAGCGCGTTGACGATCACGCCTTCCACGCGATACGTCGTCAGCAGTTGCAGGAAGCGCCGCTCCATGTCGACTTCGTTTGCCGCGTGGCAGATGAGCGGCATGTAGCCGAGCGCGTGACACGCGGCCTCGACGCCTTGCAGCACTTCAACGGAATAAGGATTCGTCAGGTCCGCGACCAGCATGCCGATCAGCCGGTTGCGCCCGCGCTTGAGCCCGCGCGCCATCTGGTTCGGCTGATAGTCGAGCCGCTCGATGGCGGCTTCGATGCGCGCGCGCAATTGCGGCGACAGCACGCTCAGCTCGCCGTTCAGATAGCGCGAGATGCTCGTCTTGCCCGTGCCCGCCTCGCGTGCGACGTCGCTGATAGTGGCGCGGCGCGGGGCGCCTGACGTCGGCGTGCTCATTGCGAAAGCACGTCGCGGTTGACGATGTTGATCTTCAATGTGCCGTCGAGCGCGGCGACGAGATTCTCCGCCGCGCAACGCGCCATCGCATGACGCGTTTCGTGCGTCGCCGAGCCGATGTGCGGCAGCGCGACCACGTTGCTCATTTTCAGCAGCGGCGAGTTCGGATCGAGCGGCTCCCTGTCGAACACGTCGAGACCCGCGCCGCGGATCGTGCCCGACTGCAACGCTTCGATCAGTGCATGTTCGTCGACGGTCTGGCCCCGCGATGCGTTGATCAGGATCGCGCTCCGCTTCATCTTGCGCAGTTCGTTCGCGCCGATCATGTGACGCGTTTCAGGCGTCAGCGGCACCTGCAGGCAAACAAAGTCGGCGCTCGCGAGCAGTTCGTCGAACTCGACGCGGCGCGCGCCGTAGCGCTGTTCCGCTTCCGCGTTGGCGCTGCGGTTCGTGTAGAGCACCTTCATGTTGAAACCGAGCGCCGCGCGTCGCGCGACCGCGCCGCCGATCCGCCCGAGCCCGACGATGCCGAGCGTCTTGCCCTGCACGTCGACGCCGTACAGTTCGGGCCCGATGCTCGCCTTCCATTCACCCGCCTTCACCAGGCCGGCCAGTTCGACGACGCGCCGCGCGCTCGCCAGAATCAGCGAAAACACCGTGTCCGCCGTCGATTCCGTCAGCACGTCCGGCGTATGCGCGAGCACGATGCCGCGCTTCGTCAGGTCGGCGACGTCGAAGTTGTCGTAGCCGACCGAGATCGTCGAGAGCGCCTTGAGCTTCGCCGCGCCGTCGAGCATCGCGGGCGTGATCTTCACGCTCGCGCCGATCGCGCCGTCCGCGTCCTTCAGCGCGGCGACGAAGACGTCGTGCTGCGCGGCATCCGCCTGTACGACTTCGGCATGCTGCTGGAGATACGAGAGCACATCGTCCGGCAGCGGCTTGTACGCGACGATCTTTCGCTTCATCGATTCACTTTCCTTGCAACGAGGTGAAGGGTTGGCTCACGCAGAACGACTCAGACGTGCACCGATTCGCGCTTCGAAGTCTGCATCGGCTGCGGCTTGACGGCAAGCGTCAGGACCACGGCGGCAAGCAGCGCGACGCTCATGAACGCGTACGACGCCGCGGGCGAGCCCGTCGCGCCGTTCAGATAGCCGACCACATACGAGCCGACGAACGAGCCGAGCGCGCCCATGCTGTTGATCAGCGCCATCGCGCCGCCCGCGACGTTCTTCGGCAGCAGTTCCGGCACGATCGCGAAGAACGGGCCATACGGCGCATACATCGCGGCGCCCGCGATCACGAGCAGCGCGTACGACACCCAGAAGTGCGTCGAGCCGAGCGCATACGAAGCGGCAAAAGCCAGCGCGCCGATCAGCAGGAACGGCCACACGAAGGCGCGGCGGTTGTTCAGTTTATCCGACGCCCACGACGTCCCGAGCATCGCGATCGTCGCAGCCAGATACGGCAGCGCCGACAGCCAGCCCGTCTCGACCATGCCGAGCGACGAGCCGTTCTTCAGGATGGACGGCAGCCACAGCACGAAACCGTACACGCCGATGCTCCAGCAGAAGTACTGTGCGCAGAGCTTGACCACAGCCGACGAGCGGAACGCTTCGCCGTAGTTGCGCACCGGCTTGATGGCGGCCTGCTCGGCGCGCAGCGTGTCGGCGAGCTGCTTCTTGTCCGCGTCCGACAGCCAGGACACCTGCTCGGGCTTGTCCTTCACGATAAACCACCAGCAGACGGCCCAGGCGATCGCGGGCACGCCTTCCGCGATGAACATGTGGCGCCAGCCGAACGAATGCACCAGATAGCCCGACACGACCGACATCCACAGCACCGTCACCGGGTTGCCGAGAATCAGGAACGTGTTGGCACGCGAGCGTTCGCGCTTCGTGAACCAGTTGGCGATGAAGATCAGCATCGCGGGCATCACGGCCGCCTCGACGACGCCGAGCAGGAAGCGGATCGCCATCAGCGAAGGAATGTTGCTGACGACGCCCGTCAGCGCCGCGCAGCCGCCCCACAGCACCAGGCTCCAGAAAACGAGCTTCTTGACGCTCTTGCGTTCCGCGTAGATCGCGCCGGGAATCTGGAAGAAGAAGTAACCGAGAAAGAACAGCGCGCCGATCAGCGACGACAGCCCTTTGCTGATGCCGAGATCCTGATTGATGCCGGCGGCCGCGGCAAAACCGTAGTTCGCGCGGTCGAGATAGGCGAGGCTGTAGGTGATGAAGACGATCGGCATGATCGTCCACCAGCGGCGAATCGCGAGCGATGAGGACATACGTGTCTCCTGTATTGTGCTGATGCGGTCGGTCGGTGTGCTGTTGAGCCGCGCGTTGCGCAGGGTTGCGCTTTTCGTGCGGCTGGGCATCTTGTTGTTGTCTTGTGTTGCTGAATCTCTGATGCGAGGTGTCGTCAGGCCGCCAGCGCGGCGGCGCTTTCGAGCGCGTCGAGCTCGGCGCGCGTCGGCAGCCCTTCGGAATCGCCGATCACCTGAATCGCGAGCGCGCCGATGCGGTTGCCGCGCGCCACCGCCTGCGGCAGCGTGCGCCCTTCGAGCAGCGCGCTCACCACGCCCACTGCGAAACCATCGCCCGCGCCGACGGTATCGACGACGTTCTCGACACGCTGCGCTTCAACCACGCCCGAATCCGTCGCCGTGCGGAAGTACGCGCCCTGCGCGCCAAGCTTCACGACGACGCCCTTCGCGCCACGGTCCAGGTAAAACTGAGCGATGTCGTCGGCCTTCGTGTAGCCCGTCAGAATCTCGCCTTCGCCGATCCCGGGCAGCACCCAGTCGGCGTACGCCGCCAGTTCGTTGAGTGCGGCCACCATCGCTTCGCGCGACGGCCATAGCGTCGGGCGCAGGTTCGGATCGAACGAGATCGTCTTGCCGGCGTGCCGCATTTCGCGCGCCAGGTGGAACGCAAGCTCGCGCGAGCTCGCCGAAATGGCGGGCGCGACGCCCGTCAGATGCAGATGGCGCGCGGGCAGCACATAGTCCGGCACGTAGTCGTCGAGCGACAGATGGCTCGCGGCCGAACCCTTGCGAAAATATTCGACGGCGGGATCGCTGCCGTCATCGTTCTTCGACTTGAGCTGGAAGCCCGTCGGATAGCGGGTGTCCGTCGTCACGCAGCGCTGGTCGATGCCTTCCTTCGCGAGCGTGTCGCGCACGTACTGGCCGAACGAATCGGCGCCGACGCGGCTCATCCAGCCCACCTTGAAGCCGAGCCGCGCGAGACCGATCGCGACGTTGAGGTCGGCGCCCGCGATGCGCTTCGTGAACTGGCCGACGCTCGCGAGCGCGCCCGTTTCGGCCGCGACGAACATCGCCATCGCTTCGCCGTAGGTGATGACATCGAGTGTCGGATGCATGCTTTCTCCAGCTGTGCCAGTGTGGCTTGATCTAACGAATCGCCGCACTCAGGCGGACGCGAGCCATGCGACGTAGTGCGAGGCGTCGGCGGCCATGCGCGCTGCGTCGAACGGAAATTCGATGCCGCGCGGCACATCGCGCGGCAGCAGCGACAGCGCGGCCGCGAACACGGGATCGTCGGCGGCGGGCGCGACGGCGAAGCGGCGCGCGCCTTCACCCGCGACCGCCTTGCAATGGATGTATTCGACGTGATCCGCCAGCTTGCGGGCCGCTTCCACGGCATCGACGCCAGGCCATTGCCAGTTGCCGATGTCGAACGTCATGCCGACGAGCTTGTGACGGCCTTCCTTGGCAAGCGCATTGAACAGCCCGTCGAACTGCGCAAGCGAGCCGCCGCGCTCCAGCTGTCCGTTCTCGACGACGAGCCGCGCCGCCACGCCTTTCGTGCATGCCGCTATCGCGTCGCCATACGCGCGTTCCGCGAAACCGCCCAGTTGCAGCTTGACGAAGCGCGCGCCAAGCGCCGTCGCTTCGATCAGCGCCTGACGCAAAGCGGCTTCGTCGAACGCGCCGTCGGGCATGTACAGCTCGGCGGGCGTCGAATACACCGACCACAGGCCTTTCGCCGCGATCGACTTGCCGAGCGCCGACAGCGCCTCCGACGACGCTTCCGCTTCCAGCGCGAACAGCTCGCGGCGGACTTCGAAACCGGCCGCGCCCGCTTGCGCCGCCGTCTTCAGCCACGCGTGATGACCGTCCTTGCGGATCGCATCGGCTCCAAACGCACTCGCGACGATGACAACTTCCGACATGCCCAGCACCTTGCTTTATCACTCAAAAACAGCCTTTGGAATCGGTTCCAAAGGCGGGTATCAAAAAAGCGCGACTGCGCTTGCTGCGAATACTGCCGCGCGACGCCCCTTCGCGCCAATAGTGGTAATCCCTTAACCGTCCGACTCGTCCGGCAGAGGCCGTGCGTCGCCGTTCAGGCACAGTTCGAGAAAGCGGCCGACGAGCCGCGACGGCGCGCTCGCATGCGGCACCAAAATAGAAAACCGCCGCGTGAGCGGCTCGGGCCCGAGCGGCAGGCGACACAGCGATTCGTTCTCATGCCGCATCGACATCGCCGACACGAAGCCGACGCCCATTCCCGCGCGCACCGCCTCCTTCACGCCCTCGACGCCTGCGATCGCTAGCGCGACGCGCATCGGCGCGCCCGCGCGCGCGAACGCGTGTTCGATCAGATGCCGCACACCGGAGCCTTCCTCCCGCAGCACGAGCGCATGCGCGCTCAACTCGGCCAGCGTCACGGCCTGCGAGCCGGCCGCGGCGAGCGGATGCGCGCGCGGCATGATCGCGACGATCTCGTCCTCGTGCCACGGATGCACGACCGTATCGGGCGGCAGATCGCCACCGACCTGCCCTTCGACGAGCGCGATATCGAACGACGCGAGGCCGCCGACGATATCGGCCGTGTTGCCGTCATCCGTATGCACGGTGACGTCGGGGTGCAGCCGCTGGAACCCGGCAATCAGATAGGGCAGCAGATAGCTTGCAGGCGTCGTGCTCGCGCCGATGCGCAACGTGCCCTGCTCCATGCCGCGCAGCGCGTCGCGATACGCATACACCTGGCGAAAGGTGTCGCGCAGCCGCGACGCATAGCTGGCGAGTTGTTCGCCGGCGGGCGTGAGACGCACGCCGCGGCCGTCGCGCAGATACAGCGGCTCGCCGAATTCGTCCTGCAACTGGCGCAACTGCCCGGACACGGCGGGTTGCGACAGATGCAGCGCCAGCGCGGCGCGGCTGATGTTCCGATGTTCGGCGACGGCGGCGAACGTTATAAGCTGATCCGGGGTCATGGCGACAAAATATCAGATTTCCCGATACATGACATTCTAAATCACGATTTTTCATATCGATATACGTAAATTAGGATAAGGCCATCGAGTCAAGCAGCCTTCAACGAAGAGGTTGAACCCATGTCCACCGCCCACACCCATGCCGTTCCCGCCGCCGCGCCGTCATCGACGCGCGGCCAGATCAACGGCATTCTGTTCGTCGCCCTGTTCGCCGCGGCCGTCACGCGGATCGCCGCGATTCCGTCGATCGCCAGTCTGGGCATCAGCCCGCTGATCGTCGGCATCGTCGGCGGGATGATCTACGGCAACGCGCTGAAAGACGGCATGCCCGATAGCTGGGCGGCCGGCGTCAATTTCTCGGCGCGCAAGCTGCTGCGCATCGCCGTCGCTTTTTTCGGCTTGCGCGTGAGCATTCAGGAAATCGCGCAAGTCGGTCTGCCGGGTCTCGCGGAATCGCTGCTGATCGTGGTCAGCACGCTCGTGATCGGCACCTGGGCAGGCATGAAACTGATGAAGCTCGATCGCGACAGCGCGCTGCTCACGGCGGCGGGTAGCGCGATCTGCGGCGCAGCCGCCGTGCTCGCCTTCGAATCGACGCTGCAATCCAAGCCGCACAAGAGCGCGATGGCCGTCGGCAGCGTGGTGCTGTTCGGCACGCTGTCGATGTTCCTCTACCCTGCGCTGCTGCGCGCCGGCATCCTCCATCTGGATACCACGGGTGTCGGTCTGTTCTTCGGCGGCACGATTCACGAAGTCGCGCAGGTGGTCGGCGCGGCGAGCAACGTGAGCCCGGAAGCGACGCATATCGCCACCATCGTCAAGATGACCCGCGTGATGCTGCTCGTGCCCGTGCTGCTGATCGTCGGCCTGTGGGTGAACCGCTCGGCGCGTCAGGCGGCGGCAAAGGGCACGCACGATGCAGCGCATGCGCCGCGCAAGCTTGCCGTGCCCTGGTTTGCCCTCGGCTTCCTCGCCTGTGTCGTCGTGAACTCGCTGCACATCCTGCCCGAAGCGGCAACGAACACGGTGAACATGCTCGACACGTTCGCACTGACGATGGCCATGACGGCGCTCGGGATCGAAACGCGCCTCTCGCAGATCCGCGATGCCGGCCCCCGCGCACTGACGACGGGCCTGATCCTCTACGTGTGGCTCTTCGCAGGCGGTCTCGGCATCACATGGCTCGTCCAGCACCTGTTCGGCTAAGCCGTCACCCCTTCCAGACAAGCCCCGCCGCGTGCGGGGCTTTCGTGCTTTTTGCCTACACCTTCGGGAACACGCAAATTTCGCAGATCGCGCGGCATACTTCTAGCTCCCTTCCGTGTGCAAACGCAGCGCGACCCGCGCCGCCAAAACCCGAATGAGGACCGATCGATGACTTACAAGCTCTACTACTGGGACGGCTTGCAGGGCCGTGGCGAATTCGTGCGGCTCGCGCTGGAAGAAGCGCGCGCGGACTACGTCGACGTGGCGCGCGGCGACGAACAGAACGGGCTCGGCACGGGCGCGATGATCGACGTGCTCAACGACAGGAACGAAGCCTGTCTGCCCTATGCGCCGCCCTTTCTGCAGGACGGCGATCTGATCATTTCGCAGACGGCCAACATCCTGTTCTACCTCGGGCCGAAGCTGAATCTCGCGCCGGAAATCGACAGCCTGCGCTACGTCGCGAACGGCCTGCAACTGACCATCGCCGACATGGTCACGGAAGCGCACGACACGCATCATCCCCTCGCATCGGGCATGTACTACGAGGAACAGAAAGAGGCCGCGAAAATCCGCTCGACGGATTTCATCGACCATCGCATTCCAAAGTTCATGGGCTACTTCGAGCGCGTGCTGAAGCAGAACCCTGCGGGCGACACGCACATGGTCGGCGACACGTTGACGTACGTCGACCTGTCGATGTTCCAGCTGATCGACGGGCTGCATTATGCGTTTCCACGCGCGATGAAGCATTTTGGCGAGCGTCATCCGCGCCTCGCCGCGCTGCACGACGCAGTGCTCAAGCGGCCGAACATCGCGGCCTATCTCGACTCGGAACGGCGCCTGCCGTACAACGAAACCTGTGTCTTCCGGCACTATCCCGAACTCGACAAGGACGCTCGCTGACCTGCGCTGACAGCGCACTTTCATTTCGCCGCGGCGCGCAACGTAACGGGCGTGCCGTCCTTCAAGCCGTCGTCGCGCGAGGCCGATAACATGCAGGCCGCACGCGTCAAACAACCTTAAACGCCCGCTCCTTCCGTGCTTTCATTCCTGCTGAGACTGCGTACCCGCGCCGCCCGTCTGTTCCGCCTGTCCGATGCACACACGATGCTGGTGTGGTCGGTGATCGTCGGCATCGCGGGCGCCTTCGCGACGATTGCCTTTCGCGAAGGCATCTCGCTGCTTCAGCGGGTGTTCACCGGAGCGGACGGCAGTCTCGTCGACATGGCGCGGCGGCTGCCGCTCGCGATGCGCATCGGCTTGCCTGCGTTCGGCGGACTGATCGCGGGCTTGCTGCTGCTCGTCGCGCAGCGCGGCGTCGACAGGAAGCTGCACACCGACTACATGGAAGCCGTCGTGATCGGCGACGGCGTCGTGCCCGTGCGCGTGAGCCTGTGGCGCAGCGTGTCGTCGCTGTTCACGATTTCGAGCGGCGGTTCGATCGGCCGCGAAGGTCCGATGGTGCAGCTTGCCGCGCTCGGCGCGTCGCTGATCGGGCGCGTCGTGCATTTCGATCCGCCGCGTCTGCGGCTGCTCGTCGCCTGCGGCGCGGCGGCGGGTATCACGTCCGCGTACAGCGCGCCTATCGCGGGCGCCTTCTTCGTCACGGAGATCGTGCTCGGTTCGATCGCGATGGAAAGCTTCGGCCCCGTCGTGGTGTCGTCGGTGGTGGCGAACATCGTGATGCGCGAGTTCGCGGGCTACAAGCCACCTTACGAAATGCCCGTGTTTCCGCCCGTCGCGGGACTCGAAGTGCTGCTTTTCGTCGCGCTCGGCCTGCTGTGCGGCACGGCCGCGCCGCAGTTCCTGCGGCTCATCGACACCAGCAAGGCCGCGTTCGGCCGGCTGCCCGTGCCGCTGCCCTTGCGCCTCGCGCTCGGCGGTCTGGTCGTCGGCATTCTGTCCGTCTGGACGCCCGAGGTGTGGGGCAACGGCTATAGCGTCGTCAACTCGATCCTGCATTCGCCGTGGACGTGGACGGCACTGCTCGTCGTGCTCGCGTTCAAACTGATCGCGACGGCGGCCACCGTCGGCTCGGGCGCCGTCGGCGGCGTATTTACGCCGACGCTCTTCGTCGGCGCCGTGATCGGCTCGCTGTTCGGCCTCGGCATGAATGCGCTCTGGCCGCACGCGACGTCCGCGCCGTTCGCCTACGCGATGGTCGGCATGGGCGCGTTTCTCGCGGGCGCGACGCAGGCGCCGCTGATGGCGATCCTGATGATTTTCGAAATGACGCTCAGCTATCAGGTCGTGCTGCCCTTGATGCTGTCGTGTGTGGTCGCGTACTTCGCGGCGCGCGCGATCGGCAAGACGTCGATGTACGACATCACGCTGCATCGCAGCCGCGAGGAAAAGGAACGCATGCGGCTGCGTGCCACGCAGATGCGCGAGCTGATCCGCCCGCCGCAAACCGTCGTACAGCCGAACGCGACCGTGCACGACATGACGCGCGTGTTTCTCGAATATCCCGTCAAATACCTGTACGTGACGGATGACAGCGGATCGTTTCTCGGCGTGGTCGCGCTGAAAGACATCACGTCCGATCTCCTCGACAAGCGCGACACGTCGGCGAAGACGGCCGCCGACTACCTGCAGCCGCATTTCGACGTGCTCACGCCCGACATGCCGCTCGGCGTCGCGCTTCAGCATTTCATGGCGTTCCAGGGCGAGCGGCTGCCCGTCGTCGAAAGCGCGGCGCGGCCGACGCTCGCGGGCGTCGTCTACAAGACCTCGCTGCTCGACGCGTACTTCCGGATGAACCCGGCGCGCTAGTCGCCAGTCACGCGTGCCCGTCCCGTTCGGCCCATGGCAAAGCGCGGCAAGTTCCCTACAATGAATTGACCGCGGAACCGCGGACGAAGCTGAACGAGCCGCAAGCCGCATCCCGCGAGTCACGGCGCCGAGCAACGCCGGCGGCGATGCCGCGCTGTCCGGACGAACGGGAGCGAAGATGAGCAAACCGTCCATCGATGCCGTGCGCCGCGATCATGCGGGCTGGATCTTCGTGCATGTCGAAGGCGAGCCGTACGATCGCGGCGAGCAACACGGCCAGTTGCTCGCTGCCGAAATCCAGAACGCGATCCGCACTGCCCGCTACCTTGCAAAATGGGACACGGGCGAGGATTTCGATACCTTCGTCAATGCCGCTGTCGAGCAGTTCGCGTCTCGCATCGACACCGAATACGCCGACGAAATCCAGGGCATCGCCGACGGCGCAAAACTCACGTTCGCCGAAGTACTCGCGTGGAACGGCTACATGGATCTGCTGCAAAGCTGGTGGCCGCAGCACGCCGCGCAGCAGAAGCCGCAGTTCGGATTAAAGCCATGGCGCGGCCGGCGCGGGCATCATTGCAGCGCGTTCATCGCGACGGGCAGCGCGACGCGCGACGGCCGCATCGTGATGGCGCACAACTCATGGGACCGCTATGCGGCCGGCGACGCGTTCAACGTCGTATTCGATATCGTGCCCGAATCGGGCAACCGCATCCTGATGCAGGGGCTGCCCGGCTGCATTTCGAGCCTGACGGATTTCTGGGTGACGTCGGCGGGCCTGATGGTGACGGAGACGACGATTTCGAATTTCGCGGGCTACAACGCGTCGGGCGCGCCCGAGTTCTATCGCTCGCGACGCGCCACGCAGTACGCGGACAGCATCGGCGAATGGTGCGAGATGTTCGCGATGGCCAACAACGGCGGCTACGCGAACAGCTGGCTGATCGGCGACACGAAGACGGGGGAAATCGCCCGCTATGAGCTCGGCCTGCACTACTCCGGTTTCGAAAGCACGAAGGACGGCTTCTACAGCGGCTATAACGCCGCGACCGATCTGAAAATCCGCAACCAGGAATGCACGGGCGAAGGCGAGGACTACACCGACGTGCGCCGCAACGGCGCGCGGCGCTTGCGCTTCATGCAGCTCGAGGAGATGCATCGCGGCCAGATCGACGTCGAGCTGGCGAAGGCGATGATCGCCGATCATCACGACGTCTATCTCGATCGCCCCGATAACCCGTGCTCGCGCACGATCTGCGGCCACCTCGAACTCGACGACCAGCGCTTCGGCGGCTCGGATCACGGGCCGTTCAATCCGTGGGGCGCGAACGACGGCAAGGTCGTCGACAGCGAAATGGCGCGAGAGATGGCCTTCTTCGCGCGCTGGGGTCATCCGTGCGGCCGGCCGTTCGACGCGCAGGCGTTCATGAAACGCCATCCGCAATGGAACTGGCTGAACGGCTATATGCGCGACCGGCCGTCGTGGCCGTGGACGCGTTTCGAGGTGCTGCGCTGACCGGCCACCCGCGCCGCCTGTCGGCGTGTCCGCCGACGTATCCGCTGACGTGTCAGAACAGGCGGGGGTTAACGCCACCCGCTTTCTACATACGGATGCCGTGTGCATCGCACGCCGCCGCCAGACCGTTCCGTGTGCCGTGCTCGCCAGGTGTCAAACTGCGTCAAACCTCCATCAACGCCGCGCCATATCTCCGCTTCCTTGCCCCTCTCCAGCGCTTGTAAAAATAACTGGCGTAATATGTGGGGGACGCGCGGTGCTCGCAGACGGCGACCGCGTGGAGCGGGCGCCTGGCATGGTTATCGAAATGGCATACCGCTTGCATGCAGTTCCTGCGCTGCCTGGCATAAGGAGGTCGAGCGATGAAAACCTCGACGCTGTTGATCATGGTGACGTTGTCGGCTTCGTGTTTCGCTGCGCCGGTGCATACGGCGACGGACGGCACGATCGACATGGCCGCCGCCCGCGCCAATGCCGCCCCCGTCGCGCCCGCCGCGCCGGACGTCGCGGCCCAGACCGATATCCGGCCGGAGCGATGGGAGCACATTGCACTACCGAAGTCGCGGCACCTCGAACGCGGCTTCATCGCACAGGACGAGCATCTGCAGACATGACGGCGCGAATCACGGCGTTCAACAGCACGATTCGATGGGCGGGTCGTCCCGCTCGCGTCGACAACTTTCAGAACAATGGAGCGCGAGCATGACGGGATCGACTATTCCGGGTGAATCGATTGACCTGCAGATCGCAGATGTCCTGAGCGGCGTCACCTATCCGCTCAACAAGGATGCGCTCGTCGACGCCGCGCGCGAAGCCGGCGCGAGCAACGAAGTCCTGTCGATGCTCGACGGGCTGCCCGAGCAGGACTACGCGGACATCCAGTCGGTGACGAAGCTGATCGGCAGCAATTTCGGGCCGGGCCTTGGCATCTGACGGCGCGCGTCAGCAGGCAGGCGGCATGCAGACGCTCATCAGCACGACGGGTACGACGGATACAGCGGCGGCGAGCACGCCTTCGGACACGCTTGCTCGCAATCGCGACTGGATCAGGCGCGCGCCCGCGCAGGACGGCGTCGAACGCATCGAGGCATTTTTCCAGCACAACGGCTATGCGTTGCATCGGCACGATACGTACGCGATCGGCCGCACGCTCGCTGGCGTGCAGAGTTTTCATTACCGGCGCTGCGTGCGCAACAGTCTGCCCGGCGGCACGATGGTGCTGCATCCCGACGAAATGCACGACGGCCAGGCGGGCACCGACGAAGGTTTCCGCTACCGGATGATCTACGTCGAGCCCGCTGTATTCCAGGCGGCGCTGGGCGGCAAGCCGTTGCCGTTCATCGAAGGCGGGCTGTCGGACGATCCGCGCCTCGCCGCCGCGACGGAAGCGCTGCTGCAAGGCATCGACCGCGCGATGGATCCGCTCGAACAGGACGACGCGCTGTTCGATCTCGCGCATGCGCTCGACGCTGCATCGGGCGCGCGTTCCATTCAGCCGCTGCGCGCGTCCGCCGATTTCCGCGCGGCGCAAATCGCACGCGATTATCTGCATGCGGCGCTCGACCGCCCTGTCACGCTCGACGAACTCGCCACCGCCAGCGGTCGCGACCGCTGGAGCCTGTCGCGCGATTTCCGCACGTTTTTCGGCACGAGTCCGCATCGCTATCTGACGATGCGCAGGCTCGACGCCGCACGGCTATCGATGTTGCGCGGCATGGCGCTCGTCGATGCCGCCGCCGTCGCGGGCTTTGCGGATCAAAGCCATATGACGCGGCATTTCGTGGCCGCTTACGGGGTGACGCCGTCGCGCTGGCTGCGCATGCTCGCCCCGCAAACCCGCTGACCGCACCGCGCTTGCACGAACGTTCAAGACACCCGCACGGACGCGTCACTACACTCGCTGGCATTGACTTTCAACGAAAGGAAACGCCATGTCCGCCACACCCTATCGAGCAATCAATTTCACCGACAAGCTGAGCCGTATCCACGACCAGTGGCAGCCGCGCGTGGTCGCCGAAATGAATGACTACCAGTTCAAGGTCGTGAAGATCGAAGGCGATTTCATCTGGCACGATCATGCCGATACGGATGAAACCTTCATCGTGCTGGAAGGCGAACTCCGCATCGATTTCCGCGACGGCGCAGTGCTTCTGTCGGCGGGAGACATGTTTGTCGTGCCGAAGGGCAAGGAGCACAAGCCCTACGCGGAAAAAGAAGTGAAGCTGCTGCTGATCGAGCCGCGCGGCGTGAAGAACACGGGCGGCGAAACGAGCGATCGCACGGCGCTCAACGACGTGTGGATCTGAGCGGCGCGCTCGAGCCGCTCAAAGCCGCCTGAGCCGCTCGAGCCGCCTGAGCCGCTCGGGTCACTCGATCGAGCGGCCGAACACCACGCGCGCGAAGAAGCTGCCGAGCACTTCTTCCGCGCGCTCGCCGGAAAAGCGCTGCGGATCAACAGTGAAGAAGAATTGCATGCCGTCGCACAGACCCATCAGGCCGAGCGCCAGCGTTTCGGCCGGCAACGGCAGCGGCGTGCCGACGCGCACCGAAAACTCCGCGATGTACGCCGTCAGCTGCTCGAGCTTCTCATGCATGAATGCATTGAAGCGCACACGGAAGCGCGCATCGCGCGCGGCGAGCAGCTTCGCCTCGACCCACAAGATGAAGCACTTGTTCTCGCTCGGCATGCGGCTGTAGTAGCGCAGCACGCTCGCTTCCATTTCCTCGCGCGTCGCGTTCTCTTCGAAGATGCTCTGCAGATCCGCCTGCATCGACTCGTGATCGCGCCTCAGCAACTCCAGAAACAGCTCCGGCTTGCTGCGGAAGTTCGAATAGAACGCGCCGCGCGTGTAGCCCGCCGCCTCGGCGATGTCTTCGACACTCGCCGCAACGAACCCCTTCTTCATGAAAATGGCCTGCGCAGCATCGAGCAGACGCAGACGCGTCTGGTCTTTGCTCTGTTCGCGGGTGAGTCGTATGCGTTTCATATTTAACAGTCTAGCATCGATCCGACACCAGATTCAGCTTTGCATTCAAATACATGTGTGTATTAGAATGCACTCCAACATCTAAAGCAATCAGTGCAGTACCTGGTGAAGCGACATGCGTGTCGATGCGATCTGACGCGATCTGAATCGACACGCGCGCATGGATGCTTCACCGCACGCCGTCGGTAGCCTCTGGCCTGCCGTATCCGTTTGCATCTCAGCCTGGGGGCATCGTGAATCGTTCCCGTCGTGGCGCGCCAGTCATTGCGCGCATGCTGTTCCGCCTGTCTGCCACATCTCCATCGCTTCACCGTACGTCGTTCGCGGCCCTCGTTCTCGCCAGCACGCTGACGCTCGCCGCGTGCCACAACAAGGAAGCCTCTGCGCCCGCACCGCGGCCCGTGGTGGCCGTCGCCGTGCATGCCGATGGCCAGCCGCTCGCCGCGTCGCTGCCGGGCGAAGTGCAGGCGCGTTACTCGACGCCTCTGTCGTTCCGTATCGGCGGCAAGATCATCGAGCGGCGCGTGCGTCTCGGCGACGTCGTACAGAACGGCCAGATCGTCGCGCGGCTCGATCCCGCCGATGCGCAGAAGAACGCCGCCAGCGCAGCCGCGCAACTCGATGCAGCACAGCACCGCCTCGTCTACGCAAAACAGCAGCTCGATCGCGACCGCGCGCAGGCGCGCGAGAACCTGATCGCGCAGACACAGCTGGAGCAGACGGAAGACGCCTATGCATCGGCGGCCGCGCAACGCGATCAGGCCCAGCAGCAGGCCGCGCTCGCGAAAGATCAACTGCAATACACGACGCTCGCCGCCGATCACGCAGGCGTCATCACGGCGGAACAGGCGGACACGGGTCAAAACGTGTCGTCGGGACAGGCCGTCTACAACCTCGCGTGGTCGGGCGATGTCGACGTCGTGTGCGACGTGCCCGAAGGCGCGCTCGCGTCGCTGCGCGTCGGCACGAATGCAACCGTCAAGCTCGGCGCACTGCCCGGCCGCACGTTCAACGCGCGCGTGCGCGAACTGTCGCCCGCGGCCGATCCGCAAAGCCGCACATGGCGCGCGAAACTCACGCTCGATCAACCGGGCACGGACGTGCGCCTCGGCATGACCGCCGATATCGACTTCGCGCACGACAGCGCCGCTGCGCACGCCAGCCTCTACACGCTGCCCGCCACGGCCCTTTTCCATGACGGCACGCAGCCCGCCGTCTGGGTGGTGAAGAGCGGCAGCGATCAGCTCGAACTGCGCCGCGTGCAGGTTTCGCACTATGCCGAGCGGACCATTGCAATCTCGCAAGGGCTCAACGAAGGCGAACGCGTCGTCTGGCAAGGCGTGCATACGGTGACGGCGGGCGAGACAGTCCGCGTCGTCGCACCGCTGCATCCCGAGGATTTCGCGTCATGAGCGGAATGCGCGACGAAGAAGGACGCTTCAACCTGTCCGCGTGGGCGCTGCGGCATCAGGCGCTGGTGGTGTTTCTGATCGCGCTCGCGACGGCGTTCGGTATCCTCGCCTACACGAAGCTCGCGCAATCGGAAGATCCGCCGTTCACGTTCCGCGTGATGGTGATCCGCACGTTCTGGCCCGGCGCAACCGCGCGTCAGGTGCAGGAAGAAGTCACCGACCGCATCGGCCGCAAGCTGCAGGAAACGCCCGCGATCGATTTTCTGCGGAGCTACTCGCGCCCCGGCGAATCGCTGATCTTCTTCACGATGAAGGACTCCGCGCCCGTCAAGGACGTGCCGGAAACCTGGTACCAGGTGCGCAAGAAAGTCGGCGACATTACGCAGACCTTGCCGCAAGGCATTCAGGGCCCGTTCTTCAACGACGAGTTCGGCGACGTCTACACGAACATCTATACGCTCGAGGGCGACGGCTTTTCGGCGGCGCAACTGCACGACTATGCGGACGAACTGCGCACCGTGCTGCTGCGCGTGCCGGGCGTCGGCAAGGTCGACTATTTCGGCGATCCCGACCAGCACATCTATGTCGAGATCACGAACACGCAACTCACGCGCCTTGGCATTTCGCCCAACCAGCTCGCGCAGGCGATCAACTCGCAGAACAGCGTCTCGCCGTCGGGCACGCTGACGACACACGACGACCGCGTGTTCGTGCGTCCCACGGGCCAGTTCAAAGACCTGAACGCGCTCGCCGATACGCTGATCCGCATCAACGGGCGCTCGTTCCGGCTCGGCGACATCGCGACCATCAAGCGCGGCTACGACGATCCCGTCGTCACGCAAATGCGCTTCGCAGGCAAGCCTGTGCTCGGCATCGGCGTGACGATGCAGACCGGCGGCGATGTGATCCGGCTCGGCAAGGCGCTCGACGCGAAGATGACGGAATTGCAGGCGCATCTGCCCGCGGGTCTGAAGCTCGTCGAAGTGTCGAGCATGCCGCAAGCGGTCGCGCATTCCGTCGACGACTTCCTCGAAGCCGTCGCCGAAGCCGTCGCAATCGTGCTCGTCGTCAGTCTCGTGTCACTGGGCGTCCGCACGGGGATGGTGGTCGTGATCTCGATTCCCGTCGTGCTCGCCGTCACCGCACTGTGCATGTATCTGTTCGACATCGGCTTGCACAAGGTCTCGCTCGGCACGCTGGTGCTCGCGCTCGGCCTGCTCGTCGACGATGCCATCATCGCCGTCGAAATGATGGCCGTGAAGCTCGAACAGGGCTGGAACCGCACGCGCGCCGCCGCGTTCGCCTACACGAGCACCGCGTTCCCGATGCTCACGGGCACGCTCGTCACCGTGGCAGGCTTTCTGCCCATTGCGCTCGCGAAGTCGAGCACGGGCGAATACACGCGCTCGATCTTCGAAGTGTCGGCGATCGCGCTAATCGCGTCGTGGCTGGCGGCCGTCGTGCTGATTCCGATGCTCGGCTATCACCTGCTGCCGGAGCGCAAACGCCAGGCGCACGAACCTGAAGATCACGAGCACGATATCTACGAAACGCGCTTCTATCGACGCCTGACAGACTGGATCACGTGGTGCATCGAGCGGCGCTTCATCGTGCTCGCGATCACGGTGATTCTGTTTGTCGTGTCGCTGGCGGGCTTCACGCTCGTGCCGCAACAGTTCTTCCCGAGTTCGGACCGCCCTGAACTGCTCGTCGACGTGCGGCTGCCGGAAGGGGCGTCGTTCGAAGCGACCTTGCGCCAGGCGCAGCGCATCGAAAAGGCGCTCGAAGGACGGCCGGAAATCGATCATTCGGTGGACTTCGTCGGCTCGGGCGCCCCGCGCTTCTATTTGCCGCTCGACCAGCAATTGCAGCAGCCGAACTTCGCGCAGTTTGTGATCACGGCGAAGTCGGTTGAAGACCGCGAGAAGCTCGCGCGCTGGCTCGAACCGAAGTTGCGCAACGACTTCCCCGCGATCCGCACACGTCTGTCGCGCCTCGAAAACGGCCCGCCCGTCGGTTATCCCGTGCAGTTCCGTGTGAGTGGCGACGACATCGCGACCGTGCGCTCGATCGCCGAAAAAGTGGCCGCGACGATGCGCGAGAACGCGGGTACGGCGAACGTGCAGTTCGACTGGGACGAGCCCGCCGAGCGCTCGGTGCGTTTCGAAGTCGATCAGAAGAAGGCGCGCGAACTGGGCGTGACATCGGCGGACGTATCGAGCTTTCTCGCGATGACACTGTCCGGCTACACGGTTACGCAGTACCGCGAGCGCGACAAGCTGATCAGCGTCGATCTGCGCGCGCCGAAGAGCGAGCGCGTCGACCCGTCGCAACTGCTCACGCTGGCGATGCCGACGCCGAACGGCTCGGTGCCGCTCGGCACGCTCGGCCATATGCGCGACGACCTGGAATACGGCGTGATCTGGGAACGCGACCGTCAACCGACGATCACCGTGCAGTCGGACGTGCGCGGCAACGCGCAAGGCATCGACGTCACGCATGCCGTCGACAAACAGCTGGCGACGATCCGTTCGACGCTGCCCGTCGGTTATCGGATCGAGATCGGCGGATCGGTTGAAGAAAGCGCGAAGGGTCAGACGTCGATCAACGCGCAGATGCCCATCATGATCATCGCGGTGCTGACGCTGCTGATGATCCAGCTGCAGAGCTTTTCGCGCGTGCTGATGGTCGTGCTGACCGCGCCGCTCGGTCTGATCGGCGTGGTCGTGACGCTGCTGCTGTTCGGCAAGCCGTTCGGCTTCGTCGCGATGCTCGGGGTGATTGCGATGTTCGGCATCATCATGCGTAACTCGGTGATTCTCGTCGATCAGATCGAGCAGGACATCGCGCAAGGACACAAACGCTTCGATGCGATCGTCGGCGCAACCGTGCGGCGCTTCCGCCCGATCACGCTGACGGCTGCGGCCGCCGTGCTCGCGCTGATTCCGCTGCTGCGCTCCAACTTTTTCGGACCGATGGCGACGGCGCTGATGGGCGGCATCACGAGCGCGACGGTGCTCACGCTGTTCTATCTGCCCGCGCTGTATGCCGCATGGTTCCGCGTGCGTGACAACGAGCGCGATCCGCGGCCCGGGCCGTCCGAACATTCGGGGAATTGATCATGAGCCTTCTTTCGATGACCCGCACGTCTTGCGCTGTCGCTGCAGCTTCCGTGTTCGCGGCGGCCTGCTCATTTGGGCCGAACGGCAATCCGCCCGCGATGCCCGCGCCCGCGCACTATGGCGCCGACGGGCAACCGATGCAGACGGTGCCCGCACAAGGCGTCACCCAGCAGTTCGTCGTCGGCGCGAAGGCGGTGCCGGAATGGTGGCGCACGTTTCAGTCGGATGAACTGAACGCGCTCGTCGACGAAGGCCTGCGCAACAGCCCGACCCTCGCCGCCGCCGACAAGAGCCTGACGGCGGCCCGCGAACAGTTGCGCGCGCAGATCGGCAGCAACATGCTGCCGACCATCGACGCCGGCGGCCAGGCCGCGCGCCAGCGTGCGCTCGGAATTCCTCAGGCCGGGCCAAATACGTTTCTGTACAACGTGTTCGTCGGCCAGTTGCAGGCGCAATACACGTTCGATATTTTCGGCGCGGCGCGGCTGGCGGATGCTGCGCTGGCCTCGCGCGTGAACGTGCAGGCGTTCCAGTTCGACGCGGCGCGGCGGGCGCTCGCCGCGAACATCGTGACGGCGGCGATTTCGGCAGCGATGCTCGATGCCCAGGTCAACACGACGGAACGTCTCGTCACGCTCGCCGGCGAACAGGCGCGCGACACGCAGCGCCGTTACGATCTCGGCGCGGTCTCGCACAGCGATCTGCTCAATGCGCAGCAAAGCGCGGCGTCGCTGGCCGCGAGTTTGCCCGCTGCGCGCCAGCAGTTGCTGACGACGCGCCACGCGCTCGCCGTGCTGCTCGGACGCACGCCGGATGCCGCGCCGGCGCCGCTCGATCTCGCGTCGCTGCATGTGCCCGAACAGGTGCCCGTGTCGGTCCCGTCGGATCTGCTGAAAGCGCGCCCGGATATCGAGGCCGCCGACGCGACGCTAAAAGCGGCCGCCGCCGATGTCGGCGTCGCGACGGCGCAGATGTTCCCGAGCATCACGTTGAATGCGTCGATGGGACAAGGCGGTTTCAGTTGGCCTGTTGCGCTGTCGGGCGCGGGCGCGATCTGGAGCATCGGCGCATCGATCTCGCAGCCGATCTTTCATGGCGGCGCTTTATTTGCGCAGCGGCGCGCGGCGGTGGCTTCTTACGACGCCGCGACGTCGCAATACAGGCAAACGGTGCTGGCGGCGTTTCAGAACGTTGCCGATACGCTCGCCGCGCTCGAACATGATGCGCAGTCGCTCGATGCCGCCAATGTCGCGGCGCGCGCGGCTCAACACGCGTTCGACGAAACGTCCGCGCGCTATCGGCTGGGCGCCGTGCCCCTGACGGCATCGCGGGCAAGCGAGCAGCAGTATCGCAACGCAAGGCTCGACGAGATTCGCTATACGGGCGCCCGGTTGAACGATACGGCCGCGTTGTTTCAGGCGATGGGGAATCCGCCTGCCGATGAGGCGCAGGCAGCCACTGCACAGTAGCGCGCCGTGTGAAGTTATCCCCAGTTTCTGGGGATGAGCTTGTTGAGATCCTCGGGACAAGCGGGATAAGGTGTTGAGGCAGCAGCGGATTTTTCTCGCGATGCGGATGGAGCGTGGCTGCCCGGAAAACCGGCAATCGAAATTCACGCGACGTTATCAACAGAATCTGTTGGCAGGCTTGTTGATAACGCCCGGACAACCGCCCTAACCCGTTGAGCGCGCATCGGAATCATCCGCTGATGCACGCTCATCGAATATAAAAAAACGCGCCCATGATTTCCACCACGGGCGCGTTTTTCTTTCCAGCCACTCAAACGGCTATCAAGGCTTGTTCGACTCGAACAGATCCATAATCTGCTTCTTCTCCGTCGACGTGACGTTCGGCGGCGGCGCAGGCGGCGTCATACCCGCCGGCCCCACCGCACCAACCGCATCGCCGCCGCTCGCCAGCGGATTCGCCGAATCCATCCCGATGCTCGCGACAAACCCCGCTCCCGGCGTCATGTCCGCATAGAACAGTTCGCCATCGACGGTCGTCACGCCCGGCGGCACTTCCGGCTCGGCTTGCGGCACGCCGCGCAGCGCACGCTGCATGTACTCGACCCAGATGGGGAGCGCCAGTTGCGCACCGAATTCGCGGCTGCCGAGCGACTTCGGCTGGTCGTAGCCCATCCACGCGACGGCCACGAGCGATTGCTGATAGCCGGCGAACCAGCCGTCCTTCGCGTCGTTCGTCGTACCCGTCTTGCCTTGCAGGTCGTTGCGCTTCAGCACGTTGGTGCCCGCGCCCGTGCCCGCCGTCGCCACCGAATGCAGCAGGCTGTTCATGATGTACGCGTTGCGCGGCTCGAGCGTACGCGGCGCATCCTTGCCCGCCGTGAGCGGCTGCGCGCGCGACAGCGGCTGGCCGTGCGCATCGTCGACTTCGGCGATCAGATACGGATTGATCCGATAGCCGCCGTTCGCAAACACGCTATACGCGCCCGCCGATTGCAGCGGCGTGACGAGACCCGCGCCGAGCGCCATCGGGAGATACGGCGGCGTCTTGTCGGCGTCGAAGCCGAAGCGCTGCGTGACGAAGTCCTGCGCGTACTTCGTGCCGATATACGACAGGATGCGGATCGACACGAGGTTCTTCGACTTCTGCAACGCGAGGCGCAGCGGCATCGGACCATCGGGCTGATCGTCATCCTTCGGCTCCCATGCGTCGCCGCCCGGCGCGCTCGGCGGGAAGTAGAGCGGCGCGTCGTTGATGATCGTCGCCGGTCCGAGGCCCTTGTCGAGCGCGGCCGAATAGATGAACGGCTTGAAGCTCGACCCCGGCTGGCGCCATGCCTGCGTGATGTGGTTGAACTTGTTCTTGTTGAAGTCGAAGCCGCCGACAAGCGCGCGGATCGCGCCGTCCTGCGGCGTCATCGACACCAGCGCGCCCTCCACTTGCGGCAACTGCGTGATCTGCCACTTGCCGTTCGCATCGGCGATCAGGCGCACGATCGAACCCGGCCGGATCTTCTGCGCCTGCGCCGCACGCGCCGACAGCGAGCCCGCCGCGAACCTCAGCCCGTCGCCCGTCACGCTCGCCTGCGTGCCGTCGAGCATTTGCACCTTCACTTCCTTCGCCGTCGCCGACGTCACGACAGCGGCCACGATCTCGCCGTTATCCGGGTGATCGTTGAGCGCGTCTTCGATCGCCTCGTCGCGCTCGTCGCCCGCAGCCGGCAACTCGACGAAACCTTCCGGCCCGCGATAGCCGTGGCGGCGCTCGTAGTCCATCACGCCCTTGCGCACCGCGCGATACGCGGCTTCCTGATCGGCAGAATCGATCGTCGTCGTGACGTTGAGGCCGCGCGTGTACGTTTCGTCCCTGTACTGCGCGTACATCATCTGGCGCACCATTTCCGCGATGTACTCGGCGTGCACGCTGTATTCGTTGCCCGCCGTCTTCGTGTGAATCTCTTCCTTGACGGCCTGGTTGTACTGGTCCTGGGTGATGTAGTTGAGATCCAGCATCCGCTTCAGGATGTATTCCTGACGAATCTTCGCGCGCTTCGGATTGACAACCGGGTTGTACGCGGACGGCGCCTTCGGCAGGCCGGCGAGCATCGCCGCTTCGGCAAGTGTGATGTCCTTCAGATCCTTGCCGAAGTACACGCGCGCCGCAGCCGCGAAGCCGTAAGCGCGTTCGCCCAGATAGATCTGGTTCATGTACAGCTCGAGAATCTGGTCCTTCGTCAGCGCGCGCTCGATCTTGTACGCGAGCAGCATTTCATAGACCTTGCGCGTGTACGTCTTTTCGCTCGACAGGAAGAAGTTGCGCGCGACCTGCATCGTGATCGTGCTCGCGCCCTGCGACGAGCCGCCGTGCATGATGTCCGCGAAACCCGCGCGCAGAATACCGATGAAATCGACGCCGCCGTGCTCGTAGAAGCGGTAGTCCTCGATCGCGAGCACCGCTTTCTTCTGCACGTCGGGAATGTCCTGGAAGCGCACGAGACTGCGGCGCTCTTCACCGAACTCGCCGATCAGCACGTGATCCGCCGTGTAGATGCGCAGCGGCACCTTCGGACGATAGTCGGTCAGCGCGTCGAGCGACGGCAGCTGCGGGCCCATCACCACGAGCGCATACCCGACGATCAGCGCGCCGACGACGGCGAGCGTCGCAAACAGTCCGGCGAACCACATCGTGATCGTGCCGCCTATCGAGCGCCCCCCGGAGCGTCCCGAGCCGCCACGCTCTTCGCCGTCGTCTTCACGCTGCGCGTAGCGGTAGTCGCGACTCGGGTTGTCGTTGCTGCCGAAGGATGGCTCGCGGCCTGGATGCCCTGAGGAACTGGAAGAATGCGGTCGTTTGATGATTGGCATGACTGGAATGATGAGCGCGTCCTCCGCGCCCGGTATGCACGCGTGGTGCGCTTGAATCGTGATCGTGGCGCCGCTCGCGCGCGTCGTGCGCCGCTGCGGCACCGTTGCGCGCCAGTTCGGCGCATTGCGCCCGCTCCGCTTGCGCCCGCTTGCGCCCGCTTGACGGCGACGCGGTTCAGCACGGCGCGGCACAACGCTTTCCGCCCCGGCGACTGCCGCCGCGCGGCACCGATTGTTCTACCCCGTCCCGGCCGGCCGCACGGCGCGCCCGGGCAGTGTCTGGCGCAACGTAACAGCGCATTTTAAAGAAATCAAGCGGCGCGGAACGTGATTTTTTTGTAAGAATTCCCTCATGATTGCGCCCCGACGTGCGCAAATACACCGTGTTGCGCCGGTTGACGCGGCTTGCGCGCCCGCTTGTGCCGTTATCAACAGAAAATGTGGAGAGCCCTGTGGACAATCCTCCCGCAAGCGCGGCAACCCTTTGATGTGACAGTCATTTTACTGCCCGCCCGATTTGCACCCGCGCGTAGCCGTCCGCCACGATTTAGTCTTATGATGGATCGACGCGCGCCCAGCAGGACTCGCCGCCTGCCCGGATTCCTCCGCAGTTCGACACCAACAAAGAACGCGAGCCGATCTATGAACAAGCCCAGCGAACGCATCGTCGTCTTCGTGACGCCCGCCCAGAAACGCGCCATCTCCGCGACGGCCGACAACCTCGGCATCAGCGTCAGCGAACTCATGCGGCGAGCGGTGCTGAGCTTCGGCGCGACCAGCGAACAGGTCAAGGCGGCGAGCATCGTCGACCGGCTGCGCGCGCCGCGCGAACCCGACGCGCTGAACGAAGCCTTGCAGCGCGTCGCGCGGGCCAGCAAGCACCTGCGGCAGGCCACGCCGGCGGCGCTCAGGTCGCCCGCTCTGCGCGACAAGCCCGCGCCGACTGAAAACGATACCGTGCTCGCCGGCTCCGCCTCGCACGAAGCGCTCGCACCAATCGATCTCGCGCGCCCTGCCGATCTTTCTGCCGAACCTGCCGTCGCGCCCACGGCGCTCGACGCGTCCGAAAGCGCCGACGACGATGCCGCTGCTCAGGCCACTGCTGAGGCCGCTGCTCAGGCCGCCGCGCGCGTCACAGCCGCAAAAGCCGCGGCGCTCGCATCCGACGATGCAGCGGACTCGCCTCATGCAGGCGCCGACACGCGCACGCCATCCAGAACACGCACACTGCTCGCGTCGAACCGAAACGCTGCAGGCAACCGGCATCAGGACCAGGAAAGCGACGAATCGGGCATCGATCCCGCCGAGGGCAACGGCCGCTTCGCGTGAACTCGCAGCGTCGGGTTGCGCCGTATCGTCGGCTATCCGAAAGAATCCGATCAGGCGCGCCGGCATGTTTCGACACGCTTTGACAAAATGCGCGTGCTGATTCGTTCATGTCGTTGCGCGCACTCCCGCACGCAGCAAAAGATTGCAAAAACAGCGGCCAGAACACGCAGAAAATCGCACTTTAAGACGATTTTAAGGGTACCCGTGGTGTAATATCCGCGAGCTGTTGAATACCCGTTCACGCATCGCTTTCGGAGTGGCAACGAAGCATGAACGCATACGCGGATAACGGTTAAATTTGCGTCCCGCTATTGCATTTCGCCCGTGCGCCCCGATGTCAGGACCGGCTGCCTGGCCATCCTGCAACATGCGCAAACGGACGCTGCCGGATGACATGCAGCATGCCCGCAGCGTCGCGTATGGCGGCGTAAACTACGTGTTGTCGACACCGTCGCGCACGTTGTTCCAGGCGCCGGGTATTCAGCGTCGATTTCATTCTACGGAGGTATTCATGTCGCTTTTTGACAGCATCACGCGGACAGTCAAAGGTCTCTTGAACGACGCAGCCGATTCCGTGCAGGACCCGTCGCGTGATGCGCGCCAGATCGTGCGCGAACTCGACGAGAGCATCGCGAAGGCGGAGAACTCGCTGATCGAGATTCAGGCGCAGGTCGCGACGCAGCAAAGCAAGCGCGACGTGGCGGCCGACAAGGCGAAGAAGTATGAAGACGGCGCGAAGCGCGCGCTGCAGGCGGGTGACGAAGCGCTCGCCCGCGAAGCGATCGGCGCGCAAGCCACGGCGGAAGCCGAGCGCGATGCGCTGGCAAAGGAACTGACCACGCTCGAACCGTCCGTCGACCAGTTGAAGACGCAGATCGACGACATGCGGCAGCGTCGCAACGACCTGAACGCGCGCTCGAACATCCTGCAGGCCAAGCAGCAGATCGCAGAAGCCAAGGACACCGCGGCTACCGCACTGGGTGGCATCGGCGGCAAGAATCTTGCTGAAGATTTTCAGAAGCTGGAAGACAAGGTCGCGTTGTCGACGGCACGTTCCGATGCGCGTCTGAATTCCGCCGACGTGAAGAGCGGCAAGGCGCTCGACGACAAGCTCGCGGACCTGAACCGCGGCCCGTCCGTCGACGACCGTCTCGCCGCGTTGAAGAAGCAGCTGGACACGCCTGCGCAATAAGCGCGACAGGCGATGTGCCGCGCGCCAGACGTGTTTCGGCACGCATGGTCTGGTATGAAGCGCGCGGCACGGCAACTCGATAGTCATGGAGACGGGCGTCAATGCGCCCGGCCCGCATCATGAAAAAATTTCTCGCAGCAGCCGGTGTGTCCCTGACGCTTTCGTTGATGCTTGTCTCGGGCGCAGCGTTCGCGGTGCCCACGGCGACGCAGATCGAAACGACGATTCAACAGGGCAACTGGCCAAAGGCCGACGCGCAGTTGAACGAAGTGCTGAAGGCGCATCCCGACAGCGCTCGCGCGCACTATCTGTACGCGCAGGTGCTGGACCGCGAAGGCCGCCCCGCTGATGCCCTTGCGCAGCTTCAACAGGCGAAGACACTCGACCCGCAGGTCCGCTTCACGGACCCCGGCCGATTCGCAGAGACGGAAGCGCGTCTGCGCGCTGACGCTGCGCGTGTCGGCGGCGCCTCGCATCGCACCAGCAATCCGTTCGCGCAGCAGGAGTCCACGCCTGCCACCCAGTCCGCAACGCAGTCCGCAATCCGGCAGGCGCCCGAGCGGCACGGTCCTTCGATGGGCATGTGGATCGGCATCGTCGTGCTGATCGGCGCAATCGCGCTGATCTTGCGCTGGACGCTGCGCCGCGCGCGCTCGCAGGACGACACGCGCGCCAACGACGACCGTCGCGTGCAACTCAAGCGCGCCACCGATCTGCTCAACGACGTGCGTTCGCTGAAGCTCGACGTGAAGCTGTCGACGGCGCCAGGGCATGAGGCGCTCGAACGCGAAGTCGAAGGCGCCGAGACGCAGTTGCGGCAGCTGGTCGAAGCGCTGTCGAACAGCAAGAACCCCGTCCCGCCTTATCAGATCGAAGATCTCGAACGGCAGGTGGCGAGCCTCAAGGCGCGCGCCGAAGGCCGGCCCGATCCGAACGCGGCACCCGCTGCCACGTCGGCCGCGGGTGAGTCGCCGTACGCTCGCGAAGCGAACGAAGCATTCGGCCGCAGCCAGCCGGGCTATCCGCCGAACTATCCGCCGCAAGCTCCCTACCCGTATCCGCCGCAGCAACAGCAACCGCCCGTCATCGTGCAGCAAGGCGGCGGCTTCGGCGGCGGCATGGGCGGCCTGCTGACGGGCGTGCTGCTCGGCGAAGCGCTCAACTCCGGCCGCGATCGCGTGGTCGAGCGCGATGTGATCGTCGACGACGAATCGCGCAAGCGTGGCGGCAGCGACGCGGGCTCGATCGATTTCGGCCAGGGTTCCAACGACTGGAGCGATGGCGGCGGAGACGGTGGCGTCGACATGGGCAGCAACGACGATTCGGGCGGCTGGAACGATACGTGATGATCTGACGGCGCGGATTCCCGCGGTATCAAACGCCGATCGCCGATCGCCAGATGCAAAGGGCTCCTCACGGAGCCCTTTGCATTGCACGTCATATCGCACGATGCGATCAGGCGGGTCAGCCGTGCGCCTCGTGCTGCGCGAGCACTACCGCGCCCGCAAACAGCCTGACGATGAAGCGCTCCGCGTAATCGATCAACGACTCGCGCTGCGCAGCGTTGCCGATAAATTCGTGCGACAGATGGAACAATTGCAGCACGATCTGCGTACAGATTTCCTCCACGGTCTCGCGCGGCAGCGCAGGCATCAGGTTCAACTGCACGACGTCCTCGGCCATCTCCGTCGACACTTCGTTCAGGTTGACGCGCACGGCCTCGCGCAGCACAGGCGACGTGCCATGATATTCGGCCAGCGCGCTCAGAAACGCCTCGCGGTTTTCCAGCGCGAACGCAAAGAACGCAGCACACGCGCGGCGCGGCACGCTATGCGGTTCGTCGTGCGCGGCAAGCCAGCGTTCGTGCCGCAGCATGGGCCGCAAACGGCGGCTGACCCAATCGACGGCTTCGCGCGCAAGGTCATCGAGCGTATCGAAGTGCCGGTAGAAGGTGTTCGGATTGAGTTTTGCCTCGCGTGCCAGTTCGCGCAGCCCGAGACTCGTGAAGCTGCGCCCACTGGCCGTGAGCCGCAGCGCAGCCTCGATCAGTTTGCGCTTGCCGGGCGCGAGTTCCAGTTCCGATGCGGGTTGCATGAGCGTCCGTGTAACGATGCAATGCGGTCGAGCCATGTCTCGACCTTCGAGCGAGCACTGTACAACGATCTTGACGCGATGTGTACAGTTGTCTACCCTGCGCTTAAACCGTCGTAGACGGATGTAGACAAAACAAATTTCATCCTATTCGCCATCGAGAGTTCCAGGACTCCGACGATGCGCCGGAGCGCCGAACCCATGTCCTCTCCCCGTCCTGCCGAGTTGCGTATCGCGATTATTGGAAGCGGCTTCTCGGGCATCGGCATGGCGATCCGGCTCAAGCGGCTAGGCTACACATCATTTTCAATCTACGAAGCGGCCGGCGATTTAGGCGGCACGTGGCGCGATAACATCTATCCGGGCGCTGCATGCGATGTGCCGTCGCATCTGTATTCGTTTTCATTCGAAGCGAACCCGGCATGGTCACGGGCGTTCAGCCATCAACACGAGATACTGGCGTATCTGAAGCATTGTGCACGCAAGTATCAGGTGGACAGCGCGATCCAGTTCAATGCACACGTAACGGCTGCGCGTTTCGATGAAGCACGTATGGTCTGGCTGCTCGACATCGCACGTAATGGCATGCATGAGACCGTCGAGGCGGACGTCGTGATCGCCGCAAGCGGCCCGTTGTCTCGTCCCGCGATGCCGCGCATCGATGGGCTCGATACCTTTCGCGGCAAGATATTTCATTCGGCACGTTGGGATCACGCCTATCCGCTCGAAGGCAAACGCGTCGCGGTCATTGGCACAGGCGCGAGTGCAATCCAGTTCGTGCCGCAAATCCAGCCGCGCGTCGCAGCGTTGCTGCTGTTCCAGCGCACCGCGCCGTGGATCATGCCCAAGCCCGACAAGCCCATCGGCGATCGCGCGCGCTGGTTCTTCAAGCATCTGCCGTTCACACAACGCTTCGTACGCGGTGCAATTTACTGGCAGATGGAATCGCGCGGCATCGCCTTCTTCGTCAACCCCAGGCTCGCACATCCCGCGATGAAATTTGCGCGCAGCTATCTCGAACGTCGGGTGAAGGATCCTGCACTGCGCGCGAAAGTCACGCCCGACTACAGGCTCGGATGCAAGCGCGTGCTGCTGTCGAGCGACTACTACCCTGCACTCCGTCAGCCTAATGTGAGTGTCGTGACCACGCCGATTCGCACTATCGTGCACGACGGCATCGTGACGTCCGACGGCGTGCATCATGCCGTCGATGCGATCATTTGCGGCACCGGATTTCAGGTCAACGACGTCGGTGCGCCATTCGACGTCTCGGGCGTCGATGGTGCCGACCTTGGCGCGTTGTGGCTGCGCGATGGTCCCGAAGCGTACCTCGGCACCAGCATCGCGAACTTCCCGAACTTCTTCATGATGGCAGGCCCGAACACGGGCCTTGGTCACAACTCGATGATCTACATGATCGAGTCCCAGGTGCAATACATTGCCGACTGCCTTCGTGAACTGCAGCGTCGCGGCGCACGCACGATGAATCTTCGTTCCGACGTACAACGCGCATTCAATGAGCGCCTGCAACTCGACATGCGGCAAACAGTGTGGGCCAGCGGCTGCCATAGCTGGTATCAGACGAAGAGCGGCAAGGTTACCGCGATCTGGCCGGGCTTCACGTTCAGTTTCCGCCGGCGCACGCGCCGTGTGCGCGGCAGCGAATACATCTATTCACGTTAGGAGTGTGCACCGAAGACAGGTGATTCCATGCCGTACCAACAGGGAGACGAAAAAGATGAAGAACGTCGAGACGACCCGGACACTGCATGCGCCGCTGCCCCCGCGCTCCTTAGCCGAACCCCTCGGCCTCACCAGCGTTGCACGCGATGAACTGATATGACTTTCCGTGTCAATCGGGATCGGTTTTCGTTTGGAAGACACATGAATTTCCTGAGGGCGACGTAGCAGTAAGTCTCGACGGTGGATCGCACTGATATTCGCGGGTTGGGTACCGCATTACAGAGGTCCGCCCCTTGAGCCTGCCGCTATCTAAAGTCGCAAATCGAATGATGTCCGTTGCATAGTCCAGCCGCGGGTTGCTCGGGTGCCGGGCTACGCCGCCTTCAGGAAACTCGTCAAATCTGTGTAGCCAAGCTCAGCGCTACGCCGGCTGCTCGTTTCGCGTTACGGCGAGCGACATTGCGAGCTTGCTGATGTCCCAGATGAACCCCGCAAGTTCGCGTGCGACGGCGACGACAGCGATGTTCACATTCTTGCCGCGTGCTGCCAGCTTGCGGTATCGGCGGCAGAGTCGGACCTGTGCGTCCCAGGCACGGTCGAGGATGCGCTTGGGGATGCCTTCATGTCGGCGCTGAATTTCCGGGCTCACGCGTGCCGGGTATCTGTAGCTCCAGGCGGCCTCGACGAGCAGCTTTCTTGCATAGCTATTGCCGTTCTTCGTGATGCTG
This sequence comes from Paraburkholderia azotifigens, assembly GCF_007995085.1. Taxonomy (GTDB): domain Bacteria; phylum Pseudomonadota; class Gammaproteobacteria; order Burkholderiales; family Burkholderiaceae; genus Paraburkholderia; species Paraburkholderia azotifigens. The sequence continues at coordinate 978,176 of NZ_VOQS01000001.1, forward strand.
CCCTGACGCCGCCGCTCACCCGAAGAATGTTCTGAGGGCGTCACGCCCAGCCAGGCCATCAGTTGACGCGGGTGCTCGAAGCGGGAGAGATCTCCCAATTCGGAGAGCATGCCCACGGCGGTGATGAACTGTATGCCGCGCATGGTCTGCAGACCGAGAATGGCCGGATAAAATCGCCAGCCGACGACAGCTTCGTGCAGGGTCGCCTCGAGGCGCTCACATTGCGCAAACCTGTCTTCGATCGTGCGACGGCACTCGTCGAAGGCCAGTTGCTGCCAGTGGTTTGGGAATGCAAATACGCTTATCCATCGCCGGTGCGCGGGACCCCAGTTGGCGTTACCTGAGTAGCGGACTCCATGCGATAGCAGGAAGGACTTCAATCGCTGGCGGGCCTGTCTGAGATCTGCTTTCGCTGCCGCCCATGTGCGCGCCAGGTCCCGGAACGCCTCATCTTCAACATCCGGCACGTGTACCGCTGACAGGTCGCCAGCGCGCAGTGCGCGTACGAGCTTGACCGCATCGCGCCGGTCCGTCTTGACGCGCTCGCCCGGTTTCTTCGGGATCAGGGACGGCGCGCATACCACGCAGTCGAATCCTCTTTCAACGAGCTCCCTGTAGAGTCCGTAGCCGCAGGGGCCGGCTTCATAGACAACGCGGACATGGCGCGCCTTCGACTGAACACGCTTGCACAAGCGATCGATATCCGCCTTCAGCGTTCCGATCTTGCCCAACAGTTCCACGTCGGCCATATCGATTGCGTACGCCACCGTGATCGACTCCTTGTGAACATCCAGACCGACAAACACCGTGCTATCGTGGTTCACGCTGGCCTCCGCGCTGGAAATCGCCGGGGTGTGCCCTGTGCACATCGTGCGGCTCTGGCAGTGATGCTAACCCGCGTTTGGTTCCTCACGGCGGGCCAGCCACTGGCTCACGGAAAGTCATACTGCCTAAAACGCCGTTACACGCAAACGGGGTCACGATTCGTGCAGATCATGGGCACCGATGTGCACTACGTCGACGAAGGCGCGGGCGAGAGTACGATCGTGATGATCCATGGCTTCGCTTCATCGCTGCATACATGGAACGATGTTGCATCCGCCATGACGCGCGACTATCGCGTGATCCGGCTCGATCTCCCGCCGTTTGGCGTGACAGGGCCGCTGCGCAATGCAGCGGGCGCCATCGAAACAACGGACCTGCCCACCTATCGGCGTTTCTTCGACACCTTCATGCAGGTGCTCGGCATTGGTCGGGCGACGTTGATCGGCAGTTCGCTTGGAGGTCTGCTCGCGTGGGATTATGCGGCGCGCCACCGCGACGCCGTCGAGCGGCTCGTACTGATCGATGCCGCCGGCTTTCCGCTGAAGCTGCCTGTCTATATCGGTCTGTTCAATCATGCGCCCGTGCGCCTGAGCGCGCCGTGGTGCCTGCCGGAATCGATCATCACCGGCGCTGTGCGCAACGTCTATGGCGACGCGTGCGAGATCGCGCCGGACCTATTGCGCCGCTATGTCGAGTTCTTTCACGGTGAAGGCACGCGTGAAGCGATCGGCAAAATGGTGCCGGCACTCGACTTCGCCGATCTCGATACCACCGTGCTGAGCACACTCGACGTGCCGACGCTGATACTGTGGGGTGCAAAAGATCGCTGGATTCCTCCGGAACATGCAGCGGAATTCACGCGCCGTATTCCAGGTGCGCGATCGATCATGTACGACGGACTCGGACATATTCCGATGGAGGAAGCGCCGCAGCGGGTCATGCAGGACCTGCAATCATTTCTCGGCACGCCCGATATTCTGCGCACTCCGGTGCAGGTTTAGCGCCCGTGTTTGCGACACCCGACATACACGCGCGTTTCATAGACGAATTCGATCGTGCCGTTCTGTGCGGTACGGTCAAACAGATCACTTAGCGCAGCGAGCATCGGCTCATGATTCGGATGCCCGACTTTCGGCGCGTACGACGACGACATCAGCCTGCCCTTCAGCCCTTCGAAGTCGAGCTTCTGCGCGTTCGGCATCCGTGCGGTGTGCGCGAGACCGTCGCCGAACCAGGCAGCCATCGATGCGTCGTCCGCGTAGCGCCCGGAAACGGACAAGTAGTCGTCGCTGAAACGGCGCAGCAACGCTTCGTAGCCAGCAAGAAAAGGCGTACCGTCGAGCAGCCGGCTATTCCACATCAACGCGATCAGACCGCGCGGCGTCAGAATGCGCGCGAACTCACGTCGCGCGGCAAGGGGATCGAACCAGTGAAACGCCTGCGCCGCGACGACGAGATCGACGCTCGCGCTGCCGAGTGACGTCGATTCGGCTGTGCCCGCCACGCTGGAATAGCTGGGGTAGTCCCCGAGCCACGCATCGGCGGCGGCTCGCATCGCCTGATTGGGCTCGACGGCGACGACGGGGTGTCCTGCGTCCAGAAAAAGGCGTGCCGAAATTCCCGTGCCCGCGCCGATGTCGGCGACCTTCGCACCGGGAGCCAGTCCGCAGTTTGAGTGCAGGAATGTGACGATTTCGCGGGGATAGCCCGGCCGGAATTTGACGTAGTCGGCGACTCGGTCGGTGAAGCGCTGGGTGGAATCATCGTTCATGTTTGGCCATCGCTAGCATCACGAATCACGAATCACGAATCACGAAGCATGTCAGCTTACTGCAGTTCATCCTGCACTGCGTGCCAGTGCATGGCACAACGCTTCATGTTCAGCCGCCGCCCAGCAGGCGTAACAGTCCCCACAGGAACTTGCAAACCATTACGATCAGTTCCCATAGATACACCAGCTGTTCCCAGCCCGACACGCGCGCAAAAGATTCAATCATCGGTCATTGGTTGGCGGATTCGGCAGACGTGGCATGGCGTGCGCACGGACATCGGCGATCGTACCCGATCCGACTGCGGGATAGTCCCTATCAAGCGCTCCCGTAAGACGCCGTAGAGAAGCCGTAAACGTGTTGCGCGCGTGCAATTCATGTGCCGCACTTCATGCGCATAAGGTGCAGATTGATGCAATCGCTCACCCTGTCGCATGCACCGACACGCCAATCAGACAGACATCGAGACAGCGCACGACAGCGCCACGCCGTTCAGGAGATTTGAGCATGACGGGCTTCTTCAATCGCCGCTCGCGCCGCCATGGCGGCACTTCTTCCGTTGTCGGCGAAATCGCCGCGCAGGCGGGCAAGCTGGGCATCGAGATCTGCGACGTGTCCGGCCATATCGAAGAAGTCGCCGCGCGGGTTGAACGGCAGGCCGACGTGTGCCACACGCTGCGCCAGTCGGCGGCGGCCACTCTCGCGGGCAACCATCGCATCGCCGCGGCGGCTCGCGAAATGAGCACGGTGACGGCACAGGCCGCGGGCGATGTCGAAAATTCGCAGCAGACACTCGACGGATCGCTGTCCGATATACACGGGCTGGTCGAAGGCGTGACGGTGATCGAGAGCCAGATCGGCGCGTTGCGGGCGGCGCTCTCACACGTGAGCCGCGTGTCGGAGGAGATTTCGCTGATCGCCCGGCAAACGCACCTGCTCGCGCTGAACGCCGCGATCGAGGCCGCGCGCGCCGGCGACTTCGGCAAGAGCTTCGCCGTCGTCGCGGCCGAGGTGAAGACGCTCTCCGCCAAGACAGCGCAGGCGACGGGCCAGATCGAAACGACGCTCGCCCAACTCACCGAACAGACAGAACGTCTGATTGCCGAGGGCGCCGAAAACACCGCACGCGCACAACGGGTACGCGAAGGCACGCGGATGATCGGCGACGTCGTGCATACGACGGGTCACGCCATCATGCAATTAAATGCAGAGGCGAACCAGATCGCGACACTGTCCGGTGAAATCGAAGAGCAATGCAATGCATTCGAATCGCAGGTGCTGGAGATTGCGACGGACGTCGAGCATTCCGGCGAGAATTTCGTGCAGGCGAAGAACCGGCTCGGCAGTCTGCTCGGCGTATCGGAGAATCTGATCGAACTGACGGCGGCCACAGGCGTCGCAACGGCCGACACGCCCTTCATCGACGCCGTCGAAGCAGCGGCGGCGAAAGTCGGCAAACTGTTCGAAGTGGCAATCGCACGCGGTGAGCTGACAATGAACGACCTGTTCGACGATCGCTACGTTCCGGTACCCGGAACAAACCCGCCGCAGTTCGTCACGCGCTTCACCGAGTTGACAGACAAGATTCTGCCGCTCGTCCAGGAGCCGATGCTGGAACTGGATCCTCGCGTGGCCTTCTGTGCAGCCGTCGACGTGCGCGGCTACCTCCCCACTCACAATCTCAAGTTCTCGCAGCCGCAGCGCGACGATCCTGTGTGGAATGCCGCGAACTGCCGCAACCGGCGGATCTTCAACGACCGCACGGGCCTTGCCGCCGGAACCAGTACGAAGCGTTTTCTGCTGCAAACCTACCGGCGCGACATGGGCGGTGGCGAATATGCGCTGATGAAGGACGCGTCGGCGCCGATCTTCGTGAACGGCCGGCATTGGGGTGGCCTGCGGATCGGCTACCGGATCTGAGCCTGCACTCGGATTCAGCCGCATGAAAAATGGCCGGAGCCCTCACGGGCGCCGGCCATCCACAGTGAAGTGCTGACGGCAAACTGAATCAGATTGCCATTGCCAGACGCCGCTTCTCGGCGCGCTGCATGAAGTGATTCGCCACCACGACGCCCACCGTGACGACGGCGATGAACAGCGTCGCCAGTGCATTCATTTCCGGATTCAGCCCGAGCCGCACGCGCGAGAACACCACCAGCGGCAGCGTCGTCGAACCCGGGCCCGACAGGAACGCGGAAAGCACCAGGTCATCGATCGACAGCGTGAACGACAGCAGCCACCCGGCCACCAGCGCCTGCGAGATCAGCGGCAGCGTGATGAAGAAAAATACACGCAACGGCGTGGCGCCGAGATCCAGTGCAGCTTCCTCGAGCGACGGATGCAGGTCGCGCACGCGCGACTGCACAATAATCGCGACGTAGGAAATACACAACATCACGTGACCGATCCAGATCGTGAAAATGCCGCGTCCCGCCGGCCAGCCGAGCCACTTGCCCATTTCGATGAACAGCAGCAGCAGCGAAATGCCCTGGATCACTTCGGGAATGACGAGGGGTGCATTGATCATCCCGGTGTACAGCGTGAAGCCGCGAAACCGACCCATGCGCGCGAGCACGAAGCCCGCCCAGGTGCCGATGATCACCGACGCGAACGCGGTCAGCAACGCCACCCGCAGCGACAGCCACGCGGCGTTGATCAGTTCTTCGTCCTGCAGCAAGGCCGAGTACCAGCGCGTCGAGAAGCGCGTCCACACCGTCACGAGCTGCGACTCGTTGAACGAGTACACGACGAGGCTGATGATCGGCACGTAGAGGAACGCGAAGCCGATCGCGAGCGCGATGAACTGCAATACACGATTGGGCTTCATCAGCGTTTCTCCTCCAGTTCCTTCGCCTGCGCATACTGAAACAGCGCCATCGGAACGAGCAGCAGCAGCACCATCGCGCAGGTGACGGCGGAAGCCATCGGCCAGTCGGCGTTATCGAAGAACTCATTCCACATCACGCGGCCGATCATCAACGTATTCGCGCCGCCGAGCAGTTCAGGAATCACGTACTCGCCCACAGCCGGAATGAACACCAGCAGACAGCCCGCGATGATGCCGTTCTTCGACAGCGGCAGTGTGATCCGCCAGAACGCCGTCCACGGCTTCGCACCGAGGTCGTACGCGGCCTCGAGCAGCGTCAGGTCCATCTTCACGAGATGCGCGTAGAGCGGCATCACGAGGAACGGCAGGTACGAATACACCATGCCGATATAGACGGCCGTGTTCGTGTGATATAGCTCGATGGGCGAATGAATCAGCCCGATCGACATCAGGAAGTTGTTCAGCAGCCCGTTGTTCTTCAGGATGCCGATCCACGCATACACGCGGATCAGAAACGACGTCCAGAACGGCAGCATCACGGCCATCATCAGGATGTTGCGCGTGGCGGGATTCGAGCGCGCGATGTAGTACGCCATCGGATAGCCGAGCAGCAGACAGAGCAGCGTCGAAATCGCCGCGACGACCACCGAGTTCACATAGGTCGCGAAGTACAGGCTGTCGGTCAGCAGGAACGCGTAGTGCGACAGGTCAAGCGCGATGTGAACGACGCCGTCCGTGAACGTCGTCAGTTCCGTGTACGGCGGAATGCCGAGCTGCAGATCCGCGAAGCTGATCTTCACGACGAGCAGGAACGGCACGAGGAAGAACAGCAGCAGCCAGATGAACGGCCCCGCGACGACGGCCGTGCGCCCCGTCAGATGGAAGCGGCGCACGGGCCACCTCATGAAGGAATGCAGCGCGCTTTTCATGAGGTCAGCACCACGCCCGCCGATGCGCTCCAGCGCACATACACTTCATCGCCCCAGGTCGGCGTTTCGATCTCGGACAGTGCGAGGCTCGACACGTTGGCGATCACGGTTTTGCCCGCATCGAGCTTCACGTGATACAGCGAGTAGCCGCCCATGTACGCAATGTTCGTGACCGTGCCCTTGCCCCAGTTGAATGCGCCTTCGGGCGGCTTGCGCGTGAGCGCGATGCGCTCGGGGCGCACCGAGATCGTCACGGGCATGCCGAGCGGCCCCGTGATGCCGTGGCTCACGTACAGGCGCACGGGCAGGTCCGGCGTTTCGATATACACATGATCCGGCTCGTCCTCGACGACGTTGCCGTCGAACAGATTCGTCGAGCCGATGAACTCCGCCGAGAAGCGGCTGTTCGGATACTCGTAGACTTCGTTCGGCGTGCCGAGCTGCACGATCTCGCCTTCGCTCATCACGGCGAGGCGCCCCGCCATCGTCATCGCTTCTTCCTGATCGTGCGTGACCATGATGCAGGTGACGCCGACCTTGTCGAGGATATTGACGAGCTCGATCTGCGTGCGCTGCCGGATCTGCTTGTCGAGCGCGGACATCGGCTCGTCGAGCAGCAGCAGCTTCGGACGCTTGACGAGCGAGCGAGCGAGCGCGACGCGCTGCTGCTGCCCGCCCGACAGCTGATGCGGCTTGCGCTTCGCGAAGCGGCCCATCTGCACGAGTTCGAGCGCCGACTGCACGCGATCCTTCAGTTCGGCCTTCGGTACGCCTTCCTGCCTGAGGCCGAACGCGACATTCGCTTCGACCGTCATGTGCGGGAACAGCGCATACGACTGGAACATCATGTTGACGGGACGCCGGTACGGCGGCATCTGCGCGAGGTCTTCGCCGTCGATCAGGATCTTGCCCGACGTGACCGTTTCCAACCCCGCGAGCATGCGCAGGAGTGTCGACTTGCCGCAACCGGAACTGCCGAGCAGCGCGAACAGTTCGCCCTTCTTGACCGACAGATTGACACCCTTGACCGCGACCGTCTCGCCGAATTTTTTCACGACGTCGACGATCTGCACGAAGTTTTCCGCTGCGTTCTGCGCAGCGGCGGAATTGCCCGAGGACGACACGCCGGCCCCTGCCAGCACGTTCGACTGGTCACTCATGATCTGCTGCTTCTCTCCCTGCATTTGACGAACAAAGCCCCCGGCTGGATACCGAGGGCTTCATGATGATGCGCTCCTGCACTACCGTCTGGCTCAGCGGCCGGACTTGAACTCGGTCCAGAGCCGCGTCTGCAGACGCTGGATTTCAGGCGGCAGCGGCTTGAGCAGGAACAGCGTCTTGACGACGTCCGCCGGCGGATAGACGGCGGGATCGTTCGCGACGTCCTTGTCCACGTACTTGCGCGCCTCCGTGTTCGCACTCGGGTAGTACACGGCGTTGGTGATGGCTGCGTGGACTTGCGGCGTCTCGATGTAGTTGATCCACTCCGCGGCCGCTTCCTTATTCTTCGCGTCCTTCGGGATCGCCATCACGTCGAACCACACGGGCGCGCCGCCCTTCGGAATGTAATAGTCGATCTTGAACGGCTTCTTCGCTTCCGCCGCGCGATGCTTCGCGATCACGACGTCGCCCGACCAGCCGTACGCGAAGCAGACGTCGCCGCCGACCATGTCGTTGATATAGCCCGACGAGTTGAACTGCGTGATGTACGGGCGGATCTTCTTCATCATCGCGAGGGCTTCGCGATAGTCGGCGGGATTCGTGCTCATCGGATCCTTGCCGATGTAGTGCAGCGCGGCCGCGAACATCTGGTCCGGCGCGTCGAGCACGGACACGCCGCACGCCTTGAGCTTCGAGATGTTTTCCGGCTTGAACAGGATGTCCCAGTTGTCGAGGGCCACGCCCTTGCCGAGAATCTGCTGCGCCTTGGTCACGTTGTAGCCGAGGCCCGTCGTGCCGTAGGCCCAGGGCACCGTGAACCTGTTGCCCGGGTCGGCGCCCGCGACGAGCGCCATCAGCGCCGGATCGAGGTACTTGAGGTTCGGGATCTTCGACTTGTCGAGCGGCGCGAAGATGCCCGCTGCGATCTGCTTGCCCGCGTAGTTGCTGGTCGGCACGACGATGTCGTAGCCCGAGTTGCCCGTCAGCAGCTTGGCCTGCAGCGTGTCGTCGCTATCGTAGTTGTCGTACTTGACCTGGACGCCCGTCTGCTTCGTGAAGTTCGGAATCGTGTCCTTGGCGATGTAGTCCGACCAGTTGTACACATTCAGTTGTGTATCTTTTGCCGCCGCCGACATGAAAGGCGTCGCGCACAGCACCAGCGCAGCCAGTTGGCCCACCACCCGTTTCTTCATTCCGTTCTCCGTTCTCCGTTCTGACCGGCGCGAAACCGGTCGCTGACCCCGCTTCAAGCCGCTGCGTATCCGCGGCGGCTACCCTTGAAAAACCCGAAAACTACCATCAATCGATGCCCGATTCAAAAAAAACCGCCAGATGTCGCGCAAAGGGTACAGCGCGCGGCCTTCTGCGGGCCGGTTCTTCTGCCTGCTTGTCCCGTCCGGTTATGCCGTCGGGGTAACGGGCCGGGCGTCGTCCGCCCCGTCGCTCCGATTCGGCGGCAGTACCTCCCGCCGACCTGTACTGCGCCGGGGAGGCCGTCACGCCACTGCAAAATTTGGCCGCAATTTTATCGGGTTATCGCGTCCTGTCCACCCGAATAAAACCTCCTTTCCTGCATCCGGGCGTCATGTGCAGTGCAGGCCCACTGGAGCGAACTGCACCCGGCCTCAAACGCGTCCTCCACCATCACTATAGACTGTCAAATAAACCCAGATTGTGGTGCCACGCGATGTACTGGAATGCATGGCATAAGGCTTGCCCCTCGTGGACAGTGTCTTCCGCCGCCGGAAAGCGATGAACACGAACCCGTTCACACTGAATGCGTCCCGCCGACGCCGCCGCGGCGCGGGGACGTCGCGCCCGCAGAACTGGCTGTCTTTCGTCGGCGCGGGCGCGCTCGTTGCCGTCGGCTACATGGATCCCGGCAACTGGGCGACGGCGCTTGCAGGCGGCGCGAGCTACGGCTATACGCTGCTGAGCGTCGTGATCGCGTCGAGCCTGATGGCGATGCTGCTGCAATGGGTGTCGTCGCGCCTGGGCGTCGTGACGGGACGCGACCTCGCGCAACATTGCCGCGAACGCACGAGCCGGCGCACGACGCTGTTTCTGTGGGTAGCCAGTGAGATCGCGATCATCGCCTGCGATGTCGCCGAGGTGGTCGGCAGCGCAGTCGCGCTGCAATTGCTGCTCGGGGTGTCGCTGACGGCGGGCGTGCTGATGTCGGCCATCGGCACGTTCGCGATGCTCGCGTTGCAGCGGCATGGCCGCCGCACACTGGAGACGGCCGTCGTCGCGCTCATCCTGTTCGTCGGCTTGTGCTTCGTGATCGAACTCGTGCTGGCGCGGCCGGACTGGCGTGCGGCGCTGACGGGCGCGGCGCCCAGCGCCGACCTTCTGCGCAACGCGGGGATGGTCTGGCTGTCGGCAGGCATTCTGGGCGCGACGGTGATGCCGCATAACCTCTATCTGCATTCCGCGCTCGTCAAAACGCATGCACGCTCGACCGACGATACCGACATCGGCGATGCACTGCGCGGCGTCAACTTCGGCACCTTCAGCACGCTTTCATTGGCTTTCGTCATCAATGCAGCCTTGCTGATCGTGTCGGCGGCTGTGTTCCACGCGAGCGGCCATCGCAACGTGACGGATCTCGCCGACGCACACAGGCTGATCGCCCCCATCGTCGGCTCGCACTGGGCGGCTATCCTGTTTGCGGCCGCGCTGCTCGCATGCGGACTGAGCGCGACCGTCACGGGCACGCTCGCGGGTCAGGCAGTGATGGAAGGCTTTCTGCAGATCCGGCTGCCGCGCTGGCAGCGCGCGCTGCTCACGCGCTCGCTCGCGATCGGGCCTGCGCTCGTGGCCGTCGGGCTGTTCGGCCCGAACGGCTCCGCGCAGTTGCTGGTCGCAAGCCAGGTCGTGCTGAGCCTCCAGCTGCCGCTCGCCGTCGTCCCGCTGATCCGCTTCGCATCGGACGCGCGGCTGATGCATGGCTGGCGCGTGCGCGGCGTGCCGCTCGTGCTCGCGTGGGCGTGCGCGGCGGGCATCATTGCGCTGAATGGCGTGCTGATCTGGGAAACGGCGACGGGTTGAATGGTTGAACGGTCCTGCATGCGCATGCATTCGACTGTGACGGGTTAATCAACGCGTCCGCGATTGCGCTTTGCAAGTCGGCTTTTGGCGGTCCGACTTTCGCTGCCATGTCTCGGCGGTTGCACTCCTACAGGCTTTGATTCGCGTGTTACTGCACACGTCGTCGCAACGAAATGCATTGAGAGTGTGCGCAGCGAAGTGCAATGCAATGTAATGCACGGGAAGGATGCTGCAGGTCGATCCGCCGCCGTTGCACGGCATGCGCGATAGTGCAATGCACTGAGTGCGTACAGCTCGCCTGCCTGATGCAGATCGGCTACCGCACCATTGCGCGGAGAAGTGCAATACAGGCAAGTCAAATGAAAAACAGGTGCCGGAAGCCGATTTCCCTTTTGGTTTACCATAGCGGACCGCACGCATTTCCCGCCCAAGGTATCTCGATGTCATCGAATCTGCACGACCTCCCCGACAGCCCCTGCATCGGCGTCTGTTCGACGCTCTTCGACGAAGTCTGCAAAGGCTGTGGCCGTACGGCGGCGGAAGTGTCGAACTGGGTGTTTCTCACCGATGAGGAAAAACGCGCGGTCTGGACGCGCATCGAACGCGAAGGCTCGGCGATGCGGTTCAAATACGACAAGCTGTGAAGTCATCTGCGCGGATGGAACTCCGCGCATGCACCGACCCAATCAGCAAAAACGCCGGCTCGTGACGAGGCCGGCGTTTTTTGTTGCACGATCGTTCAGGCGATGGATGCTCAGAACTTCATCCCGACACCGACGCCTACGATCAACGGGTCGATATGCAGTGTGCCAAGCGAGGCGCCATTGAGCGATGCATCCGTTTTCATCCAGACTTTCTTCACATCGACATTGGCGAACACCGATTTTGTCACTTGCACGTCGACGCCCATCTGCAGTGCCGGGCCGAAACTGCTGCGCTTGACCGAGATCTGCTGGTCGTCTGCATGCAGTCCGTCGTTGTAGAAGTACGTGTAGTTCACGCCGGCACCGACGTAGGGCCGAACCTGCCCCTGATGATTGAAGTGGTATTGCAGCAGCAGCGTAGGCGGCAGCACGTTGACGCCACCGAGTCCGCCAAGGCTCGATGTCAGCTGGTGCCGCGACGTGCCGAGAATCAGTTCCACCCCGACGTTGTCGCGGATCATGTAGGTGAAGTCGAGTTCAGGCACAGTCGCATTGTTGACGTCGACGTTCAGCGCGGACAGCGTGTCGCTGGTGCGTACCTGCGGGACGATGGAAATGGCGCGCAGACGCACGAGCACGTCGCCGGCATGGATGCCTGAGGTCGCGTCGCTGTCGGCGGCGAATGCGTGCGTGGAGATCAGCGCGAGCCCTGCCGTGCACAGTGCAGCCGCGATCGATCGGATTATTGTGTTCATAAGCTACCCTGATTTTTTTGTGTGGTTGCGCGACGTGCGAAGCATCGCGCGAGAGCATTGTCGAAGCTCTCTGCTCCGTGCTCCTTGACTCCCGTCAATCCAGGGAAAACGCGAGTCGCCCTGCGACAGCCGGTCGCGCCGCACCCGTCAGCAGCAGCTCGAGCAGGTCGCGCACGCTACGGATTGCATTGCCGAACGGCAATGCTTCACGCCCCCGGAAGAACAACCCGTTGTTCACGTCGCCGCGCAGTGCAGCTGCAAGCCGCGTGTCGATGCAGAAGTGACCGAACTTTTCGATGCCGTCGCGCAAGCCGCATGCACTCAGGCATTCGAGTGCAGTCGGACAGGCCAACTTGAGTGCACCGATCTTCGTGCGAATGCGCGCTTCATTACGCAGGTAGCGCTCGAGCCAGGGCGTCTTCACCGCACGCGCCGGCAAGCCCGTCACGCTGACGAACTCCACGATGTCGTCCGGCGTCGCATCCGCCAGCACGCGCTTGAAGCGAGGATGCGCATCGCCTTCTTCCGTGACCGCGAACGGCGTACCGATCTGCACGCCGTTTGCACCGGCGTCGATACAGGCGCGAACTGCCTCATGACTGTTGATGCCGCCTGCAACGATCACCGGCATTTGAGTTCGGCTGATTTGCAACGAAGCAAATAGCTCGTCAATTTCGTGCAGGACGCGTGTGAACTCGAAACGCGTGTCGTGCATGTCGTCGAGGTTCGTCACGCCGAGATGTCCCCGGCATGCGCCGGATGCTCAATCACGATCGCATCGGGCAAACGACCCTTCTTCATCCACTTCTTCAGCACCACGCCGACACCGCGGCTGTCGGAGAGAATCGGAATCAACGCGATATCGTGTGCTTGCGTGAGATCGGGCAAGTCGAGCGGGAGGCCTGCCCCCATGACGATCGCGTCCGCGCCTTCCTCGCACGCGATTCGCACGTAGTCCGCATGCGCGTTGACGGCCTTCATCACGTTGACGGCGATCATGCCGCGCCCTTCGCTGAGGATTCGCGCTGCCCGGATTTCCCGCACAAGCGCAGTGCGGTTTGCGTCTTCAAGCGTCGCGCGGTCGGGCACCGCGCGGCAGCGCTCGAGCAGATCGGCGTGATGGTGGCGCAGATCGATACTGGCGATCGTGCCGAGCGCGCCTTCGCGCGCCACGCTGCCCGCAAGCCGGTGCGCGGACACGCCGACGCCCATACCGCCCTGCACGATGGGCAACAGCGAACGCCCACGAATCACAAGAGGAGCGAACGAATGTGTAGGAAACATGAGAGGCCTCTGCCGTCGACGGGATTCGACGAAAAGCCTCGATGGTCGCAACTGCAGGATGCAGTATCTTGCGTGAAGTCAAACAAAAAGCGTGTGCCTGTTATCGGCACGCGCTTTCGTTGCGCTTCATCATCCGTCGTGCGCGCCGTGTCAACGTAAAACGCCTTGCGACGCGCTATGCAGATTTATGCAGGCTTGCTTACTTTCAATTGCATCGACTTGTACTCGAGATACTCTTCGAGCCCATATGTACCATTCTCGCGGCCATGTCCTGACTGTTTGAAGCCGCCGAACGGCGCAACCATATTCCATGCACCGCCATTGATATCGACTTGCCCCGTGCGAATGCGCCGCGCGACGCTCATCGCGCGCTCGTCGCTGCCGGCCCACACTGCACCGCCTAGTCCGTACACCGAGTCGTTGGCGATGCGCACTGCTTCCTCTTCGTCCTTGTATGTGAGAATGGTCAGCACCGGCCCGAAGATTTCCTCCTGTGCGATCGTCGCCTTCGGATGCACACGGCCGAACACCGTCGGTTTCACGAAGAAACCCTTCGAGACGCCATCCGGCATACCGGCGCCGCCCGTGATGAGTTCAGCGCCTTCTTCGATGCCACGCGAAATATATTGCTGAACGCGAGACTGCTGCGCGGCCGAAGCGAGCGGACCGAGACGCGTGGTCTCGACCCGCGGATCGCCCGCGACGAATGCCTCAGCCGCTTTTTTCGCAAGTTCGCGCGCTTCGTCGTAGCGCGATTCAGGCACGATCATGCGCGTGTGGGCCGAGCACGTTTGTCCCGAGTTCAGGAAGCAGGCGCTGACGGTGCCCTTGATTGCAGCCGCAAAATCGGCGTCGTCGAGAATCACGGATGCCGACTTGCCGCCCAGTTCCAGTGCAACCCGCTTGACCGTCGCCGCGGCAAGTTCCGACACGCGCTTGCCCGCACGGGTCGAACCCGTGAACGACACCATGTCGACAGAGGGATGACTGGCGAGCACTTCCCCGACCACCGGACCATATCCGCTGACGAGGTTGAACACACCTGCGGGCAATCCTGCTTCATGAATTGCTTCCGCGAGCACGAAGGCATTGAGCGGCGCCACTTCCGATGGCTTGAGCACGATCGTGCAGCCAGCCGCAAGCGCGGGTGCCACCTTAAGCGTGATCTGATTCAGCGGATAGTTCCAGGGCGTGATCGCGGCGACCACGCCGACGGGTTCACGGACGACAAGCGAATTTCCGACCCGTTCCTCGAACTGGAATTCACCTGCGAGCTTTGCGTAGGTATTCCAGTTATACACGGGACCGCCGACCTGGATCGCGCGCGCCAGCTTGATCGGCATGCCGACTTCACCACAGATGTAGCCTGCCAGTTCATCCGTGCGCGCCTTGAGGTTATCTGCAATCTTTTGCAGGTACGCGCTGCGCTCTTTGGCGGGCGTCGCAGCCCAGCTGTCGAAGGCCGCACGTGCGGCAGCAATCGCGGCTTCGGCGTCGGCTTCGATCCCCTCGGGGATGCGGCCCATGACTTCTTCCGTGCCCGAATCGATCACGTCGATCGTGCCCGTGCCACAGGGTTTGATCCATTTGCCGTCGATATAGAAGTGCTCGAAGGTCTTCATTGTGGTGCGTCCTGTCTCCTGGATAGTCCGCTCATTTTACTCGCGGACCACAGACGCGATCGGACACATGCCGAGGACGTCGGTATGTGCTCGCGAACGAATCAGCAACACCAAATAAAAAACCCGCTTCGTCTGAAGCGGGTTTTGAGCAAGTCGCAGCGGCAGTGCTTACTGTAAGCCTTGGCTCGACAGGAAGTCTTCGTAATTGCCGCCAAAGTCGTTCAGCGTGCCATCCGTCTTCACTTCGATAATGCGATGCGCGAGGCCGCTGACGAATTCGCGGTCGTGCGAGACGAAAATCAGCGTGCCATCGTATTTGTCCAGCGCGATCTGCAACGATTCGATGGACTCCATGTCCATGTGGTTCGTCGGCTCATCCATCAGCAGCACGTTGTGGCGGCCGAGCATCAGCTTGCCCCAGATCATGCGGCCCTTCTCCCCGCCCGACAGCACCTTCACCGACTTCTTGATGTCGTCTGCATTAAAGAGCAGGCGGCCAAGCGTGCCACGCACCATCTGCTCGTCGTCGCCTTCCTGGCGGTACTGGTCGATCCAGTCCATCAGCGTGACGTCGTTCGGAAACTCCTCGTACGTGTCCTGCGGCATGTAGCCGACGTTCGCGTTCTCGGCCCATTTGATCGTGCCGTGCTCGAGCGCCAGATTGCCGAGCAGCGACCGCAGCAGCGTCGTCTTGCCCGCGCCGTTTTCGCCGATGATCGCGATGCGCTCGCCCGGCTGCACACTGAGGTTGAAGTTGTTGAAGATCGTGCGGTCGTATTTCTTCGTGATGCTGTCCGCGACCACTGCAATATTGTGCAACTTCTTCTCGTACTCGAAGCGGATGAACGGGTTCTGACGCGACGACGGCTTGAATTCCTCGATCTTGATCTTGTCGATCATCTTCAGACGGCTGGTGGCCTGACGTGCTTTCGACTTGTTCGCCGAGAAGCGGCGCACGAAATCCTGCAGGTCGGCGACACGTTCCTTCGCCTTCGCGTTCGCGGCCTGCTGACGCTCTCGCGCCTGCGTGCTCGCGAGCATGTAGTCATCGTAGTTGCCCGGGTAGACCTTCAACGTGCCGTAGTCCATGTCCGCCATGTGCGTGCAGACCTGGTTCAGGAAGTGGCGATCGTGCGAAATGATGATCATCGTCGAGTCGTACTCGTTCAGCACGTCTTCGAGCCAGCGGATCGAGTTGATGTCCAGGTTGTTGGTCGGTTCGTCGAGCAGCAGCACGTCCGGCTTCGAAAACAGCGCCTGTGCGAGCAGCACGCGCAGCTTCCAGCCGGGCGCGACGTTGCTCATCGGACCATTGTGCAGGTCTATCGAGATACCGATGCCAAGCAGCAGTTCACCCGCGCGCGCTTCCGCCGTGTAGCCGTCGTATTCGGCGAACTTTGCTTCCAGTTCGGCTGCGTGCATGTAGTCGTCGTCGGTCGCTTCAGGATTCGCGTAGATCGCGTCCCGCTCGGTCATGGCGGCCCACATTTCCGTGTGGCCCATCATCACGACGTCGAGCACGCGCACGTCTTCATACGCGAACTGGTCCTGACGCAGCTTGCCGAGACGGACGTTCGGCTCGAGCATCACGTTGCCCGAGCTCTGCTCAAGGTCGCCGCCCAGAATTTTCATGAACGTCGACTTGCCGCAACCGTTCGCACCGATCAGGCCGTAGCGGTTGCCTTCGCCGAATTTGACCGAGATGTTCTCGAACAGGGGCTTCGGCCCGAATTGCATGGTGATGTTGGCAGTAGACAGCACGGCGCGTCCCTTTGAATGATAGATCGGCGAAAAACCAATTATTTTAGCAGGTTATCGCGTCACGCGCGCCGCGCTCCAGGCGACTGCGATAGCCCTCTACCCATTTTTACGCGGCGTCTGCAACACATCGATGAATCCGGACAGATCTGCATCCGCAAGCCCCATCGCTGCACCCAGACGCAACAGTTGCTGCACTGCGCCCGAAACCGGCATTGGAGTGCCTGTTTCGTAAGCGGCCGCCGCAATCGTGTCGACGTCCTTCTGAAACGTGCTCAATGCACCGATGGGCGGCTGACCGGACTGCGTCATGCGCGGCACGAAGGTCTGCAGCAGCACCGAGTCGGCCCAACCGCCCGCGAGCGCCTGCGTCAGCCGGGCGGCATCGATTCCGCTGCGCTGTGCAAGACTGACCGCCTCGGCGATGGCCGCCACCGTCGACGTCACGATCGCCTGATTGCACAGCTTGGTGGTCTGTCCGGCGCCCGCCGCACCCATGTGCGTGACGCGCGCCGCGTAGGCTTCGATTGCGGGGGTTACGGCGGCGACGTCGGCTGCCTCGCCGCCCGCCATCACGGCAAGCGTTCCTGCAATCGCGCCAGCCACCCCACCCGATACGGGTGCGTCAATCCAGCCGATATCCGCTTCCGCGGCCCGCCTGGCAAAAGCGCGCGTCGCGGACGGCGGAATGCTGCCGTGATCGACGATCCAGCGCACCCGGTTGTCGCCTTTCTGCTGCATCGCGGCGGGCACGATTCCGTTTGCGCCGAACACCACTTCCTCTACGGCCGCTGCATCCAGTACGCACAGGAAAACCGCTTGAGCACGGCTGACCAGTTCGGCAGGCGTCGACGCGACCGTTGCTCCGTCCGGCACGAGCGCCTCCGCCTTCGCACGCGTGCGATTCCAGACCTGCACTGCATGACCTGCACGCAGCAGATGGCGAATCATCGGCGCGCCCATCAGGCCAGGGCCGCAAAAACCAATCTCCACTTTTTTCTCCTTCATTCGATGCGCAGCACGCATCGGATTCCACCGGCCGCGCATTGGCGCCCTTCAAACCGTTCATGATACCGGCCGCATCGCATTGCAACATGTCGGGCACGCGACGTGCATTCTGCTTCGTTCACGCGAAACACATTGCCTATACTTTTTTCGACCAACAGGAGGTGCATCATGAGCGACCACGTGTACAAGCACATCGAGTTGACGGGTTCGTCGACGAAATCCAGCGACGACGCAATCCGCTGCGCGATCGAAAAAGCCGGGAAAACGCTGCGCAACATGCACTGGTTCGAGGTCGTGGAGACGCGCGGCCATATCGAAGACAACAATGTCGTCCACTGGCAGGTCACGCTGAAGGTTGGCTTGCGCATCGAGGATTGAGACAGCGAGCGCACGCAGCCCGCATAGCAAGGCCGAGAGCCCATGAAAAAAGCTGCATCCGGCATGATGCCGGATGCAGCTTTTAGCGTGCGCGCAGGAAGCTCAGGTCGACGATCTGCATCGCAACCGCTGCGCCGAACGGACCTTCGTCTGAGCGCGATTCAATGCAGCCGTCAATCCTGCGCTTTACTTCGGCAGCGAGCCATCCACGCCCTCGACGTACCAGTTCAGGCGCTGCAGTTCAGGATCGGCGAGCGTCTTGCCGGCAGGCACCTTCACGGCACCCGTCTGGTCCTTGATCGGACCCGTGAACACGTCCCACTTGCCGCTGGCCAGTTGCGTGCGCTTCGCATCGACATCCTTCATTGCATTGGCGGGGATCGCCGTCGTGTTCAAGTCTTCGAGATTGACGGCCTTTTGCGGAATGCCCCACCACACGGGGTCATTTTTCCACTTGCCGTCCAGCACCTGCTGGATGACCGCCGTGTAGTACACGCCCCAATGCGCGACGACTGAACCAAGATGCGCGTCGGGACCGAACTTCTTCATATCCGAATCCCAGCCGAATGCATGCACATGCTTCTCGGAAGCCGTGGCGAGCGTCGCGCTGGAATCGGTGTTCTGCAGCAGCACGTCGGCACCCTGACCGATCAGCGTCTCGGCCGCCTGTTTCTCCTTGCCCGGGTCAAACCAGCTGTTGATCCAGATGACCTTGGTGTGCACCTTCGGATTCACCGAGCGCGCGCCGAGCGTGTATGCATTGATGTTGCGCACCACTTCAGGAATCGGTACTGACGCAACGAAGCCGAGTGTATTCGTCTTCGTCACGTAGCCCGCGGCGACGCCCGCAAGGTAGGCACCCTGATACATGCGCACGTCGTATGTGCCGAAGTTTGCTGCTTTCTTGTAACCCGTCGCATGCAGGAAAGTCGTGTCGGGGAAATCCTTTGCCACTTTCAGTTCGAAATCCTGAAACCCGAAGCTCGAACCGAAGATGATCTTATTGCCCTTGTTCGCCAGATCGCGGAACACGCGCTCTGAGTCGGCGGATTCGGGCACATTCTCGACGCGCGTGATCTTGATCTTGTTGCCGAACTTCGCTTCGACTTCCTTCGAGCCCTGATCGTGCGCGTAGGTCCAGCCTGCATCGCCCGGATTGCCGAGATAGACGAACGCGACGCCAGGCACCTCGGCGGCGCGCGCCGTCGAAGTCAGCGCGCCGCCCGCGGCGAGCGACGCCGCGGCAAGCGCCAGCGCGTTCAGCATGGTTCTTTTCTTCATGTTTTTCTCCTGTCGTTGGATCGGATGTTTTGTTTGATGAACGGGCATGCGCTCAGGCAGCGCTCAGCAACGCTTACCCTGCCGCGAAGAACGGCTTGCCCAGCGACGCGGGTGCATTCAGGCGAATCGTATTCGGATTGCGCGAAATCAGCACGAGCACGACGACTGTTGCAACATACGGCAGCATGGCGAGGAACTGCGTCGGTACGGGAACGCCAATCGCCTGTGCATAAAACTGCAGGCCTGTCACTGCACCGAACAATAGTGCACCGACGAGCAGACGCCCCGGACGCCACGTCGCAAACACGACGAGTGCAAGCGCGATCCACCCGCGACCTGAAGTCAATTGCTCCTGCCACAGGTGCAGATTGACGATCGAGTAGTAGCCGCCCGCGAGTCCCGCCATCGCGCCGCCGAAAAGCGTCGCGCCGTAACGCACGCCGACCACGGGAAAACCAACCGAATGCGCGACTTGCGGCGATTCGCCGACCGAGCGCAGCACGAGTCCGGCACGCGTGCGATACAGGAACCAGCCGACGACACCGAACATAATGAACGCAAGATAGTCGAGCGGCGTGAGGCTGAAGAGCGCCGGGCCGAGCACGGGAATCTTCGACAGGCCGGGAATGACCCACGTGCCGATCGTCTCGCGCACGGCCGCCGACGTGTACGGCTTGCCGACATACGCGGACAGGCCAATGCCGAAGATCGTCAGCGAAAGTCCCGTCGCCACCTGGTTGGCGAGCATCGACAACACGAGGAACGCAAACAGCAGCGACATCGCGATGCCCG
Source organism: Paraburkholderia azotifigens (assembly GCF_007995085.1). GTDB lineage: Bacteria > Pseudomonadota > Gammaproteobacteria > Burkholderiales > Burkholderiaceae > Paraburkholderia > Paraburkholderia azotifigens. The sequence goes on from NZ_VOQS01000001.1 coordinate 998,260, forward strand.
CGCCGATCGCCGCGAGCACGCCGACCCATGGGTTGCCCGTGATCGACGTGACCGCGTAGCCCGTCACGGCACCCATCAGCATCATGCCTTCGACGCCGAGGTTGAGTACGCCCGACTTCTCGGTGACGAGTTCGCCGACGCCGGCGAACATCAGTGGAATCGCAGCGACGATCGCGCTCGACATGAGCGCACTGGCTTGTTGGATATCCATATTGACCTGATTTAATCCGCGTTCAGACGGCTTTAAGAAGCCGCGATGCCGCGACGGCGTACGCGATAGTTGACGAACAGATCTGCGCCCAGCAGACAGAACAGCAGCAGTCCCTGGAACACGCCCGACAACGCCTGCGGCAACTGCATCGACGTCTGGACAGCTTCGCCGCCGAGGTAAAGCAGCGCCATCAGCAGACTCGCGAGCACGATACCGACGGGGTGCAGCCGTCCGACGAACACGACGATGATGGCCGTGAACCCATAGCCCGGCGACCATGTCGCCTGCAACTGACCGATCGGGCCGGCGATCTCGCCCATGCCGGCGAGACCGGCGAGACCGCCGCTTATTAGCAGCGACGTCCAGATGGTTTTCTTGTCGGAGAAACCCGCATAGCGCGCGGCAAGCGGCGCGAGCCCGCCGACGTTCATCCGGAAGCCCGCAAAGCTTTTGCGCATAAAGAGCCACACGAGCGGAATCGCGACTATTGTCATGAGAATCGATGCGTTCAGCCGCGTGCCCTTCAGAAGTTTCCAATGCCAGTCGCCGTAGAACGTCGGGTACAGCGCGTCGCCTGAGAACATCTCAGAGAGCGGGAAGTTCATGCCTTGTGGATCGCGCCAAGGGCCGCTGACCAGATAGATCAGTAGTTGCGTAGCGACGTAAGTGAGCATCAGGCTCGTGAGAATCTCGTTGGTATTAAAACGGCTCTTGAGCAGCGCGGGAATCGCGGCCCACGCCATGCCGCCGAGCACGCCCGCGATCATCATCGTCGGCAGAATCCACCAGCCCGTTGCCTGATCGAAGTAGATCGCCACGCCGCTCGCCGCGATGCCGCCCAGCAGCATCTGGCCTTCTGCGCCGATGTTCCAGACATTCGCGCGGTAGCCGATGGCAAGGCCGAGTCCAATCAGGCACAGCGGCGACGCCTTGAGCAGCAGTTCCGCCCAGCCGTTGACGCTCGAAAGTGGCTCGATGAAGAACGCGAACATCGCCTGCGCCGGGTCGCGCCCGACGAGACTGAAAATCAGAAAGCCGATGGCCAGCGTGAGGACCGCGGCGATCAGCGGCACGGCGAACTGCATGCTTCGCGATGGCGTTGTGCGGGCTTCGAGTCGATACGGAAGAATCATTGTGCGTTTTTTCTTGGTGATCTCTGCAGTTGCACTTGGGTGCGTGTCAGTTCATGCATGCGCAGTTCATGCTGCAGTTTATGCATGAGCCGGCTGCTCCGACGACGGCGGCGCGCCCTCGCGCTCGCCGAACAGCCCTGCCATCCAGCGGCCGATTTCCTCCGCATTCGTGTCGCCCGTCTTGCGCGCCGGCGACATGCGTCCGCGCGCGATCACAGCGATGCGGTCGCAGATATCGAAGAGTTCTTCGAGTTCTTCGGAGATCACCAGGATCGCAACGCCGCGCGCCGACAGATCGAGCAGCTGCTGCCGGATGAAAGCGGCCGCGCCGACGTCGACGCCCCACGTCGGCTGTGCGACGACCAGCACCTTCGGCGCCTGGAGGATTTCGCGCCCGACGATGAACTTCTGCAGATTGCCGCCCGACAGACTTTGCGCGAGCGCGTTTTCGCCGCCGCAACGCACGTCGAACGATTCGATGCAGCGCTTCGCGAACGCCCGCATCGCGGCTGCGTTGATCCAGCCCGAACGGACCATCTGCTGACGGTGCGCCGTCAGCAGCGCATTTTCGGCCAGCGACATCGCGGGTACCGCGCCGCGTCCGAGGCGCTCTTCGGGCACGAACGCGAAACCCAGCCTGCGGCGCGCCGCTGCACTGAGCTTGCCCGCCGTCTTGCCACAGATCGTGACGGCATCCGCTCGATTGCCCTTGTGCTCGCCCGACAGTGCCGCCAGCAGTTCCGCCTGGCCGTTGCCCGACACGCCCGCGATGCCGAATATTTCACCTGCGTGCACGCTGAACGACACATCGTCGAGCGATGTGCCGAACGGATCGTCGCTGGCAGATGAAAGATTTTTCACGTCGAGCAGCACGTCGCCTGGCGTATGCACTCGACGTTCGTAATCCGGCAGCGAATGACCGACCATCAGTTGCGCGAGCGATGCATGCGTCTCGTCGCGCGGCTGCACCCGGCCCGTCACCTTGCCGCCGCGCATCACCGTGGCCGTGTCGCAGAGTTCCTGGATTTCGTCGAGCTTGTGGCTGATGTACAGAATGCTGCAGCCCTCCGACGCGAGGCGGCGCAGCGTCGCGAACAGCTTGCGCACGGCTTGCGGCGTGAGCACCGAGGTCGGCTCGTCCATGATGAGCAGCCGCGGATTCTGCAACAGGCAGCGCACGATTTCGACACGCTGCCGCTCACCCACGGTCAGGCTGTGCACATGGCGTTGCGGATCGATGTCGAGCCCATACTCTGCCGACACCTCACGAATGCGCTTGCCCAGCGCCTTCAGATCGAATGGTTCGTCGAGCGCGAGCGCGATGTTCTCGCCGACCGTCAATGTCTCGAACAGCGAGAAATGCTGGAACACCATGCCGATGCCAAGCTTGCGCGCCGCCGCCGGATTCGCGATGTCGACGGGCTGTCCCTCCCAGCGGATTTCGCCTGCATCCGGGCGCACCGCGCCGTAGATGATCTTCATCAGCGTGCTCTTGCCCGCGCCGTTTTCGCCGAGCACTGCATGAATTTCACCGGGTGCGACGATCAGCGTGACGTCGTCGTTCGCGCGAACTGCAGGATATTGCTTGCTGATACCCGTGAGTGCGAGGCGCGGTGTGGCGCCGCCGCTACGGTTTGCGCCGTTTGCGTGTGGGGTGCGGCCCGTCGGGCCGACTGTCGATGTGTCGCTCATGTTCTTCCGTGTTACGCGTGTGGCCGGCGGCACGCTACGCCCCGCGTGCTTCCCGCTTGAATATCCGTCGATTTCCGGGCGCGCTTCGCTCGAAATCCCGATCGGCACGCGCATGTCGTGCGGTCGCAGCCGATCGACAATACCGAAATCACCCTTCCCAGTCGAGCCGCCAAAATTCCCGCAAAGCCGCGCCGCTGCGAGGTTTGCGGGTATCCCTCCCTTGACGGTTTTTTATCTCTATATTAAAACGCATATACCCCAAGCCAGATCGATCAGCCAGAACATATATTTCGGAGAAGTCATGAGTCAGCAACGCGAGGCGATCGACACTTACCTACTGCGCGTCTTGCACACCCTTCTGATGGAGCGCAGCGTCACGCGCGCCGCCGTCAAACTGAACCAGTCGCAACCCGCGATCAGTGCTGCACTGCGGCGGCTGCGCGACATCACGGGCGACCCGCTTCTGGTACGCGGCAAGTCCGGCATGGTGCCGACCGAGTACGGATTGCGCCTGCTCGAACCCGTGCAAAATGCACTGCGCGAAATCGAACGCATTAAATTTCAGCAGCACAACTTCGACCCTGCGACTTCGATCCGCTGCTATCGGATCGGCTGTCCAGACTACCTGAACGTACTGTTCGTGCCGACCGTCGTCGAGCGCTTTCGTCAGGCCGCGCCGAACGCGACACTCGAGTTCCATTCGCTCGGCCCGGCATTCGATTACGAACTGGCGCTCGAGGACGGCAAGCTCGACATCGTAGTCGGCAACTGGCCGGAACCGCCCGAGCAACTGCACCTGTCCAATCTGTTCGTCGACCAGATCGTGTGCCTGATGAGCAACACGCATCCGTTCGCCAAGCGCGGCGGGCTGACGCTCGACCAGTACCTGAACGCGCCGCATCTCGCGCCAACGCCTTATTCCGTCGGTCAGCGCGGTGCAATCGACGTGCATCTCGCGCGCGAGCGCCTGAAGCGGCATGTCGTCGTCACGCTGCCCTATTTCAATCTCGCGCCGTACGTCCTGATCAAGTCCGACCTCATCTTCACGACGACGCGCCTGTTCGCCGACTACTATGCGAAGTTTCTGCCGCTGACCGTCGTGCCCGCGCCGCTGGACTTCCCGCCGATGCAGTACTACCAGCTGTGGCACGAGCGCGTGCATTACTCCGATGAAGTCCGTTGGCTGCGCAGTCTGGTCGCCGAAGCAACCAAGACCTTGATCGACAAATAACGCACGCGCACTTTTCTGCAGGCGGCGGCTTCGAACCGCCGCTATGCGTTTAGTGCACCAATCAAGCTGCACTTTGGTACAGCGTCTTGGCGAGACGGTTGTGCCGCTCGATCACCGTGCCAAGATCGACGGTGGTCAGCACGCCGTCCTTCACCACCACTTTCCCCCCGATCACGCTCGTCGACACCTGCGACGGCGCGCAGAACACCAGCCCCGCGACGGGATCATGCAGCGCGCCTGCGAAAAGCGGCTGGCGCAGATCGAACGACACGAAGTCCGCTGCCATGCCGGGCGTCAGCGCCCCGATATCGTCGCGGTTCAGCACTTTCGCACCGCCGAGCGTAGCGATCTCGAGTGCCTCGCGTGCGGTCATCGCGTCCGGCCCAAAGCCCACCCGCTGCAACAGCAGCGCCTGACGTACCTCAGCAACCATCTGCGCGCCGTCGTTCGACGCCGATCCATCGACACCCAATCCGACGGGCACACCCGCCAGCCGCATCTTCTTTATAGGCGCGATGCCCGACGCAAGCCGCATGTTGGAACACGGACAATGCGCGACGCCTGTTCCTGTGCGCGCGAACAGCTGAATGCCGGCGTCGTCGAGTTGCACACAGTGCGCGTGCCAGACGTCGCGGCCGATCCAGCCGAGATCCTCCGCATACTCGGCCGGCGTCATGCCGAACTTTTCGCGGCTATATGCAACATCGTTCACGTTCTCCGCGAGATGCGTATGCAGCGACACACCGTAATGGCGCGCCAGTGCAGCCGACTCACGCATCAGATCGCGGCTCACCGAAAACGGCGAGCACGGCGCAACGACGACGCGCAGCATCGCGTAGCGGCCGTCGTCGTGATACGTCTCGATCAGGCGCTGTGTGTCCTTCAGAATGTGCGCTTCATCTTCGACGACGGAATCCGGCGGCAGACCGCCGTCTTTCTGACCGACACTCATGCTCCCGCGGCTCGCATGAAAGCGCATGCCGATGCGGCGCGCGGCCGCGATGCTGTCGTCGAGCCGGCTGCCATTCGGATAGATGTACAGGTGATCGCTCGACGTGGTGCAGCCAGACAACAGCAGCTCCGCCATGGCCGTCAGCGTCGACACCTCGATCATTTCTGGCGTGAGATTCGCCCATACCTTGTACAGATTCGTTAGCCAGCCGAACAGCTCCGCGTCCTGCGCAGCGGGAATGGCACGCGTCAGGCTCTGATACATGTGGTGATGCGTGTTGACGAGGCCCGGAATGACGAGGTGTCCCGTCATGTCGAGGATCTCGTCGGCGGTATCCGGCAATGCGTCCGTCTGGCCAACGGCAACAATCCGGTTGTCTTCGATATAGAGGCCGCCGTCGCGCAACTCGCGCCGCTCGTCGTCCATCGTGACCAGCACGTCCGCATGCCGGACCAGCATCGTTCTGCCGCGCGGGCCGTCTGATCGGGTCGCGCCGGTTGCATTGGTTTGCATCGTCATTCGTTTCTCCAGTGCTGCCCTGTGCCGCCGCCAATAAGGCCGATGCACGATGCTGCTTGCTGTGGTGCCGTCCAAAGCTGCATCGTTGTGCCGTCGCCGCAGCGTGCGGCTTCCCGGGCAAAAGCAAAAGTCGTTCGAACGCGATGTCGTCGGCACGCCACCGCGCCGCCGCGTCCGTTCGAACGCAGTTGGCCCGGTTACCCAGCGTGTTCCGCCGTCTTCGGGATGCACGGCTGCGCCGCGCATGGACATAACCTTCGGGCGACAAAATTGCGCTGACAACTCGCGGGAACGCGATACCGGAGTTCACGCCCTGCATATAGTCGGCATTTTTGACGCCGGTACGATCGGAACCGTGCCGCTCCGCCGTCACGCATGCAGCGGATTGCCTGTCCAAACGCTCGCGGCCGGCGTCATGCGTCAGCGATTATCTTTCCTATCGCTGGCTCGCGGAGGTGAACAATGTTTCTACAATGGATGTCACGGCGCTCGTTTCAATCCGCCGACGGGTATGTAGCCACTGACGTGGAGCCTCGATCCGCCGCAACGTGTCATGGATCCGGCCGCCGCTGAAACCTCGCATCTACACAAGGACAATCGCGAATGGGCAAGCTCACTACCCACGTGCTCGACACGGCAAACGGCCGTCCCGGCGCAGATATCAAGATCGAACTCTTTGCGCTTTCCGGCGACTCGCGCCGCGCGCTAAAAACTACCACCACCAATCACGACGGCCGCTGCAACGAGCCGCTGCTCGAAGGCGACACGCTCGCCGTCGGCGAATATGAACTCGTGTTCCATGCGGGTGATTATTTCGCGTCGATCGGCACCAAAGTGCCGGAACCGCGCTTCGTCGATCAAGTCGTGCTGCGCTTCGGCATTGCCGATGCAGGTGCGCACTATCACGTGCCGCTGCTAGTGTCGCCGTGGTCGTACAGCACCTACCGAGGCAGCTGAAAAGCGAACCGGTGTCGTATGCATGATCGTGCGCGTGCGTGCATTTCGCAGATGACATGGAGACATACGCGAAGCGCAAGCCAGTCAAACGCGGCCGATCGGCATCCGATTTCACCCGACTGCCGCTGCATGCACTGATCCGATAACGGACAGGCACCGGCGCAATAACCCGCATACCGCGCAACACTCGAGATGCAGCGCGAACAACGAATCAGGAGTGGAGGAGTTCCATGGAAGGCTTTGTTACTGACTGGCTGAATCTCGCGATTCGCTGGTTTCACGTTATCGCCGCGATCGCCTGGATCGGCGAATCGTTCTATTTCGTCGCGCTCGACAACAGCCTGAAACCGCCGACCGATCCGAACCAGCGCCGGCGCGGCGTGTTCGGCGAGCTGTGGCACGTGCACGGCGGCGGCTTCTACAACATGCAGAAGTACACCGTCGCGCCGCCTGAAATGCCGGACGACCTGCACTGGTCGAAGTGGCCGTCGTACACAACGTGGCTGTCGGGCTTCGGTCTCTTCACGGTGCTGTATCTGTTCGCGCCGAACACATATCTGATCGACAAGAACGTGCTCGACATGGGCCCCGTCGTCGCGATCTTCTCGGCGCTCGGCTTTCTTGCGGCGGGCTGGATCGTGTATGACTCGTTGTGCCGGTTGCTCGGCAGCAAGGACAAGGTGCTCGGCATCTGCGTCGGCCTCTACGTGCTGATCGCAGCGTACCTCGCGTGCCACATCTTCGCGGGACGCGCGGCCTATCTGATCATGGGCGCGATGCTGGCGACGATCATGTCGGCGAACGTGTTCTTCGTGATCATTCCCGGCCAGCGCAAGATGGTCGACGCGATGCTCAAGGGCGACACGCCGAACCCGATCTACGGCAAGCGCGGCAAGCAGCGTTCGGTGCACAACACGTATTTCACGCTGCCCGTGGTGTTCGCGATGCTGTCGAACCACTACGCGATGACGTACACGCATCCGTACAACTGGGCGGTGCTGGTTGTCATCATGCTGGCTGGTGCGCTGATCCGTCAGTTCTTCGTGATGCGTCATCGCGGCCAGGTGCTGTGGTATCTGCCGCTTGGCGGTGTCGCGCTGATGTTCGGCGCGCTCTTCTGGACGATGCCCCGGCCCGTCGTGCCTGTCGCCGAGGCGGCCAACGCACCCGTTGTGAAAGTTGCCGATATCGTGCCTGTGTTGCAGCAGCGCTGCGTTGCGTGTCATTCCGCGCATCCTTCGATGATGGGCAGTGCGCCTGCCGGTGTCTTGCTGGATACGCCGGAGGAGATTTCGACGAACGCACAGCGCATCTATCAGCAGGCCGTAACGTTGAAGGCGATGCCGCTTGGAAATGTGACGCATATGACTGATGATGAACGGCAGAAGATTGCCGCCTGGTTTCAGGGCGGTGCGCACTGAATCGTCAGGGGTGTGAGCCCGGTTTTTCCCCAAGGTTTACGGGCTGGTCGTGTATGCGGCGGCCCGTTTTTTTTGTTTGTCTGTGACCGGTTGGTTCTGATTTACTCGCGGCATTTGCCTTTTTGCTTTTTGCTTTTTGCTTTTTACCGTTGCGTTGGCATCCGCGATTTCGTATCGGTACTTCACGCGTTGCCCCTGTGCGGGGCGGCACCTACTTTTCTTTGCCGCGGCAAAGAAAAGTAGGCAAAAGAAAGCCGCTCACACCGCGAACGCTAGTCGTTGCCGGCGGGCCCCCGACGGGTCCCGCGCTCCACACGGCATCGCGCTATTTCATGTGCGTTGCCAGCGCCTTTAAGAGGCGCATCACCCACTCCAGTCACCCGTAGCGCAGCCAACGGCAGCGATCCGTCTGTGCAGCCCAGGTGGCAAACGGTGTGTAGGTTGTCGCACCTTACGCGTTGGCGCTTCTACGACACCGATCCCGCTTTTCAGTCCGGAGTGGTGCACTTCCATCGCGACGGCCTACACACAGTTTGCCACCTGGGCGGCGGTGGACTTCCTGGTAACGCGGTAAGTGACGCGGGCATGCGAAGTGGGGGATGCGAATCCAGGAGCGCTGGCAACGGGCAGTGAGTAGCTTGATGCCGCCTGGAGTGCGGGACCCGTGGGGGGCCCGCCGGCAACGACTAGCGTTCGCGGTGTGAGCCGCTTTCTTTGCTTACTTTCTTTGCGGCGGCAAAGAAAGTAAGTGCCGCCCCGCACAGGGGCAACGCCTGAAGTACAGATACGAATACGCGGATGCCAGCGAAAAGCAGCAAGACAATTGCCTTACCAACATCAGCGCCGACAGCAAAAAACCAGAAAGCCCACCGCAGATCCACTCCGCAATGGGCTTTCCAAAAACAAAACACCAAAAAGCAAAAAGCAAAAAGCAAAAAGCGCCGCAGGCGATCACACCACAGCAGAACTCAAAGCCTCTTCAGTCAACCACAGCGATTCCCGCAGATCGAGCTCATGAAGATTAAGCCCCTCCCCACCCCGATCAACAACGATGAAATCGCTCACCTCCTCCAACGAAAGCAGCGGATGATGCCACACCCCCTTCGCATAGTTCACGCCCTGCCATCCACTTGTGACAAAAGCACGAATCTCCGACTCGACGAGTTCACCGCGAGGCGCAACCACTACGAGATAAGGCTTGTCGTTCAGCGGAATGAATGCCTGCGAGCCGAGCGGATGCCGCTCCATCATCTTGACTTCGAACGGCAGCACGCGCGGCTGTCCGCGAAACAGATTGACGAGCGTCCGTCCGCCTTCATCGGTGACATCGACATGCGCCAGATCGTGATAACGGATCGTCGTGCCAAGATTGATCGGAATCTGCTTCGCGCCTTCCAGTTCGATCACGTCGCCGAACAGGGCGAATGCCTCGCGTGTCAGCGGTTCGATGGCGAGTGTCTTCATGATGCGAGCGTGCCCCACAGACGCAGACGCGACACGCCACCGTCCGGAATGATGTTGAAGCGGATATGCGTGACGGGACCGAGCGCAGCGATTTCGCTTTCATAGAAGTGCTGCTTGTCCATCTGCAGCTTCTGCTCACCAAGCAGCACGGGCCAGAACATCGCCTGCGTGATCAGCGAACTGTCGGTGCCGCCCGTCACGTACGCAGCCTGAATCGAGCAGCGATCCGGATAGTTGCCCTTGAAGTGCGCGGTATCGACTTCGATCTTCTTGATCACACCCGGTTGCGCAAGCGCGACGATCGCCCAGTCGTTGCCCGGCTCGCGACGGCGGCGCGTTTCCCAGCCATCGCCCATGTTGACGCCGCGGCCCGGCATCAGCAGCGTCGATGCGGCGCCGAAATGCTGGTTGTTCGCGGCGACCAGGTATGCGCCGTTTTCCATCGCGGCGAGATCGAACAGATCGGTACGGCTCGCACCCGCCCAATCGACCTGCGGCTGACCATACACGCGCAGACGCGCAATGCCGCCGTCCGGATAGATGTTCACGCGCAGGTGCGTGTACGCATTCGCATCGCTCACGTCGACGTAGTGATGGCTGTTGCCCTGCAGCGTCGTCGACGGCACGATCTCGGTCCATTGCGTCGACTGGTTCGGCGCGCCGTCGACCACATGCGCCGCTTCCACCGATGCCGCCGGCGGGAAGTTGCCCGTGAAGTGGCTCGTATCGATATCGAGGCCCTTGATCACGCCCGGACGCGCGAGCTTGACGACACACCAGTCATAGCCCGTCGTGCGCTTGCGGCGCGTTTCCCAGCCGTCCATCCACTTGCCGTGCTCATCGTACTTGCCGGGAATGAAACGGCCGGCTCCGGATTCAGCATGCGGTCTTTCGGCGCGAAAAAATCGTCGCTGGCTTCGAGCGCCTGCGCGCCAAGACGCGGGTCCGCGAGATTCACGAAACGGCGTGTGAATTCTGGAGCGTTGGGATCGAGAATCGGGAGTGCCATCGTTGTCTTCCTTGCTGTCTGGTTGTTGCCTTGAATGAGCGCGAGTACGTGTATCCGGTCGCGACGATCACGCGTCGATCACGCGTCGATCAGATCGTCGAGCCGGAAACGCGCGATGCGGTAGATCTGGTCGAGGCTCGCGCGCAGTTCGTCGGCGCGGCTGTGATTCACACGCGCTTCGAAGTTCGCGATGATGCCGTGCCGGTCATAGCCGCGAACGGCGAGAATGAACGGAAAGCCGAACTTCTCGCGATACGCCGCATTCAGACGCAGCAGCGTGTCGAACTCCTCCTGCGTGCATTGATCGAGCCCGGCGCCGCTCTGTTCGCGCGTCGATTCAGCCGTCAGTTCGCCGCGCACGGCCGCCTTGCCCGCAAGCTCCGGGTGAGCGTTGATCAGCGCGAGTTGCTTCGCCTCGCCCGCAGTTTCGACGGCAGTCGACATCGTCTTGTGCAATGCGTCGATGCTCGCGTACGGGCGCTGCGCCGCCGCCGCTTCAGCGACCCACGGCGAATGTTCGAAGATGCCCGACAGCGCTGCGACAAACGCGTCGGCCGAAATGCTGTTCAATTGGTCCAGTGTGTATTGCATCGCCTTCATGCGGCCGCCCCGCGGTTGTTCTGTTGCTGGTAGGGATGATGTTCGCGCCAGTGCCGCGCGATATCGACGCGGCGCGTAACCCACACGCGCTCGTGTTTTTCGATGTGATCGAGGAAACGTTGCAGCGCGCGGAAGCGCCCGGGGCGTCCGAGCAGCCGGCAGTGCATGCCGATCGACAGCATCTTCGGCGCTTCGTCACCCTCTTCGTAGAGCACGTCGAATGCATCGCGCAGATACGTGAAGAAGTGATCCGCCGTGTTGAAGCCTTGAGGCGTGGCGAAACGCATGTCGTTGGTGTCGAGCGTGTACGGAAGGATCAGTTGCGGCACTTTCGCGCCGCCCGTCACTTCGACATCCATCCAGAAAGGCAGGTCATCGCCGTAGTTATCGGAGTCGTACAGAAAACCGCCGTATTCGGCGACGAGCCGATGCGTATTGGGACTGTCGCGGCCCGTGTACCAGCCGAGCGGCCGCTCGCCCGTCACACGCTCGATCGCTTCCATGCCGAGGCGCATATGCTCGGCCTCACGCTCGGGCGACATGTCCTGATAGTGAATCCAGCGATACCCATGACACGCGATCTCATGCCCCAGCTCGACGAACGCGCGCGCGACCTCGGGATGCCGCTCGATCGCCATGCCGACGCCGAACACCGTCAGCGGCAGGCCGCGCTTTTCGAACTCGCGCAGAATGCGCCACACGCCCGCGCGCGAACCGTATTCGTAGATCGACTCCATGCTCATGTGACGCGCTGGATACGATGCCGCGCCCACGATCTCCGACAGGAACTGCTCCGATCCCGGATCGCCGTGCAGCACGCAGTTCTCGCCGCCCTCTTCGTAGTTAAGGACGAACTGGACAGCGACGCGCGCGCGTCCTGGCCAGTTTGCCTGTACGGGGTGGCGGCCGTAGCCGATCAGATCGCGCGGATAGTTCGGGTCGAGTGACATGATGTGAATGGCGCAGCGGTTGACGAGCAGTTGATCTGCAAATGCGCCGGCGGACGTCGTGCAAGCGGGAAAACGCGCTACGGCAAGGCCGGCAGGGTTGAACCAGTGTAGCGAAAACACCCGGGTGCGCCCATACACCCGGGCAGATAGTGCATGTCAGACAGAGTGTATGTGCGGTGCAATATCGGCGGCGGGATCGGCGCGCAATGCGCTCGCGTTAACCCTCAGCAGCGCGTCGCTGGGCAGGTGCTGCGCCGGGCCAGCCACGCAAGCCGTAGCGGGCTGCTCGCCCGTCGGGCTGAAGCGCGCAAACTCGCCGTCATAGCGCTTGCGCAGCGGCCTCGCGTAATCGCCACGCTTGGCGGTCGCCAGCCGCAGCGCGACGAGCGCTTCCACCCACTTTACGGCGGCCGTCACGCCTTCGACGACGGGCGCGCCCAACGCATCCTCGATTTCACGGCACAGTTCGGCCATCCCTGCACAGCCGAGCACGATCGCATCCGACCCATCCTCGTCGAGCGCACGGCGGCACTCGTCGAGAATGATGCGCCGCGCGGCCGAGCCGGGTTGATCGAGTTCGAGCACGGCGACGTCAGTTGCCCGCACGTTGCGGCAGAAGCGCTTCATGCCGTAGCGCTCGGCCAGATGCCAGGCCATGCCGCACGTGCGCGACAGCGTCGTCACCACCGAGAACCCCGGCGCCAGCACGCTCGCCGCATGCATCGCCGCCTCGGCGATGCCGATCACCGGGCCGCGCGCCAGCTCACGCGCCGCATACAGGCCGGGATCCCCGAAACATGCAATCACATAACCATCGAAGCCTTCGCGCTCGCCCGCTTCGATTTCCGCGAGCAGCCCCGGCGTGGCAAGCGCCTCGTCGTAATAGCCTTCGATCGACGGCGGGCCCATCGTCGGGCTCACCGCCACCAGCTCCGTGCCCGGCGCCACGACATCGCGCGCACAACGGCCCATCGCTTCCGTCATCCGTTGCGTCGTGTTCGGGTTGATCAGTTTGATACGCATGTCGACTCCCGTTACTGCATTTGATGAACTGTCATGCACGCTTTACGCACCGCGTTGCATGTTGCGTGCGAGCACGCCGTAAAACACCGCGCCGAGACCTGCGCCGATGAACCAGGAGAAATTCGCGAGTCCATTCAACGACGGCACCATCACGCAGATCACAGCAATCACTGCAGCCGGCAGCAGCGCGGCGACTGCACGATAATTCACGCCGTTGTGATACCAGTACGAGCCTTTCTCCGATACCGTGTACAGATCATCGAGCACGATCTTCTGACGCTTCACGAGGAAGAAATCGACGATCAGGATGCCGTACAAAGGTCCGATGAAGCTGCCGAGCACGTCGAGTGTGTAGTGGATGACAGCCGGGTTGTTGAACAGATTCCACGGCGTGATGAAAATCGATGCCACTGCAGCCAGCATGCCGCCTGCACGCCAGCTGATGAGCTTCGGTGCAACGTTCGAGAAATCGAATGCAGGCGACACGAAGTTGGCGACGATGTTGATGCCGATGGTCGCGATCGTGAACGTCAGCGCGCCGAGAATCACGGCCGTCGGGTAGTCGATGCGGCCCACGGTTTCGACGGGATCGGTGATCAGTTCACCGAACACGGGCAGCGTCGCCGCCGTCGTGACGACCGTCACCAGCGAGAACGCGAGGAAGTTGACGGGCAGGCCCCAGAAGTTGCCGCGCTTGACGCTGCGAAAGCTCTTGCCGTAGCGCGAGAAGTCGCCGAAGTTCAGCATCGGGCCCGAGAAGTACGACACCACCAGCGAGATCGCCGTGATCATCACCGGGATCACTTCCATGCCGTGATACTTCACGCCGCCCAGGTTGATGCCGATGTTCTGCCAGCCTGCACGCCAGATCATGTAGCCCGCGAGAATGAACATCACCACATACACGGCGGGACCGGCGAAGTCGATGAACTTCTTGATCGTCTCCATGCCGTTCCAGAACACGAGTGCCTGCAGCACCCACAGCAGCATGAAGCCGGTCCAGCCGACCGTCGACAGGCCCATGAAGCCGTGATGATGGACGTCCGCGTACGGCAGCAACTGCGGGAAGAATTTCAGCACGACGATCACGAGCGCGCTCGATGCCAGATACGTCTGGATGCCGTACCACGCGACGGCAATCAGCCCGCGGATCACGGCGGGAACGTTGGCGCCCAGCACGCCGAAAGTCGCGCGGCATGCGACGGGATACGGCACGCCGTTCTGCTGGCTCGGCTTCGCGATCATGTTGCACAGCAGGTTGACGATCGTGATGCCGACCAGCAGCGCAATCAGCACCTGCCAGCTCGTGAGACCGAGGGCGAAGAGGCTACCCGCGAACACGTAGCCGCCGACGCTATGCACGTCCGACATCCAGAACGCGAAGATGTTGTAGGCGCCCCACGTCTGATGCTTGAGCGGCGCGAGGTCTTCGTTGTACAGGCGTTCGCTGTAGCCTGCGGGCAGCGCATGACCGCCTTGCGCGCCGCTCTCGTAATCGGGAATTGCCGAACTATCCGGTGCTGCACTGAACTGAGCCATGAATTCCTCCTGGGGATGGGTACGTCGAGGTCGATCGACGGGCACTGCATCGTGTATGCCAGGCGCACGGCACGCCCACTATGTGGCATGGGCCGATGCGTATCGCGTACAGGTTGCCGCGGATGTCTCCGTACTTACGTACTTGTTTTGATGGCCCGGCAGGCATTCCGCGCCTACCTGCAAGGCTTCGCCGTGTGAGCGTGGGCGCCTGATGAGCGTCCATCGCCTTACGGCCTTTCGGTCTCGACGCGAGCGGGTGTAGCTCGCATCCGGTCAGATCGCAATCGCCCTGTGGATCGACAGGTCGACTTTCTGGTCAATCACCGTTCATTTCGGTGCGGCGCGCACCGCCCGCAGGCGCGGGCAGGCGCCAGCCCGACAATCGTCAGCCGGCGGCGCCTTTGGGCGCGCGCATGCCGAATACTTCGTGCAGATCGGCCCCACCGCTCGCCGGCCGATCCAGCATCTTCAACTCCACGCTCTGCAGATGGCGCGACATCAGCGCGCCCGCTGTTTTGGCGTCGCCTGCGTCGAGCGCGGCGAGGATCGCTTCGTGGTCTTCGAACGAACACGGACTGCGGCCGAGCGATTCGTACAGCGCCGAGATCAGCGTCGAGCGCGCCACCAGCCCGCCCAGGCAATCGCACAGCACCGTGTTGCCCGTCAGCGATGCGAGCTCCGTGTGGAACTCGCCCGACAACCGGATCCACGCCGGAAAATCGCGCGATTCGAACGCCTTGCGCTCCCGCGCGATCATTCCGCCGATGTTCTTCAAGCGCCGCGAGCCCTGGCTCGCGCAAATCTTGTCGACCACGGCCAGCTCGATGATGCGGCGCATCTCGAACACTTCATGCACTTCCTGCAGCGACGGACTCGCGACGAATGCGCCGCGGTTCGGCTCCAGATCGACGAGGCGGTCGGTGGCCAACTGGGCCAGCGCCTGGCGGATCGCGCTGCGCTTCACGCCAAACACTTCGCACAACTGGGCTTCCGTCAATTTCGCGCCAGGGGCGAGCCGATGCTCGAGGATCGCGGCGCGAATGCGCTCGGCGATCGCTTCGGGTTTCGTGCTGCTCAAGGCTGCGTTGAGTGTCTCGGACATGATGATCGTCGTGTTATGGAGTCCATCTTAGGATGGACATAAAAATTGTCAACAATTTAGCCAGCCGATTTTCGACAATTTTGGTTTGGACTGCCGTGCCCAAAAGTGATCGAAATCGTGGCCAAGCCTTTCCGGTGGGCGTTGCGCGCGCATAGACTGATTGATGGCCCCTGCTTTGCAAGCTATTTTGTCGACAAAATCTGAGTCCAGCGGCGGGCGTTCGTCTTTGGGTATCAGAAAAAACAAGACCGTTAGTTGCATTCGACGTGGAAAAATAAAGGCGAGCCGATCTCGCCTTCGCTGGCATGCGCGACAACTCGCTCTCAATCGAGCACAGGATGCCCCGACACCGTCAGCTTGAACCCATGCGCCCCCGCAACGAGATGCGCATCAGCGCCGACCGGCAACGTCACCATATCGGGAATATGGCCGAATTGCAGACCCGTCACGATGGGAACGCCGATCACCGATCTCACCTGCTCAACCATGGTGCGCAGGTCGTAGCCATTGTCGTAGTCGAACGCCTTGCCGCCCGAAAAGTCGCCGAGCACCAGCGCCTGCTGCCGCTCGAGAATCCCCGCCAGATGCAGCTGATAGATCAGACGCTCGATCCGGAACGGCTGCTCGTTCACATCCTCGACGAACAGAATGCCGCCTTCCACGGGCGGCATATACGGCGAGCCGACCAGCGACGCAAGCACGGCCAGATTGCCGCCCCACAACGTGCCCGTGACATCGACGGTCTGCGCCTGCGGCGTCGGACCGGACACGGTGAACGTCTCCGACGTCAGCGCGTGCCAGAAGTTCTTCATCGTGAAATCGCTGACGTTTTCCGCACCGAAATCGACAGCCAGCATCGGACCGCCGAAGGTCGTCACGCCCGCCTGCGAAAGCAGCGCCAGTTGCAACGCCGTGAAATCGCTGTGTCCGCAGAACGCGATCGGCTGATCGCGCAGGCGGCGCTGCAGGCCGCGATAGTCGAGTCCGTGCAGGATACGCACCGCGCCATACCCGCCGCGCACGGCGAGCACGATATCGGGCAAATCCCGCGACGGATCGGCCAGACGGTTCAATTCCGCCGCGCGCTCGCCATCCGTGCCCGCGAAACGTTGAAACCGCCGCTGCGTCGCACTCACGTTTTCAACGTGATGCCCTTGCGCGCGCAGGCGCTTCAGCGCGACGTGGATGGCATTGGGATCGTGCGGATAGCCCGAAGGCGCAATCAGTTCGATGGTGCGATGCCTGGCCATGTGCGGTGAGCGGTCAGTTGATCGGAGTGTTGTTCTTGAGCACGTCGGCGGCGCCGGAGCCGTTCTTCAGCGCTGCGCGGGCTTCGCGCGAGGCGCGTCGGCGGTCCGCGAAAAACGAGCGCAGCGCAGCGCCGCACTCCTCTTCGAGCACGCCGCCGACCACCGTCGTGTGATGGTTCAATTGCGGATTGGCGAATGCATCGACGACACTGCCGCAAGCGCCCGTCTTCGGATCGCGCGCGCCGAACACGACGCGGGCGATGCGCGCGTGCATGATCGCGCCCGCGCACATCAGGCACGGCTCGAGCGTCACATAGAGTTCGCAGCCCGGCAGCCGGTAATTCTCGAGTGTCTGCGAGGCGGCGCGCAGCGCGGCCATTTCGGCATGTGCGGAAGGATCGTGACCGCCGATGGGATGATTGAAGCCCTTCGCGATCACTTCGTCGCCGCGGACCAGCACCGCGCCGACGGGCACCTCGCCCGCCGCGCGCGCCTCTTCGGCGGCGGCCTGCGCGAGCGCCATGAAGCGGCGATCCCGTTCGGAAAAAGTGACAGGTTGTTGTGCGGCGACGCTGACGGCCGTACCACACGGCGCGACTGCGTCAACGGGCGACGCGTCATGCAAATCGCCGGAAGAAACGGATACAGGGGACGGCAACCCGGCCGGATCGACGCCAACGCTCACGCCGGCCCCGCGTCGGCGGCGGGATCTTCCGCAACGCGCTCCGACAGGCGCTCGGCGATACGCCGGCAGTACTCGCGCGGCATGGTCAGCGGGCCGCCGCGCAGCGATTCCAGTGCCATATCGAGCGCCAGCATCTTTGCCTGCAGACGACAGCGCGTGCTGCGGTCGCCGACAGCATCGAGTTCGTTCTGCAGGTCGCGCAGCGCCCGCAACTGCTCGACGGCAGGCGGCACGAAACCCGCATTCTTCAGAATGCGGTTCGCTACTCGAACTTCCTCGGGCACCAGTGCGTCGTCATCGAGAACCTGCGGCGCGCCGGCTCCCGGCAAATCATCGAACTCGCCACGCGCGGCGGCGGCGGCAATCCGTTGTTCGACAAGTGCATCAAGCAATTTCATTTGCAATCCACTACGTTGCGGCTCCGCCATTTTATCAGGGTGCTGCGAAATGGATTTGTCAGACGCCTAGAGGACACACCCAGGATTAGGATTTGTCGTATGGGATGGCTTTCTGGGCCGAGATATGGTTGTCGGTTTTGCCCTTTTGCCCTGCCATGTCTCATCGTCCATTTTCTACCGCGATTGTCCCGATTCATTCGAATCAACCCACCCGGCGCCGTTCGCGCGTCGGCGTGCTGTTGGGCGCCAGGCAAGCCTTCCGCGCATTTCCGCCCGTGCGCAAATTCGCCGCGCTGATCGTGGGTGCCGGGTTGTCGATGGCGCTGTCGGGCTGCGGCGTGTTCTGCGGCATTGCAGGTGGAAGCGGTGGCTTCGGCGGCAACTGCGGCATCGGCTTTCACTTCTGATCGTTCGTCCTCTCGTTCTCTGCTCGCGCGCGAGCGTTTCGCAAACCGTTTTTAGCGCGCGCGCAATTTACACACTGTTACGCAGCCCGCATGTCAATAGCGATGCGCGTTTCCCTATACTCGTCGCCGTCCACAGCTGGTGGCGCCACGACCAATACGTAACATGACCCACACCCGTTTTGCTCGCCCTCTCGTCAGAACGACGCTGCTCGCGCTCTGCATCACGCTGCCGCTCGCAGGCTGCGTCGTTCCCGGCAATTCGCCTTATGGCTCGACTTATGGCTCACAGTACGGCTCGTCGTACGGTTCGGGCTACGCCACGCAGCCCGCGCAACCCGTCTATGCACAGCCCGGCTACACGCAGCCGCCGCAGTATCAGCAGCCGTACGCGCAACAGCCGCAGTACCAGCAACCCGGCTACGACGATCAGTCCGGCTGGCAGAATAATCAGGCCTATCAGCAGCAGCCGCAACCGCAGCAGGGCTACGGTTATGGCGAGCAATACGGCGTCGTGTCCTCGATCCAGCCTCTGGCGAATCCCGGTTCCGTGACGGCGGGCGGCGTCGCGGGCACGGTGATCGGCGCGGTCGTGGGCGGCGTAATCGGCAATCAGTTCGGACGCGGCCACGGGCGGGACGCGGCAACCGCGATCGGCGTGCTGGGCGGCGCCGTCGCGGGCAATCAACTGGGTCAGCAGGCGGGTGCGTCGTCGCCGGGCGGCTACCGGATCGCGGTCCAGTTGAACGACGGCTCGACGCGCGCCTTCGATGTCGGCTCGCCCGGCGACCTGCATCCTGGCGATCGCGTGCGCATCGCGGGCAACCGGCTCGACCGCTACTAAGCGTTCAGGACCACGACGCGCGTGCGCTCACGCGATGAGCGCAGCGCGCGTCGAAGGCACACCATGCTGCTACTCCGGCTCGACCGTCCTCCCCGGCTCATAGAACATCGCAAATAATTCGGACTGCGATCCGACGCCGAGCTTCGCGTAAATATGCTTCTTGTGCACGCGCACGGTTTCGAACGAGATCGACAGCTTCTCCGCAATAGCACGCGACGAAAATCCGCTCAACGACAGCATCGCCACTTCGATCTCGCGCGCCGTCAACGCGCCGCGCCCGCTCTTGCCCGTCAGCATGCCGAAGCGCGCATGCAGATCGGGCGCTTCGCTCTCCGCCTCAGGCTGCGCCGCTTCGGCGACGAACTTTTCGAAGCGCAAGCGCTGCTGCATCAACGCGAGCACCCACGGCGAGTACAACGTGAGCAGCGCGATCTCGCGCTCGTCATAACGGCTCGTCTTGCCGAGTGAAAAGCCCATCGTGTGATCGCGATCGATCACGACATTAAAGTGCACCTCGTCGCCGACGATGTTCTTCTTGAAGTACCGCTGGTAGTACTCGGTCATGCGGAAGTTGTCGGGCGCGACGTCGGCGAGCGTGTAGAAACCCGACGCCTGCGTTTCGAACGCGGCAAGATAGAACGGATCGAGCTGATAAAGGGCAGCCAGATAATCCTGGAACATCAGATCGATCTTGCCGTCGGGCATCGCCTGCTCGGCGAGCACGAGCGGCGCGGCATCGCGATGAAAGCGCAGCGCGACCCAGCTGTCGAAACCGACATGCCGTTCGAGCACGCGCGTGAGACGCGCCCAGAAATGCGGACCATCGAGGGCGTCGATGGCCGAACCGATCTCCCGATGAAAAGCGAGATCTCGCCATTCGAAGTCCATCGTGTCCTCCGGCGAGGGTAACCCTCGTGGGTAATTTGCGGACAAAAATAATACCCCGATAATCGCTCCCAATACGACAGGCAGGCGCGCACGCACTATTCTTCGCTGCACAAGAATCGCGCGGAAACACGCAGCAAAGTGCATTACAGCAAAGTGCACTGCACCGAAGTGCATACACCGCGTGCGGCGCGCCATGGAAAGGCATCTGGAAGGAGGCAGCAACATGCAGGTAGAACTGGCGCAACTCGCGCTGATCGACAGCGACGTCGCGCACAACACGCGCAAGGTCGTCGAGACCATCGAACGCGTCGACCTGGCAGGCGGCACGAAGCTGATCGTGTTTCCGGAGACCACGCTGTCGGGTTTTCCGACACGCGAGAACATCGCCGACGTCGCCCAGACGCTCGACGGTCCCGCGCTCTCTGCCGTGCGCGACGCCGCTCGCCAGAAAGGCTTCGCGGTTGCGGTGGGCCTCGCCGAACGCGACGGCTCGCAGTTCTACAACACGACCGTGCTCGTCGACGAACGCGGCGAGATTGCGCTGCGCTATCGCAAGACGCATCTGTGGGCATCGGATGTCGGCGTGTTCACGCCGGGAGACCGCTTCGAAACCTGCATGTGGAACGGCCTCACGGTCGGCCTGCTGATCTGCTACGACATCGAATTTCCCGAATCCGCCCGCGCCGTCGCCGCGCTCGACGCCGATCTGCTGATCGTCACGAACGGCAACATGGACCCGTTCGGTCCCGTGCATCGCCGCGCAATCCAGGCGCGTGCGATGGAGAACCAGATGTTCGCGCTGATGGTGAACCGTTGCGGCTCCGGCGACGACAACCTGACCTTTCCCGGCCTGTCCGCGCTTGTCGATCCGTTCGGCGAAACCGTACTCGAACTGGGCGGCGACGAAACGGTGACGAAAGCCGATATCGACCTGAAGCGTCTCGAAGCGAGCCGCGAACACTACAACTATCTGCACGATGCGCGCGTGCCGCTCGGTCTCGTGCCCGTCGAACAGTCGAACGGTCGTCGTGCGCTGATGATCGAAGCGCGCCGCCGGCGTAACGACTAAACGCATTCAGCACTTTGGTGCAGGAAGCAACGCGTGGAGCAGGCGCCTCACGCGCGCGGGCTCGCGTCCACTGCACTACCGTTCATGCCCGTCAGAAATGCCAGTCATAAGGCATCCAAACGACATTCATATCGGCCCTCGCAGGCTTAGGAGAAATCATGCAAGCGTCGTCTTCCCATGAACCGTCACACCTGAAGCGCACGCTCGGCTTGCCGTCCGTGCTGCTTTTCGGTCTCGCCTACATGGCGCCGCTGATCGTCTACGGCACCTACGGCGTGCTCGCCAAGGCCAGCGACGACACGGCCGCCCTCGCCTATCTGCTCGCGCTGGTCGCGATCGCGTTCACGGCGCTGAGCTACGGCAAGCTCGCGCGGCTCTTCCCCGTCGCCGGCTCGGCCTACACGTACACGCGCAAGACCTTCAACGCCCATCTCGGCTTCCTGATCGGCTGGGCGACGCTGCTCGACTATTTCTTCCTGCCGATGGTGATCTGGCTGATCGGCGCCGCATATCTGAACGCGGCGTTTCCGCACGTGCCGTCGTGGATCTGGATCGTCGCGTTCATTG
Source organism: Paraburkholderia azotifigens (assembly GCF_007995085.1). Taxonomy (GTDB): domain Bacteria; phylum Pseudomonadota; class Gammaproteobacteria; order Burkholderiales; family Burkholderiaceae; genus Paraburkholderia; species Paraburkholderia azotifigens. The sequence continues at coordinate 1,020,168 of NZ_VOQS01000001.1, forward strand.
TCCTGACGAGCGGTCTGAACATCGTCGGCATCGAACTCGCGGCGCGCTTCAACATCGTGCTGATGATCGTGCAGCTGGCGATCGTCGCGATGTTCGTCGCGCTGTGCTGGCACTACGCGTCGGCGGCGGCAGCGCCCGGCGGGATCGCGATGGCCGAGCCGTTCTTCAAGCCACACGTGCCGCTCGGCGCGACGATGGCGGGCGCCGCGATTGCCGCGTATTCGTACCTGGGCTTCGACGCCGTGTCGACGCTGACGGAAGAAACCATCGATCCGAAAAAGAACATGCCGCGTGCGATCCTTCTGATCGCGCTGATCGGCGGCGCGATTTTCGTGATCGCCGCGTACACGATGCAGCTCGCGCATCCCGGCGTGGAGTTCAAGGACACGGACTCGGCCGCGTTCGAAGTCGCGAAGATGATCGGCGGCGATATCTTCGTGACGGTGTTTCTCGCGGGCCTGATCCTCGCGCAGTTTGCGTCGGGCATCTCGGCGCAGGCGAGCGTCGGCCGGCTGCTCTATGCGATGGGACGCGACGAAATCCTGCCGAAGCGCATCTTCGGTTTCATCCACCCGCGCTTCAAAACGCCCGCGATCAACATTGCGATTGCGGGTATCGTCGGGCTGATCGCGCTGAAGCTCGATGTAGCCACGTCGACGTCGTTCATCAATTTCGGCGCGTTCCTCGCGTTCACGGCCGTCAACCTGTGCGTGATCCGCGTGTATCTGTCGGGCGATCACGGCGATCGCAGGATCGGCGTGACAGGCGGGCTCGTATTTCCGCTGATCGGTGCCGTGTCCGATATCTGGCTGCTTGCCAGCCTCGAGAAGACGGCACTCGTGCTCGGCGCGGTGTGGTTCGTGCTGGGTATCGTGTATCTGTGCTGGATCACGCGCCTGTTCCGCCAGGCCCCGCCCGAAGTGGCGATCTGATCGCGCTTCCGGATGCGCGCTTCGCCGTGGCGAAGCGCGTTCGTCACATCGGCTTTATCGCGCCCGCTCGGGAAACTCCGCTTCGAGCGCCTCGATCAACGTCGACAGCACGTCGACCCAGTTCCCGCGCCGCGACTGGTTGAAGATCCGCATGCCCGGATACCACGGGCTATCCGGGCGCTCGCGAAGCCAGCGCCAGCAGCCGGCATAGCGGTTCAACAGCCACACGCGCTTGCCCATCGCGGCCGCAAGATGCGCGACCGATGTATCGACGGCAATCACCAGATCGAGCGCTTCGACGAGTGCCGCCGTATCGGCGAAATCCGCGATCTCGCTCATCCAGTCGGTCACGTTCGGAGGATGCGGGATCGGGAGCGCTTTCGCTTCGTCGTCCGCTTTCTGCAGGCTGATCCACTGCGCACGCGGCCAGGCGAGCAGACGCCCGATCTGCGCGGGCGCGATGCTGCGCATCCGATCCATGTGCGCATTGATCTTGCCGCCCGCCCAGACGATGCCGATACGCGGCACGCCTTCCGGTGCGACTTCCGCCAACCGCGCGCGCCAGTAGGCGGCGCGTTGCGGCCCGGCGCGCAGATACCGATGCGGCGCCGTATCGAGATTCTGCAAGCCGATGCCGAGCGCCATCGGCAGCGAGAGCATCGGCGAATGGCAGTCCCAGTCGCTCCAGTCCGCCGGCAAGTCGTCGAAGAGCTGCAAGCGTGGATAGCGCTCGCCGAACGAATCATCGAACAGGCGCCGCAGCGGCTTCGGACAGTTGAAGCCGACGCTCCCGAAGTGATCGAGCGCGAGCGGAAAGAAGCGGCAGAACTGCAACGCGTCACCGAACCCCTGCTCGTACACGATGAAGAGCCGCGCATCCGGCCTGGTTGGCGGTTCGCCCAGCCATTGCGGCACGGGCAACCCGGCAGGCCGCGCGCCGCGTTCGCCGCGATTGTTGCCGAGCGCGGCCCATCGATATTCGAAATGCGGCCACGCTTCTTCGTACCGTCCCACGGCAAGCATCATGTGGCCGATGTTGCTGCGAGCTTCGAGATTCGCGGGATCGATGTCATACGCACGCCGATGATGAACGATGGCCGCCTCGACATCGCCGAGTGCATTGAGCACGAGGCCGAGATTATTGTGTGCGCCGGAATGGACGGGGTTTGCCGCGAGCACGTCGCGATAGACCTGTTCCGCCGCTTCCATGTCGTCGTTCAGTTGCAGCGCCACGCCGAGATTGAAGGCGAGAATCGACGTATCGATTGACAGGAACGGCTCGGTGCGCGCGAGTTCGAGTCCTCGCCGCGCGCTGTGTACGCCCTCGACGAATTCGCCCGCGCGGATCTGCACGACGCTCAGGCTGTTGTAGAAAACAGGATCGGGCCGCACGTGCAGCGCGCGTTCGATCCAGTACGCCGCGCCGCCCGGCTCTTTGGCTTCGAGCGCGACAAGGCCGCGCAGATGCAAGGCACCCGCATGCTCGGGCTGCGCCTGCAGAAGCGCATCGAGCTGCGCGCGCGCCGCGTCGTGCCCGCTCGAGAAAAAGGCTTGCAGGGCTGCCGTGAAAATCCCGTCGATGTCCGCTTGCTCTGTCATTTGAAGATGTCCGCCGCTGTCACCCAGCTAGTGCACCAAGCCGTCGGATACAACGGGGCCGGCGCACGGCAATGATCCCATCGCGTCGCCGACTGGCTGTGAAGTTGTGTCAAATGCGACCACCGAGCCCTGTCCGATTGAAAAATAGGACAAGTAAGGGACAGTCGCCGCGCGGACACCCATTCCTGCGTTGCCAGACTCGCGTGACGGCGTAGAATACTGTACATATATACAGTATCGCCACTCGCCATGGAACTGCTCAAGAAGCTCGAAATACTCGCCGATGCCGCCAAATACGACGCGTCGTGTGCCAGCGGCGGCGCGCCGCAGCGTAGTTCGCGCGGCACGGACGGGCTCGGCGCGAGCACGGGTTCGGGCATCTGCCACAGCTTCACGCCCGACGGGCGCTGTGTCTCGCTGCTCAAGATCCTGTTGACCAACTTCTGCCTGTACGACTGTCAATACTGCGTGAACCGGCGCACGAGCAACGTGCCGCGCGCACGTTTCACGCCCGAGGAAGTGGTCGGCCTCACGCTCGACTTCTATCGGCGCAACTACATCGACGGGTTGTTTCTCAGCTCCGGCGTGATCCAGTCTTCGAACTACACCATGGAGCAACTGGTGCGCGTCGCGCAGTCGCTGCGCGAAGATCATCAGTTTCGCGGCTACATCCATTTGAAGACAATTCCGGACGCCGACCCCGCACTGATCGCGCAAGCGGGACGGTACGCGGACCGGTTGAGCGTCAACATCGAACTGCCGACGGAAATCGGTCTGGAACGGCTCGCCCCCGAAAAAAGCGCGCGCACGATCCGCCTCGCGATGGGCTCGATCCGGCTCGCGTGCGACGAAGCCGAGAGCGACGCGAAAGCGCCGCGCTTCTCGCCCGCGGGACAAAGCACGCAGATGATCGTCGGCGCGGACGAAACCAGCGACAGCACGATCCTGCAAACGGCCGAAACACTGTACGGCTCGTACCGGCTCAAGCGCGTCTACTATTGCGCGTTCAGTCCGATTCCCGACAGCCCGGCGGCGCTGCCGGCCAAGGCGCCGCCGCTGCTGCGCGAACATCGTCTGTACCAGGCGGATTTTCTGCTGCGCAGCTATGGCTTTCGCGTCGACGAACTGTTCGCCGCACCCGGCAATCTCGCGCTCGATATCGATCCGAAGCTCGCGTGGGCGCTGAATCATCGCGACAGTTTTCCCGTCGATCTGAACCGCGCTCACGCGCGCATGATCGCGCGCGTGCCGGGCATCGGCATGCGCAACGCGAAGCGGCTGGTGGAATTGCGGCGTTCGCGACGCATCCGCTACCAGGATCTCGTGCAGCTGCGCTGTTCGATGGACAAGACAAAGCCCTTCGTCGTGACAGCCGACTATCGTCCGGCGCAGGGTGACGTATCGACGGAAAGGCTGCGCCACACGCTGACGCCGCCGCCCACGCAGCTGTCGCTGCTTTGATGGCGGGCGTTCGCGTATGCACATCGTCACGATCGAGGACACGTTCGCCGCGTGGCGCGAAGCGGCACTTCAGGCGCTGGCGCAGCGTGTTGCGCCTGAGACGATCGAGTGGCGCATCGCCGGCGAAGGCGACGATCATGCCGTTCGTCCCACGCTGTTCGATGGCGATGCCGTTACGCCGCCTGCATCGAAGGCGCGCGCCGAAGTGCGAATTTCCCGCGATCTCGCGGAACTGCTGAAAGACGCCGCGCTCTATCGCGACACAGCACGCTGGGCGTTTCTGTATCGCGTGCTGTGGCGCTGGCATGGCGGCGACCGCTCGGTCGCGTCGCCCGCGGATAGCGACGGCGCGCGCCTCTACAAGATGGCCAAGGCCGTGCGGCGCGCGAAACACGACATGATCGCGTACGTGCGCTTCCGGCTGCGCGACGCCGGCGACGCCGCGCCCGCCCCCGATCTGCCCGAGTACGTCGCGTGGTACGAGCCCGAACACGATGTGCTCGCGTGGTCGGCCGAGCATTTCGCGCGGCGCATGGGCCGCTCGACCTGGCTCATCTCGACGCCCGACGGCGCCGCCTGGTGGGACGGCACGGCGCTGCGTCTCGAACGCCGCACGGCGCGATCTAACGATCATCGCCATCACGCGGCCGACGAAGCCGAAGCGCTCTGGCTCGCCTACTATCGCAGCACGTTCAATCCCGCGCGCGTGAACGAGACCGCGCTCGAACAGCACATGCCCGTGCGCTTCTGGAAAGGCTTACCCGAAGGCCGCCTGATTCCGTCGATGATCAGCGAAGCGAAACGCGGCGCGCGACGGGTCGCGCAGGCTAGCGGCGTCGGCGTGCTCGGCGGCAAAAGCGTGCCCGTCGACGCGCAGAGCGCACAACCGGCGCGTCAACAACCGTCGACACTCGATGCGTGCCGGCGCTGCGAACTGTGGCGACACGCGACCCAGGCCGTCGACGGCATCGGTCCTGACGATGCGCGCATCGTGCTGATCGGCGAACAGCCCGGCGATCAGGAAGATCTCGCGGGCAAGCCGTTTGTCGGACCGGCGGGCCGGCTTCTCGATGTCGCGATCGAGCGCGCGGGCCTGTCGCGCGACAGTCTCTATCTGACCAACGCCGTCAAGCACTTCAAATGGATGCTGCGCGGCAAGCGGCGACTGCACAAGACGGCGGCACAGCAGGAAATCGACGCGTGCGCATACTGGCTCGAACGCGAGCTCGATCGAGTGAAACCGGCCGTCGTCGTGACGCTGGGCGCGACGGCGTTGAGCGCGCTCCTGCACGAGAAGATCAGCCTGAGCGATTGCATCGACCGGACACTCGACGTGGACGGCATGCAGGTGATCGCGACGTGGCACCCCTCGTATGCGCTGCGGCAGCAACATGACGATGCCCGCGAGCGCGTGCTGGCTGCGATCGCTGCTACGCTCACGCGGGCACGCGAACTGGCGGATGCGGTGCGGGAACGCCAGCGCGCGCCGCACTAGCGTTACGCCGGCGGATGCGGAAGCATGGACTCACGCCACGGACGAACGCCATGCGCACTGTTCTCGACACCCTGCGGCTACGCCTCGAACCCTTCGACGCAACGCATTTCGCCGGGCTTCTCGCGCTCAATGCCGATCCCGTCGTCATGCAACCTCGGCGACGGCTCACCCGCGACTGCGATGGAAGGCCGGGAGAGTATCGAAAGCGCGAAAGAACGCTGGGACCAGTTCGGCTTTTCGTGGTGGTCGATCATCAGAAAGGACAGCGGCGAGATCATCGGCGCGGGCTGCGTGCAGCATATCGAGAACGAGCCAGACAATCCCGTCGAAGTCGGCTGGCGCCTGAAGCGCGATCGTTGGGGCCACGGGTACGCAACGGAAGCCGCGCGCGCGATGATTGCGTTTGCCTTTGATGTGCTCGGTCTTGCGGCGATTCACGCGACGACGCATCCGTCGAATGAACGATCGATCAACGTGATAAAGCGCTGGGGATGCGAAGTCTTGGGTTGCGGCCTTACTATGGGAGGCTGGTGGCGGTGTATGTGGCGGAGAGGTAAGCGGTGGTTGCGAGTGGGGAATTGCTGTGAAAAAGGGCGCCGCAGCGCCCTTTCCTCTTATTCCCACTCGATCGTCGCAGGCGGCTTGCCCGAAATATCGTACACAACCCGATTGATCCCGCGCACCTCATTGATGATCCGGTTCGACACATGGCCGAGCAGATCGTGAGGCAGATGCGCCCAGTGCGCCGTCATGAAGTCGAGCGTCTGCACTGCGCGCAGCGCAACGACATATTCATACGTGCGGCCATCGCCCATCACGCCGACGCTCTTCACCGGCAGGAACACAGCAAACGCCTGGCTCGTCAGGTCGTACCACGACTTGCCCGTTTCCTTGTCGATGAACGTGCGAAGCGACTCGATAAAGATGGCATCCGCGCGACGCAGCAGATCGGCGTATTCGCGCTTCACTTCGCCGAGAATCCGCACGCCGAGACCCGGGCCCGGGAACGGATGGCGATACACCATCGAAGGCGGCAGGCCCAGCTTCACGCCCAGCTCGCGCACTTCGTCCTTGAAGAGTTCGCGCAGCGGCTCGAGCAGCTTCAGGTTCAGCGTCTCCGGCAGACCGCCGACGTTGTGGTGGCTCTTGATCGTGTGCGCAGCCTTCTTGCCCTTGCCTGCCGACTCGATCACGTCCGGGTAGATCGTGCCCTGCGCGAGCCACTTCGCGTCCGTCAGCTTGCCCGCTTCCGTCTGGAACACTTCGACGAATTCCGCGCCGATGATCTTGCGCTTTGCTTCGGGATCGGTCACGCCCTTGAGCTTCGACATGAACGCTTCACTTGCGTCGACGTGGATCACCTTCACGCCAAGGTTGTCGGCGAACATCGACATGACCTGCTCGGCTTCGTTCAGACGCAGCAGGCCGTGATCGACGAACACGCAGGTCAGCTGGTCGCCGATCGCGCGATGCAGCAGCGCCGCCGCCACCGACGAATCCACACCGCCCGACAGGCCGAGAATCACATGCTCGTCGCCGACCTGCTTGCGGATGTTTTCGACGGCTTCGTCGATGTAGTTGCCCATTTCCCAATCGGGTTTCGCGCCGCAGATCTTCAGCACGAAGCGTTCGAGCATCGCGCGGCCCTGCACCGTGTGCGTGACTTCCGGGTGCCATTGCAGGCCGTAGAAGTGGCGCGCCTCGTCGGCCATCGCAGCGACCGGGCACGATTCCGTCGATGCCATCAGCTGGAAACCCGGCGGCATCTCCAGCACCTTGTCGCCGTGGCTCATCCACACTTTCAGCATGCCGTGGCCTTCGGGCGTCGCGAAGTCCTGAATGTCGTCGAGGAAGCTCGTGTGATTGCGTGCGCGCACTTCCGCGTAACCAAATTCGCGCAGGTGGCCGCTGTCGACCTTGCCGCCGAGTTGCTCGGCCATCGTCTGCATGCCGTAGCAGATGCCGAGCACGGGCACGCCCGCTTCGAACACCGCTTGCGGCGCGCGCGGCGTGTCATTCTCGGTCACCGAGTTCGGGCCGCCCGACAGGATGATGCCCGTCGGCTTGAATTCGCGGATGAACTCGTCGCTCACGTCGTGCGGATGGATTTCCGACAGCACGTGCGCTTCGCGGATGCGGCGTGCGATCAGTTGGGTGACTTGCGAACCGAAGTCGAGGATCAGGATCTTGTCATGCATGGCAGCGGACGGAATCTAAAAAGAACGGATAGGGGAAGCCGTGCATGTCGCTTCGCGACAGGACGGCGTTGTATTCAAAACGGACCGGCTCGTGCTGAATCGACGGTCTACAGGACGCGTCGCAGCGTGCCGCGATCGACAGAACGCTCGATGAAAGACCTGCGGGCAGACGGATTCCAGTTGTCTCGGCAGTAGGCGTGAAGGCGCGCGGGTCAGCCATGAAACGGCGGCCGGGGCGTGCCGGACGGCGAGCCCGATTTCGCTTCGGCGGCGCGGGCGTCGGCTTCGCTACGCTCGGCCGCGGCACGTTCGCGCGCGGCGGCGTCCTGGTGGGCGTCTGCCCGGCGCTCATGCGCCAGCGCGTCTTCGCGTGCGGCAGCCGCCGCCTCGGGCATCATGGCGCGGGGCGCCGCTGCCGTCAGCCCCGGCTCGACGGGATGCCCCGTAGCAGGACTCACGGGCGTCGATCCGCTCACCGCCGGCGTGACGCCAAGCGAGGGCTCGACATGCGACCCCGCTGCCGGAAACGCGACACCGGGACGTGCGGCGTTACGCTCACGCTCGGCCTTGCGTGCCTCGTTCTCTGCATCGCGCGCCGCGACGCGGTCGGCACGTTCGGCAGCAGCCGAACCCGTCAGCCGTTCGCGCCGCTTCACGGCGCTCGCGAGCCGCACACCGCCCAGACCGATGACGAGCAGCACCACACCCGTCAGCACCGCCACCAACTGACCGAACGGCGTCAACTGCGGCGTATGCAATCCCACCAGCCAGACCAGCATCAGCACGCCCGTCAGCCAGTTCACATGGCCGACGACCTTGGCCGTCGTCGCCGTCATCGCGCCGTCGATCGACGCATGCAGCGCCAGCCAGGCAAGACCGATCAGCGCGATACCCGCACCCTGCCCGACCAGCGCAGGATCCGTCTGCACGAGCTGCAGCGCGTCGTACAGCGATTTCCACGGCGTGAGCAGGAACAGCAGCCCGAACGCCAGCAACAACAAGGCATCGATGATCAGTACGGCACGCAGCAGCGGCTTCATCGGCGATTAGTCCACGTGGTAGTTGGGCGCTTCCTTCGTGATCTGCACATCGTGCACATGCGATTCGCGCATGCCCGCCGCCGTAATTTCGACGAATGCGGCCTTGTCGTGCATTTCGTCGATCGTGCGGCAGCCGCAGTAGCCCATCGACGCGCGCACGCCGCCGATCAGCTGGAACAGGATCGCGCCGACCGAGCCCTTGTACGCGACACGGCCTTCGATGCCTTCCGGCACGAGCTTGTCGATGTTCGCGGAGTTGTCCTGGAAGTAGCGGTCAGCCGCGCCGTCCTTCATCGCGCCGACGGAACCCATGCCGCGGTACGACTTGTACTGGCGGCCCTGATACAGGAACACGTCGCCCGGCGCTTCTTCCGTGCCGGCGAACATGCTGCCCATCATCACGGCGTTCGCACCGGCTGCCAGCGCCTTGCTGACGTCGCCCGAGAAGCGCACGCCGCCGTCCGCGATCACGGGAACGCCGGTGCCCTTGAGCGCATCCGACACGTTCGCGATTGCCGAGATTTGCGGCACGCCCACGCCCGCGACGATACGCGTCGTGCAGATCGAGCCCGGGCCGATACCGACCTTCACGCCGTCCGCGCCGTACTCGACGAGCGCCTTGGCCGCGTCAGCCGTCGCGATGTTGCCGCCGATCACCTCGACGTGCGGGAAGTTCTTCTTGACCCACTGGACGCGCTCCAGCACGCCCTTGCTGTGTCCGTGCGCCGTATCGACGACGATCACGTCGACGCCCGCCTGCACCAGCAGCGACACGCGCTCTTCGTTGTCCACGCCGACGCCGACGGCCGCACCTGCGCGCAGCTTGCCATGCTCGTCCTTACAGGCGTCCGGGTGTTCCGTCTGCTTCGTGATGTCCTTCACCGTCATCAGGCCGCGCAGTTCGAATGCGTCGTTGACGACCAGCACGCGCTCGAGACGGTGGCTGTGCATCAGCGCCTTCGCTTCGGCGAGCGGCGTGCCTTCCTTGACGGTGACGAGGCGCTCGCGCGGCGTCATGATCGTACGGACGGGCTCGTCCAGACGCGTTTCGAAGCGCAGGTCGCGGTTCGTCACGATACCGATCAGCTGCGCACCTTCGACGACCGGGAAACCCGAAATGCCATGCTGGCGCGACAGGGCGATCACGTCGCGCACTTTCATTTGCGGCGGGATCGTGATCGGATCGCGCACGACGCCCGATTCAAAACGCTTGACCTTCGCGACTTCGCGAGCCTGTTCGGCCGGCGTCAGATTCTTGTGGATGATGCCGACGCCGCCCATCTGCGCCATGGCGATGGCGAGGCGCGCTTCCGTGACGGTGTCCATGGCGGCGGACACGAGCGGCATGTTGAGGGAAATGTTGCGGGTCAGCCGGGTCTTGAGGCTGGTGTCACGCGGCAGAACGTCGGAGAAGGCCGGGACAAGGAGCACGTCATCGAACGTGAGTGCTTTTTGGATCAGACGCATGGCAAATCCTATAGGCGCAAAAGCGAATTATACGCGATACCTCCCGGTTTTCACTGCGCGAACAGTCAGTTAGCGAAATTCTTCAATGTTTTTTCGCGTCGAACGAGCGTCCGATTTCGCTTCCGCGTTCGCCTCAGGTTCGAACGGGTTTCGTTTGCCCATTCGAACACGCGGGCGTCCAGGGAACGCTTCCCAACATAGGCGACGCGAGCTGAAGTGCAGAATCGAACAAGACGCGCACGCGCCCAGCCAGCTATGCTTCGCGCACTTTCAGTTTTCGATCGGGGCAAGGCAATGCAGCGCGGCGTGGTGTACGGGATGTTGGCGGGAGCGTTATGGGGCATGGTATTTCTGGTGCCGCGCCTGTTGCCCGATTTTTCGCCTGTGCTGCTGAGCGCCGGCCGCTATGTGATGTATGGCGTCGTGTCGCTCGTCGCCGCGCTGCCGTCGGCGCGCTCGCTGCTGCGCAGGCTTACCCGCGAAGACCTGCACGCCCTCGTCAAGCTGGCGCTCGCAGGCAACCTGCTCTATTACCTGCTGCTGACGGGCGCCGTGCATCTGGTCGGCATCGCACCGTCGTCGCTGATCGTCGGCGTGCTGCCCGTCACGGTGACGCTGCTCGGGCGGCGCGACCACGGCGCCGTGCCGCTCGCGCGGCTCGTGTGGCCGCTCACGCTCGTGGTTGCGGGTATCGCGTGCATCAACGTCGACGTGTTCGGCACGGCGGGCGAAGCGTCCGGCACGATTACGACGAAGTTGACGGGACTTGCCTGTGCGGTCGGCGCACTCGCCTGCTGGACGTGGTTTGCCGTCGAAAATGCCCGCTATCTGCAGCGTCATACGCATTTCAGCGGCAATGAATGGTCGGTGCTGTGGGGCGTCGTAACGGGGTTGCTCGGTGCGCTGCTGTGGCTCGTGGTCGCAGTGCTGCCGTCGTCGGCCGTCGATACGTCGCATGTGGACACCCGCTGGCATCTGTTCTGGATGCTGAACCTGGGGCTCGCGATCGGCGCGTCGTGGCTCGGCAACGGCTTGTGGAACGCGGCGTCCAAGCGTCTGCCGCTGACGCTGTCGGGCCAGCTGATCGTCTTCGAGACGCTGTTCGCGCTGCTCTACGCATTCATCTACGACCACCGCATGCCCCGCCCGCTGGAACTGGCGGCCATCGCGCTGCTGGTGGCGGGCGTCAGCTGGTCGGTGCGCCAGCACGCCGGCGACGATTCCGACCGCTCGACCCTCGAAGAAAAGGCGCAGGCGGCCGTGCACTGAACCTTCGCTGCGGCAATTCATGCGGCAAAAAGAAACGGTGCACCGCCTGATGCGGTGCGCCGCTTGTCGTTTGCCCGTTGATTGTCGTTGCGCTCCCGCGTGATTCAGCGCGAATCCTTGGGCAGCCATTTGCGCCCTTCGACCGATCCTTCCTGACGCGATTTCTCCACGCGCCGCTGCCGCGCGAGTTTCGGATCGACGATCAGCGGCCGGTAGATCTCGACGCGATCGTGGTTCGCCAGCACGGTGTCGAGCGGCTTGAGCTTGCCGAACACGCCAGTCTTCTGCTTCGTCAGATCAATCTCGGGGTGCCGCCTGAGGATGCCGCTCGCGTCGATTGCCTGACGCAGCGTCGCGCCTTGCGGCAACCGGAGTTCGATCAGCGTCTGTTCGCGCGGCAGCGCGTAGCAGACCTCGATGGTCAGATCGGCGCTCATGCCTTGCCGTAGCGCTGATCGGCGCGCTTCACGAATGATTCGACAAAAGTGTTCGCGATATGGCTGAACACCGGCCCGATGATTTTCTCCAGCAGGATGTTCGAGAATTCGTAGTGCAGCGCGAACTCGATCTTGCACGCGTCCGCCCGCAGCGGCGTGAAGCGCCAGTAGCCGGTGAACTTCTTGAACGGACCGTCGGCGAAGTTCATGTCGATGCGCGTCGGCCGCTCCTGCGTGTTGTGCGTCGCGAAGTGCTGCTTGATGCCCTTGAAGTTGATGTCGATCTTCGCCTCCATCAGGTTCTCTTCCTGCCGGCGGATCTCGACGCCGCCGCACCACGGAAGAAAATTGGGGTAATCGGCGACATCGGTGACGAGGTCGAACATCTGCTCCGCCGAATGGCGTATCAACACGGTTTTCTGGACATCTGCCATAAATTGAACGGCGCGTGGCAACAGTGATTGGGGAAATAGCGAACGCGTGACAACTGAATGACACCGCGGCGGGTTTTCGGCGGCCCGCTTTGCTAAAATCGTGATTTTAAACGAGTTGGCCAGTTTCCATTCATGAGCATCATCGACAACAGAAAAGCGTTCTTCGATTATTCGGTCGAGGAGCGTTACGAGGCCGGGCTCGTGCTGGAGGGCTGGGAAGTCAAGGCGCTGCGCGCCGGCCGTGGGCAGATCAAGGAAGGCTACGTCGTGATCAGGAACGCCGAGCTGTTTTTGATCGGCACGCATATCAGTCCGCTGCCTGAGGCATCGAAATTCGCCAATCTGGATCCCGTGCGCACGCGCAAGCTGCTGTTGCACGCGGAGGAGATCAGCAAGCTGATCGGTAAGGTCGAGCAGCGTGGCTATACGCTTGTGCCGCTGAATTTCCATTACAAGAACGGGCGCGTGAAGTGCGAGATCGGGCTTGCCAAGGGTAAGAAGCTGCACGACAAGCGTGAAACCGAGAAGAAGCGGGATTGGGAGCGGGAGAAGGCCCGGCTGATGAGGACGCCGACGTAAGGTTTTTTGTCTGCGACGCAGTCGCCATTCTGGATTTTTTCTGTCTGCGACGCAGTCGCTGTTTTTGGTTTTTGCTTTCGATGGCATCCGCGCTTTCGTATCGGTGCTGCAAGCGTTGCCCCTGTGCGGGGCGGCACTTACTTTCTTTGCCGCCGCAAAGAAAGTAAGCAAAGAAAGCGGGCTAACACCGCGAACGCTAGTCGTTGCCTGCGGGCCCCCACGGGTCCCGCACTCCAGGCGGCATCAAGCTACTCAATGCCCGTTGCCAGCGCTCCTGGATTCGCATCCCCCACTTCACACTCCCGCGTCACGGACTGCGTTACCAGGAAGTCCCCGGCCGCCCAGGTGGCAAACGGTGTGTAGGCCGGCGCGATGGAAGTGCGCCACTCCGGACTGAAAAGCAGGATCGGTGTCGTAGGAGCGCCAACGCGTAAGGTGCGACAAGCGACACACAGTTTGCCGCCTGGGCGGCGCAGACGGTACGCTGCCGCTGGCTCCACTACGGGTGACTGGAGAGGGTGATGCGCCTGTTAGAGGCGCTGGCAACGGGCGTAGGACAGTGCGTTGCCGTGTGGAGTGCGGGACCCGTCGGGGGCCCGCAGGCAGGAAGAAGACCTGGCGGTGTGAGCGGCTTTCTTTTGCCTACTTTTCTTTGCCGCGGCAAAGAAAAGTAGGTGCCGCCCCGCACAGGGGCAACGCATGAAGCACCGATATGAAAACGCGGATGCCAGCAAAAGCCCACGAACAAACAAAGGCGCCGCCAGCAAAAAAACACTCAGCCAACAGTCTTGCCACCAGACTTAACAATAGCCAGCGCAGCAGAGATCATCGAACTGATATCAGCCATATTCCCAGGAACGATCAGCGTATTCCCCTGCTTCGCCAGATTCGCGAACGCACCGACATACTGCTCGGCGACTTTAAGATTCACAGCCTCCATCCCGCCCGTAGACTGAATCGCGGCAGCGATCTTCTGAATCGCCTGAGAATTCGCCTCCGCCACCGCGAGAATCGCAGCCGCCTGCCCTTGCGCCTGGTTGATCGCCGCCTGGCGCTCGCCCTCCGACTTCTGGATCGCCGCTTCGCGCCCGCCCGACGCGATATTGATCTGCTCCTGCTTGCGCCCTTCCGAGGCCGCGATCAGCGCGCGCTTCTCGCGCTCGGCCGTGATCTGCGCCTGCATCGCGTGAAGAATCTCCTTCGGCGGCGTCAGATCCTTGATCTCGTAGCGCAATACTTTCACACCCCAGTTCGACGCCGCTTCGTCGAGCGCCGAGACGATCGAATGATTGATGAAGTCGCGCTCCTCGAATGTCTTGTCGAGTTCCAGCTTGCCGATCACCGAACGCAGCGTCGTCTGCGACAACTGCGTGATCGCAAACACGAAATTGCTCGACCCATAGGACGCTTTCATCGGATCGGTGACCTGAAAGTACAGCACGCCGTCCACCTGCAATTGCGTGTTGTCGCGCGTGATGCAGACCTGGCTCGGCACGTCGAGCGGAATCTCCTTGAGTACGTGCTTGTACGCGATCCGGTCGATAAACGGCAGTACGAAATTCAGACCCGGCGTGAGCGTCGCGTGATAGCGCCCGAGCCGCTCCATCACCCATGCATGCTGCTGCGGCACGATCTTGATCGTCTGCGCAGCCACCACGATCACGACGATCAGCAATACGAGTCCCACGATGCTCGACGATTCCATTCCTGCACCCCCAATCTGCTTTTGAATTGTTGTGCGCATTCGGATGCGCTCGTTTCGCGTCCTGGCGACGCGTGAATCCGTTCGAACGACCTAGGCTCGCGCCGCCGTATGCCGGCTGGCGACGACGACGAGACAATTGCCACGCAATGCGGTGATTTCGTAGAGATGCGCGTCCTCGGGTTCGCCGGGCGCCAGCTCGACGTCCCACGACGCGCCACGATAGTTCGCGCGCGCATGCCCGTCGTGCCATGCAGAGACGGTCAGCGTCGAGCCGATATCGAGGTTCACGTCGGGATTGTGTGCGGCCTCGGCGCGTTTTCGGGTCTTGCGCCCGAAGCGGGACTTGCGCAGCAGAAGCATCGCCGCGAGCGCGACGGCGGCCGCAATGCCGAGTTGCAGCGAGAGATCGAAGCCAGCCAGATTCGCGAGCGCCGCCGCGATGAAGCCGAGCGCCACCATCAGCAGATAGAACGTGCCGTGCATCAGTTCGAGCACGACCAGCACGCCTGCGCCGATCCACCAGAACAGTCCACTTTGCAACACTTGCGCCTCCACAAAGCAAAACACCCCGGAGCTACCGGGGTGTTTATAGCATGAAGCGCCAGCGTTTTATCGTTCGATGAGGCACGTTTTACGTACCTCTACGAATCGATGCGCAATGCTTACTTCGCAGTGACTTTCGCCAGCGCCTGCCACGTATCGATGATCGTGTCCGGATTCAGCGAGATCGACGCGATGCCTTCCTTGGTCAGCCACTCCGCGAAGTCGGGGTGATCCGACGGGCCCTGACCGCAGATACCGACGTACTTGTTCAGACGCAGGCACGTTTCGATCGCGCGCTTGAGCATGAACTGGACGGCGGGATCGCGCTCGTCGAAGTCGACAGCGAGCAGTTCCATGCCCGAGTCGCGATCGAGGCCGAGCGTGAGCTGCGTCAGGTCGTTCGAACCGATCGAGAAGCCGTCGAAGTACTGCAGGAACTCTTCGGCGAGGATCGCGTTCGACGGAATCTCGCACATCATGATCAGGCGCAGGCCGTTTTCGCCGCGCTTCAGGCCGTACTTCGCCAGCAGGCCGACCACGCGCTCCGCCTGCTTCAGCGTGCGCACGAACGGCACCATGATCTCGACGTTGTCGAGGCCCATCTCTTCGCGCACGCGCTTGAGCGCGATGCACTCCATTTCGAACGCCTGCGCGAAGTCTTCGGCGATGTAACGCGACGCGCCGCGGAAGCCCAGCATCGGGTTTTCCTCGTCCGGCTCGTAGCGCGAACCGCCGATCAGCTTCTTGTACTCGTTCGACTTGAAGTCCGACAGACGCACGATCACAGGCTTCGGATAGAAAGCCGCGCCAATCGTGGCGATGCCTTCCGTCAGCTTGTCGACGTAGAACGCACGCGGCGACGCATGACCGCGCGCGACGCTTTCGACGGCCTTCTTCAGGTCCGCATCGACGTTCGGGTACTCGAGAATCGCCTTCGGGTGAACGCCGATGTTGTTGTTGATGATGAACTCGAGACGCGCGAGACCCACGCCCTTGTTCGGCAGTTGCGCGAAGTCGAAAGCGAGCTGCGGGTTGCCGACGTTCATCATGATCTTGACGGGAATCTCCGGCAGTTCGCCGCGCTGGACTTCCGTCACTTCCGTTTCGAGCAGCCCGTCGTAGATCTTGCCTTCGTCGCCTTCCGCGCACGACACCGTCACCAGCGCGCCGTCTTTCAGCACGTCCGTCGCGTCGCCGCAGCCGACGACTGCCGGCACGCCCAGCTCACGCGCGATGATCGCCGCGTGGCAGGTACGGCCGCCACGGTTCGTGACGATGGCCGCTGCGCGCTTCATCACCGGTTCCCAGTTCGGGTCGGTCATGTCCGCGACCAGCACGTCGCCCGGCTGCACACGCTCCATTTCCGACGGATCGTGAATCACGCGCACGGGGCCCGCGCCGATCTTCTGACCGATTGCGCGGCCCGTCGCCAGCACCTGCGACTGGCCTTTCAGCTTGAAGCGCTGCTCGGCCTTGTTGCCGCCCTGGCTCTTCACCGTTTCGGGACGCGCCTGCAGGATGAAGATCTTGCCGTCGCGGCCGTCCTTGCCCCACTCGATGTCCATCGGACGCTGGTAGTGCTTTTCGATGATGACCGCGTATTTCGCCAGTTCGATCACGTCTTCGTCGGTGATCGAGAAGCGGTTGCGCTGCTCGTGCGGCACGTCGACGGTCTTCACGCGGCCAGCTTCGCCCGCCTTCGTGAATTCCATCTTGATGAGCTTCGAGCCGATCGAGCGGCGGATGATCGGGTACCTGTTCTGCGCGAGCGTGGTCTTGAAGACGTAGAACTCGTCCGGATTCACCGCGCCTTGCACGACGGTTTCACCGAGGCCATAGCTCGACGTAATGAAGACGGCGTCCTTGAAGCCCGATTCCGTGTCGAGCGTGAACATCACGCCCGCTGCGCCGACGTCCGAGCGCACCATGCGCTGCACACCCGCCGACAACGCGACTTCAGCATGCGTGAAGCCCTTGTGGACGCGATAGGAGATGGCGCGGTCGTTGTACAGCGACGCGAACACGTGCTTCATGCGGTCGAGCACGTCTTCGATGCCGACGACGTTCAGATAGCTTTCCTGCTGACCGGCGAACGATGCGTCGGGCAGGTCTTCCGCCGTGGCCGACGAACGGACGGCGAACGACAGCTCTTCAGGCGAGCTGTTCGAGAGGGTTTCGAACGCAGCGCGGATTTCCTGTTCGAGACGCGACTGCAACGGGGCGTCGATGATCCATTGACGGATTTCCTTGCCTGCAGCGGCGAGCGCCTTCACGTCGTCGACGTCGAGCGTCTCGAGGCGTTGGGCGATGCGTTCGGTCAGGTTGTTGTGATGCAGGAAGTCGCGGAATGCGAGCGCCGTCGTGGCAAAACCCGTCGGCACGCGCACGCCGGCTTCGGCGAGCTGACTGATCATCTCGCCGAGCGACGCATTCTTGCCGCCGACGATTTCCACGTCGGTCATTCGCAACTGCTCGAATGGAACTACATACGCCTGATCCTTAGCAACGTTAACTGCGTTAGTCATACAAGCCCCTAAGTGTGAAAAAATGCTCGATTGCGCAAGTGGGCTTGAACACGGGGCGCCCATTGGAAGCGTGAACCCGTGCCTTACGCAACCTGTTGGAAAAGCAATCGCTACAGGCTTCGCGTTCGACACGAAGCCCGACGAAGCTGGAGATTGAACGAATTTGCAGCGATGCCATGCAAGATACGAACAAATCGCGACGCAATCAAAGAGCGATAACAGATAGTTACACGCGATTTGGCTGCAATTGCTTATCCAACAGGTTGCCGCTATTCTACCGTGCCGACTCTCGAAATGTGACTGTCGGACGAGAAATGCACGCCGACTGGCGCGCGCGGCTTGCCGCAATGTCTGATTCGAGCGGATTTTGACGCTCATGTTCCCTGTTCACTGATGCCGCCCACCGTATTCATCGTCTCCGACGGTACCGGGATTACTGCCGAAACCTTCGCGCACTCGATCCTCTCCCAGTTCGACCAGAAATTCCGCCTGGTCCGCGTGCCGTTCGTCGATTCGACGGAAAAAGCCTACGCCACGCTCGAAAAGATCAACGAAGCCGCCCATCACGAAGGTCGCCGCCCAATCGTCTTCACGACGCTCGTGAACAGCGCGTCGAACCAGATCGTGAAGGACTCGAACGCGCTCGTGCTCGACATGTTTCAGACGTTCGTCGAGCCGCTCGAGCAGGAACTGGAGCTGAAGTCGAGCCACGCGATGGGCCGCGGCCACCAGAACGCGGACACCGAGGAATACAAGAACCGGATCGAGGCGATCAACTTCTCGCTGGCGCACGACGACGGCCAGTCGAATCGCAATCTTGAAGAAGCCGACGTGATCCTCGTGGGCGTGTCGCGCAGCGGCAAAACGCCGACCAGCCTCTATCTGGCGATGCAGTACGGTGTGAAGGCAGCGAACTATCCGCTGATTCCCGAGGACTTCGAGCGCGGCAAGCTGCCGACGCCGCTGTATGCGCATCGCGCGAAGATGTTCGGCTTGTCGATCGATCCGCAGCGCCTGTCGGAGATCCGCAACGAGCGGCGCCCCGGCAGCAAGTATGCGGCGCTCGAAAACTGCCGCTACGAGATCAATGAAGCCGAAACGATGATGCGGCGCGAAGGGATCAAGTGGCTCTCGTCGACGCACAAGTCGATCGAGGAAATCGCGACGACCATCCTGCAGGAAATCCGGCTCGACCGCTCGTCGTATTGAGCGCTCGCGAAGCGACCTGAAAATGAAAACGCCGCTGGAAACAGCGGCGTTTTTTGCATCTGGCGAAGCGTCAACGGCCGCGCTGCTGCCGGCACTGCTC
This sequence comes from Paraburkholderia azotifigens, assembly GCF_007995085.1. Taxonomy (GTDB): domain Bacteria; phylum Pseudomonadota; class Gammaproteobacteria; order Burkholderiales; family Burkholderiaceae; genus Paraburkholderia; species Paraburkholderia azotifigens. Next base: position 1,039,161 of record NZ_VOQS01000001.1, read on the forward strand.
GAACAGACACACGGCGGCGGCGGCCGCCACATTCAGCGACTCCATCCCGCCCGGCTGTGGAATCGTCACGCGATACGTGACGGCATCGCGCCAGGCCTGCGACACGCCCGCCCCTTCATTGCCGAACACCCACGCGACGGGCCCCGACAAATCGGTGTCGTAGATCGCCTCTGCGCCATGCGAGTCCGTGATCGCGATCGGCACGTCGAGGCGTTCGATCAGCGTATCCGGCTCGGCATCTTCGTGAATCTGCAACAGGAAATGGGCGCCCATAGCCGAACGCAGCACCTTCGACGACCACGCGTATGCCGTACCCGGTGCGCAGAACACGTGGCCGATGCCCGCCGCCGCCGCGCTGCGCAGAATCGACCCCACGTTGCCCGCATCCTGCACACCGTCGAGCACGACGCAGCCTTGCGTCACGCGCTCGGGAAGCGGCAGATCGAGCTTCTCGACCAGCAGCAGCATCCCGACGCCGTTGACGACATTCGACAGTTGGCCGAACAGCGCATCGGGCAGCGTGACGATACGCCGTTCCTCGATACGCGCGACGATCGCCTGCGCCTCGTCGTGCCGCAGCGCGCCTTCCGTAACGATGCAGGTTTCCGGCTGCCCGGCGACGTCGAGATAAGCGCTCGCGAGATGAAACCCTTCGAGCAGCGCATGGCCGCTCTTGCGCTGTTGATGCGTCGAGCCGGCCAGTGCCTTCAGACGCTTGTAGAGCGGGTTGTCCCGCGAGGTGATGGCTTTCACAGGCGACGAGCGAGATAAAAAGCGGTGAAAAGAAAAGCGCCCGCAGGCGCTTGATGGGTGACGGCCGATTCAGAACGGCGCGCTGTCGTCGGCGAGGAAGGCGTCGTCGGGCGCGACGGGCGGCACGATCACGACGCCGGCCGGCAGATCGACCGCCTTGCCGAGCCGCAGATGCGCCTCGCGCACGGGCGCAAACGAGCGCCGGTGATGCTCGCACGGCCCATGCTCGCGCAGCGCCGTCAGATGCTGCGGCGTGCCATAGCCCGAGTGCGCGTCGAAACCGTACATCGGGAACGTCTGATGCAACTCCAGCAACATCCGGTCGCGCGTGACCTTCGCGAGAATCGAGGCTGCCGAAATGCACGGCACGAGCAGGTCGCCGCTGACGATCGCCTCGCTGCGAATGCTCAGCGTGGGACACCGGTTGCCGTCGATTTTCGCGAGCGTCGGCGCAACGTGTAAGCCTTCGACGGCGCGCTTCATCGCGAGCATCGTTGCGTGCAGGATGTTCAGCGAATCGATTTCTTCGACGGACGCCGACGCGATGCAATACGCCAGCGAGCGCTCGATGATCTTGTCGTACAGTTCTTCGCGCTTTTTCGCCGTCAGTGCTTTCGAATCGGTCAGGCCGCGCATGCGCGGCTTCGACGGATCGAGAATCACGGCGGCGGCCACGACCGGCCCCGCCAGCGGACCGCGCCCCGCTTCGTCGACGCCACAGACGATGTCGTCCGGTGACGAAAAATCGAGGCCGACCTGCGCAATCGCCTTCGAGGCCGACTTACCGCCCGGCGTGCTGCGCGGCGCGCCCGCTCCCGCCGCGCGGGTCATGGACGCCCCCGGCGCGCTTCAATCACGCTTACGACGGCTTCCGCTGCGCGCTGCGCTGTGTTCTGCCTGAGCACGTGATGCATCTCGGTGAAGATTTCCGTCAGCGTGCGCCGGTTTGCCTCGTCGCGCAACTGGGTCAGCGTGGCGTCGGCCAACGCTTGCGGCGTCGCAAAGTGCTGCAGGATTTCCGGCACCACGAAACGCCCGGCCAGAATGTTCGGCAAGCCGACGTACGGCAGATAGCCCTGCCGACGCATGATTTGCCCTGTCAGCCAGGGCACCTTGTACGAAATCACCATCGGCTTCTTGAGCAGCGCCGCTTCCAGCGTGACCGTGCCGCTTTTCACGAGGATCGCGTCGGCGGCCGTCATCGCGCGCTGCGCATTGCCGTCCGTCAGCGTGAGCGGCAGCTTCGGGTGGGCGTCGACGAGCGGCTTCAGCAGTTCACGCAGCGCCGGCGTGGCGGCCGGCATCACGAAACGCACGCCCGGCTCGCGCTGCAACATCAGTTCCATCGCGTCGAAGAACGTCGGACCGATCAGCGAAATCTCCGAACGCCGGCTGCCCGGCAGCACGGCGATCACCGGACCGCCCTCGGGCAGGCCGAGTTCGCGGCGTGCACCGGCCGTGTCCGGTTCAAGCGGAATCTCGTCGGCGAGCGGATGGCCGACATAGGTCGCCGTCACGCCCGACTTCTCGAGCAGCGCCTTTTCGAACGGGAACACGCACAGCATGTGATCGACAGCCTTGACGATCTTCTTGATGCGGCCGCCGCGCCATGCCCAGATTGACGGACAGACGAAATGGATGGTCGGTATGCCCGCGTCGCGCAGCGGATGCTCGAGGCCGAAGTTGAAATCGGGCGCATCGACGCCGATGAACGCTGACGGCGGCTCGGCCAGCAACTGGCGCTTCAGTTCGTTGCGGATGCCGAGAATTTCGGGAATGTGCTTCAGCGCTTCGACATAGCCGCGCACCGACAGCTTTTCCATCGGGAAATGCGCGTCGAAACCCTTCGCGATCATGCGCTGGCCGCCGATACCGAAGTACTGCGTCGTGTCCGGCAGACGGGCCGCGAGCCCGTCCAGCAAGGAAGCCGCCAGCAGGTCGCCCGACGGCTCGCCGGCCACCATTGCGAGCCGTAGGGGACTGGTAGGCAACGGCATCGGTTAGCGAATGATGCCGCGCTGCGACTGCTCGACGAACTCCACGAGCGCGCGCACCGGCTCGTCGCCGTCGCCGCCCGCCGCCGCGAGTTCGCGCAACTGCACCTTCGCTTCTTCGAGCGACAGGCCGTTCTTGTACAGCAGACGATAGGCCGAACGCAGCGCCGAAATTGCATCCGCCGAAAAACCGCGGCGGCGCAACCCTTCGACGTTGATGCCGTGCGGCTCCGCCTTGTTGCCTGCCGCGATCACGAACGGCGGGATGTCCTGCACGAGTGCCGACGCGCCGCCCAGCATCGAGTGCGCGCCGATCCGCACGAACTGGTGCACGCCCGACATGCCGCCGACGATCGCGTGATCGCCGATCAGCACATGGCCCGCCATCTGCGCATTGCTCGACAGGATTACATTGTTGCCGATCTGGCAGTCGTGGCCGATATGCACGTAGGCCATGATCCAGTTGTCGTCGCCGAGCGTGGTGATGCCCTTGTCCTGCACGGTGCCCGTGTGGATCGTCGTGAATTCGCGGATGGTGTTGCCGTTGCCGATGACGAGCTTCGTCGGCTCGTCGCGGTACTTCATGTCCTGCGGACGACCGCCGACCGACGCGTAATGGCCAATGCGATTGTCTTCGCCGATCGTCGTGTGGCCTTCGATCACGCTATGCGAACCGACCGTCGTGCGCGCACCGATCGTGACGTTCGCGCCGACGATCGCGTACGGTCCGATTTCGACCGATTCGCCGAGCTGCGCGCCCGACTCGATGATCGCAGTGGGATGAATCCTGCTCATGCGCCCTCGCTTGAATTGCGTTGCTCGCGCGGATGACGCCGTTGCATCATCCGACGCGCCGGCACGGTCACGGGTGAAAGCGTTGTTGTGACCGCCCGATGTTTCGATTGTCTGTCTTCGCTGCAGCGAACTCTCCGACAAGCCCGGCTATGACACCGATGCGGACTTATTCGCTGTCCGTCTGGCGCACCGCGCACATCAGATCCGCTTCGGCGGCCACCTGGCCGTCCACTTCGGCGCGCGCCTTGAACTTCCAGATGCCGCGCATATGGCGCTCGAAGTTCACGTTCAGGATCAGCTGGTCGCCCGGTTCGACGACGCGCTTGAAGCGTGCGTTGTCGATGCCAACGAACAGGTACAGCGTGTTGTCGGGGTCGTGCGGCTCTTCCGCGAACGTCAGGAGCGCGGCCGTCTGTGCGAGCGCCTCCAGAATCAGCACGCCCGGCATGACGGGGCGCTTCGGAAAGTGACCCATGAAGTACGGTTCGTTGATCGACACATTCTTCAGCGCTTTGATGCTCTTGTGCGGCTCGAGTTCGAGCACCCGATCGACAAGCAGGATCGGATAGCGGTGCGGCAACAGCGTGAGAATCTTGTGAATGTCGAGATTGATTTTTTCGGTGCTCATGGTGTTTCTGCTCACGCGGGGGTTGCGCGATGATGACTGCGAATGCTGGGTGCAAGGGACAAGCCAATCATGACGCGCCCTGCCGCCCGTTCCTGTGCCGGCTGCGCGCCGCCTGTCGGCAGCGTGCGCCAGCGTTCTCTTCCCGTCGTGCCTATGGTGCCCGACGTGCTTACGCCTTGTCTCCGGAGGCGCTGGCGACTGCGGCTTCGAGCGCCTTGATGCGATCGCGCAACTTGTCGAGGTTGCGCATCAACGCGGCGCTCCTGTTCCAGTCGGCATGGTCCACGGCCGGAAAAGCGCTCGTGTAGATGCCGGGTTTCAGAAGCGATTTCGATACGCCCGACTTGGCCGTGACGATCACGTAGTCCGCCAGCGTGACGTGACCGGCGATGCCGACCGCGCCGCCGATCATGCAGTGGCGGCCGATCGTCGTGCTGCCCGCGATGCCCGCGCAACCTGCGATCACCGTGTAGGCGCCAATCTTGCAGTTATGGCCGATCTGTACGAGGTTATCGATCTTCACGCATTCTTCGATGACAGTATCGGCCATCGCGCCGCGATCGATCGTGGTATTTGCGCCGATTTCGACGTCGGGCCCGATCGATACGCCGCCAACCTGCGGAATCTTCACCCAGCTACCCGTGCGCGCGTCGCCTTCGCCGGTGAAGTCCGGTGCGAAACCGAAGCCATCCGAGCCGATCACCGCGCCCGCGTGGACGATCACGCGCTCGCCGATCTTGCAGCCGTGATACACGGCGACGTTCGGGTACAGCCGTGCGCCCGCGCCGATCGTCGTGCCGCGCCCGACGAACACGTTCGCGTCGAGGCGCACGTTCTCGCCGATCACGACGCCCGCTTCGACCGTCACGTTCGGGCCGATGACGGCCGTTCCTGCGATTTGCGCAGACGGGTCGACGGTTGCACCGGGATGCACGCCCGGCTGCGCCTTCGGCGTGGCCATGTCGATGAAGGCCTGCGCGAGGCGCGCGAAATACGCGTAGGGATTCGGGGTGACGATGAAATTGCGGCCGCCCGTCGAGGCAAGCTTCGCCAGGTCGGCTGCATTGATCAGCACAGCGCCCGCGCGCGTCGTCTCGACTTGCGCCAGGTACTTCGGGTTGGCGAGAAACGCCAGTTGATCGGGGCCAGCCTGATCGAGCGGCGCCAGATTGCCGACGCGGTGCGCGCGATCGCCGACGATCTCTCCGCCGAACCGCTGGACGATCTCCTCGAGCGTGAATGCCATGCGTGTACTGCTCCTGCTGTTCAGTTACCAGACTTGCGCGGTTGCCGCGCGCCGGAGAGGTTGCACCTGACGACGGGTGGACACGCCGTCAGGCCCGGCTTCAATTGCCGCTCGATGCCAGCGCCTTGAGCACCTGGTCGGTGATGTCGATGCGCGGGCTCACGTAGACCGCTTCCTGCACGATCAGATCGTAGTGCTGCTGCTCGGCGATCTGCTTGATCACCTTGTTCGCGCGATCGAGCACGGACGCCAGTTCTTCGTTACGACGCTGGTTCAGGTCTTCGCGGAATTCGCGCTGCTTGCGCTGGAAGTCCGTGTCGAGTTGCGACAGGTCGCGCTGCTTCTGCGCGCGGTCGGCAGGCGCCAGCGACGCGCCGTTCTTGTCCAGCGAGTCGGACATCGACTTCAGACGCTGCGCCATGTCCTGCAGGTCCTTGTCGCGCTTCGCGAACTCCGCTTCGAGCTTGGTCTGCGCCGCTTTCGCCAACGTCGACTCACGCAGGATGCGATCCGAATTCACCGCGGCGATTCGCGCTTCCTGCGCCTGCGCCGCGTTTGCGGCGCCCACGCCGAGCGTCATGGCCAGAGCCATTGCACACGCCACACGTTTCGAAAACATACCAGTTAGCAAAGTCATCCTCTCGATGCTGTAAGGGGTTCCAGTTCTGGCGCGCGTAATCAGAACGCCGTACCGATCTGGAACTGGAACTTCTGATACTGGTCGCCCGTGTGCTTCTGGAGCGGGAAGCCCAGCGACAGCTTGAGCGGCCCGATCGGCGAAATCCACGCGAGACCGACACCGTAACCATAGCGCAGGCCGTTCGAGCCGACCGTCGTGTCGCCGCCCTGACGCGAATCGCCCCAGACGTTACCGGCGTCGAGGAACGTGAACACACGCAGCGTGCGGTCATAGCCGGTTCCCGGCAGCGGGAATGTCAGTTCGACGTTCGTCACGAACATCTTGTTGCCGCCGATCGGGTCGTTCGTGACCTTGTCGCGCGGACCCAGCGAGCTCGGTTCATAGCCACGGACCGAACCGATACCGCCTGCGTAGTAGTTCTTGAAGATCGGGTACGCGTTGCCGATACCGTTGCCGTAGCCGCCTTGCACGTTGAACCCGAGCACGAAGCCGCGCGAGAACGAGTAATAGTACTGCGCCTGCAAGTCGGCCTTGTAATACTGGGTGCCGCCGATCGGCGTGCCGTATTCGGCGTTCGCCTGCGTGAAGTAGCCGCGGCTCGGCACCAGCGCGCTGTCACGCGCATCGCGCGACCAGCCGACCGTCAGCGGCACGTTGTTCGACACGCGGCCGAAGTCCTGCACGTAGTTCTTGTAGGCCTGCGGCGTGTTCGCGTCGACGTCGAGCGTGTTCTGCTCGAAGCCCGCGCCGAAGTACACCGTGTCGACTTCCGAGAACGGAATGCCGAACTTCAGGTCGCCACCCATCGTGACGATACGGAAGCTCGAATCCGTCGAGTAGTACAGCGGCTCGTACGTGCGGTAGTAGACGTCGGTAATGCGCTTGATGCCGTCGACCGTGAAGTACGGATCGACCTGCGTGACCGTCAGCGTGCGGTACGTCTTCGCGGTATTCACGTTCACCGACAGGCTCGTGCCCGAGCCGAACACGTTGTCCTGCGACACGCCCGCCGACAGCACCACCTTGTCCGTCGACGAGAAGCCTGCACCCAGTGTGATCGCGCCCGTCGGCTTTTCGGCGACCTTGACGTCGACGTCCACCTGGTCCGGCGTGCCTTCCACGGGCACCGTCGTCACGTCGACGTCCGTGAAGTAACCAAGACGGTTGATACGGTCTTTCGACAGTGCGAGGCGGTTCGAATCGAACCACGAGCTTTCGAGCTGGCGCATTTCACGGCGCACGACTTCGTCACGCGTCCGCGTGTTGCCGACCACGTTGATGCGGCGCACGTACACACGGCGGCTCGGATCGACCTGCAATGTGAGGTCGACCTTGTGATGTTCCTGGTCGATCTGCGGCAGCGCGTTCACTGTCGCGAACGCGTAGCCGTATTCGCCGAGCTTGTCGACGATGGCCTTGGTCGTGGCCTGCAGTTTTTCCGCAGAGAAGCGGTCGCCCGGTTTGATCTTGATCAGCTTGTTCAGCTCGGCTTCGCGGTCGAGCAGATTGCCCGCGAGCTTGATGCTGTTGATCGTGTACGGCTCGCCTTCATGCAGCGTCACCGTCAGATACATGTCCTTCTTGTCCGGCGTGATCGACACCTGGGTCGACTCGATGTTGAACTCGAGATAGCCGCGGTTCAGGTAGTACGAGCGGACGTTCTCGAGGTCGCCCGTGAGCTTCTCTTTCGAATACAGGTCGTTCTTCGTGTACCACGAGAACCAGTTCGGCGTGGACAGCTGCATTTCGTCGCGCAGCGTGCCCGTGCTGAACGCCTTGTTGCCAATGAAGTTGATCTGGCGGATCTTCGCGCTCGGACCTTCGATCACGGCGAACAGGACCGCAACACGGTTGCGATCGATCGGCGTGATCGTAGTCGTGACTTCAGCTGCGTAGAAACCGCGCGTCAGATACTGGCGCTTCAGTTCCTGTTCGGCCTTGTCGACGAGCGCCTTGTCGTAATAGCGGCCCTGCGACAGACCGACGGCGCGCAGCGCCTTGATCAGGTTGTCTTTCTCGAATTCATGCAGGCCGGAGAAATCGATCGTGCCGATGGCGGGACGCTCGAGCACCTGCACCACCACGACGTCGCCTTCCGTGGCGATCTTCACGTCGTTGAAGAAGCCCGTTGCGTACAGCGCGCGGATGGCTTCGGAAGCCTTCTCGTCGGAAAACGTATCGCCTTGCTTGATCGGAAGGTAGGAGAACACCGTGCCGGGCTCGACCCGTTGCAGCCCTTCGATCCGAATGTCTTTCACCACAAAGGGTGTCGTCGCGTGAGCTACCAGCCCATGCGCGGCGATTGCCGCGGCTACAACCGTCTTTGGAACAAAGCGATGAGGTTTAAACAACGTGCTTCCCCAGTGTGTATAGCTGCATCAGGTCAGGCGGGCGCCATCGTACGCCGCCAGACACTTTAAAAATGGATTAAACGAGCAAGATCGTTGAACAGCGCGATCGCCGACAAGGCGACGATACATGCCAGTCCCGCTCTTTGAAGAACGAGCTGCCAGCGATCCGATACGGCTTTGCCGGTAACAGCTTCAACCAGATAATATAACAGATGCCCCCCGTCCAATACCGGTATTGGTAAAAGGTTGAGCACGCCGAGGCTTATGCTGACAAGCGCGAGGAACGAAAGGAATGCTGACGGACCGAGTCTCGCGCTCTTGCCCGCGTAGTCCGCGATGGTCACGGGGCCCGACAGGTTCTTCAGCGATGCTTCGCCGACAATCATCCGGCCGAACATCCGCACCGAGTACACAGCCAGATCCCACGTGCGATGCACGCCGAGCCGCAGGCTTTCGACGGGACCATAACGCACGTCGATGGAAGGCACCTGGGTCGCGAGTTCCGCGCCTATCCTGCCGATCGGCTGGCCCGTCGCTTCATCGCGCTGCGCACCCGGCACGATGGTTAGATTCTGTAATGCACCCGCCTGCTGATTCTTCGCGCCGCGCTCGATCTGCAGCACGATCGGCTTGCCCGCATGCGACTTGATGTAGTTGATGAAGGTCGTTGCGTTGTCAGCGGGATGACCGTCGACGGCGCGGATGCGGTCGCCTGCCTTGAGGCCCGCCTGGAGTGCCGCGCTGCCTGCCTGCACACCCGCTACGGAAAGCGTGCCGCCGCCCGGCTCGAAGCCAAGACGCGACATGAATTCGTCATCGACTTCCTTTTCGGTCAGGCTTTGCAGGTCGAGCGGGAAATCGAACGTGCCGTGCGCGTCCTTCGCGCTCAGCACGACGCGCTTGTGATCGAACGCGGCGCCCAGCAGCTTCCAGCGCAGATCGGACCACGAGCGCACCGCTTCGGACTCGCCCGCATTGGCATCGCGCACGGCCACCACGGTTTCGCCGCCATCGAAGCCCGCGCGCGCCGCAGCTGTTTCGGCAGCGGGCGCAGCGACGATCGCCGCTGGCTCCGTGACGCCCGTCGCGAACACAGCTGCGAACAGCACGATGGCAAGGATGAAGTTGGCGACAGGACCTGCTGCTACGATCGCAATGCGTTTGGCGACCGATTGACGGTTGAACGCGAACGGCAAGTCGGCGGGCGCAATGGGCGCGCCCTCTTCGCGCTCGTCGAGCATCTTGACGTAACCGCCAAGCGGCAATGCCGCGATGGTCCACTCCGTGCCCGTCTTCCTGCTGACCCAGCGCGCGAGCGGCTTGCCGAAACCGATCGAAAAACGCAGCACCTTGACGCCGCAGAGGCGGGCGATGCTGTAGTGGCCATACTCATGGACGACCACCAGTACGCCAATCGCGACTGCGAAGGCGACCAGTTCGATCAGCAGGTTCATAAACGCCTCACTGGACGGCGCGTTCCGTTAGGCGAGCGCCCGCCGGCAGACCGTCGATGAAAGCGTGGGCGGCGCGGCGCGCGGCGGCGTCGGCATCGACCACGTCGGCGAGGCTCGTCGCCTCGCGGTTGGGCAGCGCATTCAGCACGGCATCGACCACTTGCGCGATAGCCATGAAACCAATGCGGCGCGACAGGAATGCTTCGACGGCGATCTCGTTGGCGGCGTTCAGCGCCGCGCTCGCGACGCCGCCTTCGGATAGCGCCTTCATGGCGAGCGCGAGGCACGGGAAGCGCGTGTAATCGGGCTTTTCGAACGACAGCTGCGCGATCTGCACGAGGTCGAGTTGCGCGACGCCCGAGTCCACACGATCCGGGAACGCGAGCGCGTGCGCGATGGGCGTGCGCATATCCGGGTTGCCCAGTTGCGCGAGCACCGAACCGTCCGCGTACGACACGAGCGAGTGGATCACGCTCTGCGGATGGATCAGCACTTCGATGCGCTCGCCCGGCAGGTCGAAGAGCCAGTGCGCCTCGATCACTTCGAGGCCTTTGTTCATCATCGTCGCGGAATCGACGGAGATCTTGCGGCCCATCACCCAGTTCGGGTGCTTGCACGCTTCTTCCGGCGTCACGTCGCTAAGCGTGGACGGTTCGCGCGTGCGGAACGGGCCGCCCGACGCCGTGAGAATGATCTTCGACACGCCGCCATGCAGCGCCGATTCGCGCGGCAGACACTGGAAAATCGCGTTGTGCTCGCTGTCGACGGGCAGCAGGATCGCGCCGTTGTCGCGCACCGCGTCCATGAAGATCGAGCCCGACATCACGAGCGCTTCCTTGTTCGCGAGCAGGATGCGCTTGCCCGCGCGCGCGGCCGCGAGGCTCGGCTCGAGACCGGCCGCGCCGACGATCGCGGCGATCACGGTATCGCAGCCGTCGCTCTTCGACACGTCGACCAACGCCTGCGGACCGTATGTGACTTCCGTCTTGCAGCCCGCGGCGCGCAGTTTCGCAGCCACGTCCGCCGCCGTATCGGCATCGCCGACCACGGCCACTTCGGGCTGGAAGCGCAGACATTGCTCGACGAGCTTGTCGCCGTTGCGGTGTGCCGTCAGTGCGTACACCGAGAAACGTTCAGGATGACGCGCGACGACGTCGAGCGTGCTGTCTCCGATCGAGCCCGTGGAACCGAGCAAAGTGAGTCGTTTTTGCATATCTCTTTCTCTAGCCAATGGGCTACGACAATACGAGCATCGCGAGCGGCAGCACCGGCAACAAAGCGTCGATGCGGTCGAGCACGCCGCCATGACCTGGCAGCAGATTGCTCGAATCCTTCACGCCGGCCTGGCGCTTGAGCATCGATTCGAACAGATCGCCCACCACGCTGAACACGACCAGCAAGGTCAGCGTGGCAAACGCACGAGCGGTGCCCAGATGGTCGAGCAGCGCGGAAAACAGGGTCGGCGCGAAGGCGTGGGTGGCTACGGCGACGGCCGCGACGATCATCACGGCCAGCCAGCCGCCGAGCGCGCCTTCCCACGTCTTGCCGGGGCTGATCGACGGCGCGAGCTTGTGCTTGCCGAACGCCTTACCGGCAAAGTATGCGCCGATATCGGCCAGCCAGACCACCAGCAGCAGGGAAAGCACGAATGGCACGCCCGCCATCCGCGCGGCGACGAGGGCATGCCAGCAGGCCGCGAACACGACGACGCCCGCCAGCAGCAGGAACGGCCGCCATGCGCCCTGCGCAAGCGTCGGCTTGCGCAGCAGCACGAATGGGCCGGCAAATATCCAGAAGATTGACGACGCCTGGAAAAGCGGCCGCGGCGCCGTGACGCCCGTGCCGAGTTTCGTGCTGGCGACGAGCGCGAGCGCGGCGACGATCGCGTAGATCACGGGCCCGGCGCCCGGCAGCTTCAGCAGCCGCGCCCATTCCCACGCGGCGAACACGACGACGAACGCGATCAGCGCGCCGAAGCCGCCAATCGGCGCCCACAGCGTGACGGGCAGAAGAATGGCCAGCAGGACGATCGCCGTGATGACACGGGTTTTTAGCATGGAAGCGAATCGACGTTTTGCGATTGCGGTTCGAGTTGCGCGCTGGTGCGGCCGAAGCGGCGCTCACGCCCGGTGTACGAGGCGATCGCCCGGTCGAGCGCTGCGGCGTCGAAATCGGGCCAATAGGCGTCGGTGAAATAGAACTCGGTGTACGCGAGCTGCCACAACAGGAAGTTGCTGATCCGCTGCTCGCCGCCCGTGCGGATGAACAGGTCCGGCTCGGGTGCGTACGCCATCGCGAGGTGTTCGGCGAACGCTTCCTCGTTGATGTCGACGGACTGGCCCGCCGCCACCGACTGCTCGACCAGCTTGCGCGTGGCCTGCATGATGTCCCAGCGGCCGCCGTAGTTCGCGGCAATGGTGAGCGTGAGGCGCGTGTTCTTCGCCGTCTTGGTTTCGGCCCGCGTGATCAGATCGCGGATCTTCTTGTCGAACATCGCGAGATCGCCGACCACCCGCAAACGAATGCCGTTTGCGTGCAGCTTGCCGATTTCGCGCTCGAGCGCGGTGACGAACAGGCGCATCAGGAACGACACTTCGTCGGTCGGGCGGCGCCAGTTTTCAGAACTGAAGGCGAACAGCGTCAGATATTCGACGCCCTGGCGCGCGCAGGCTTCGACAGCTGCACGCACGGCGTCGACGCCGCGGGTGTGACCCGCGACGCGCGGGAGACGGCGCTGAGTCGCCCAACGGCCATTGCCGTCCATGATGATCGCGATGTGACGCGGTACAGCTGCCACGTCAGGTACGCGAACGGTTGAGCTTGTATAGGTCATGGCCGTCGGGTAAAGCTAAAGAAAGGAACGATGATCAGTGAAAGTTTGCATGTCCGGTTTGCACCAGAGCATCAAACCGTCATGATCTCGCCTTCCTTGGTTTGCACGAGCTTGTCGATCTCGGCCACGAACTTGTCCGTCAGCTTCTGGACGTCGTCGCCGGCGCGGCGCTCGTCGTCTTCCGAGATTTCCTTGTCCTTCACGAGCTTCTTCAGCTGCTCGTTCGCGTCGCGGCGCAGATTGCGCACCGCCACCTTCGCCGTTTCGCCTTCGCTCTTGACGATCTTCGTGAGTTCCTTGCGGCGCTCTTCCGTCAGCGGGGGCATCGGCACGCGGATCACATCGCCATGCGACGCCGGGTTCAGGCCCAGATCCGATTCGCGGATCGCCTTTTCGATGACGGGAACCATCTTCTTTTCCCACGCCTGCACGCCAATCGTGCGGGCGTCGACGAGCGTCAGGTTCGCGACCTGCGAAATGGGTACGGGCGAACCGTAGTAGTCGACCTGGATATGATCGAGCAGACCCGTGTGAGCACGGCCCGTGCGGATCTTCGACAGATCGTTCTTGAACGCGTCGATCGAGCGCTGCATCTTCTGCTCAGCGCCTTTCTTGATGTCAGCCACAGACATGATTAAACCTCCGAACCTTCAAAACGATGCGGGCCCGCCAGCGCGAGAGGCGCAGCCTGAGCCCGCGTTCAAGCCCACAGAATGAAAGAGAGTTTACACGTGGACGAGCGTGCCTTCGTCTTCGCCCTGCACGATGCGTTTGAGCGCGCCCGGCTTCACGATCGAAAACACGCGGATCGGCAGCTTCTGGTCGCGGCACAACGCGAACGCCGTCGCGTCCATCACCTGCAGGTTGCGGCCAATTGCCTCGTCGAAACTGATCGTCGTGTAGCGCGTCGCCGACGGATCCTTCTTGGGATCCGCCGAGTAGACGCCGTCGACCTTGGTCGCCTTCAGCACCACTTCGGCGCCGACTTCCGAGCCGCGCAGCGCAGCCGCCGTGTCGGTCGTGAAGAACGGATTGCCCGTGCCGGCCGCGAAAATCACGACCTTGCCCTCTTCCAGCTGGCGGATTGCGCGCGGGCGGATGTAAGGCTCGACCACCTGATCCATGCGCAGCGCCGACTGCACGCGTGCCTCGATGCCGGCGTGACGCATTGCATCCTGCAGCGCCAGCGCGTTCATCATCGTGGCCAGCATGCCCATGTAGTCAGCCGTTGCACGGTCCATGCCCGCTGCGCCGCCCGCCACGCCGCGAAAGATATTGCCGCCGCCGATCACCACGGCCAGCTGCGTACCGAGCCGCACTACCTCGGCCACGTCCGCCACCATTCTTTCGATCGTCGCACGATTGATGCCGAATGCATCATCGCCCATCAGGGCTTCGCCAGAGAGTTTGAGGAGGACGCGTTTATAGGCAGTGGGCATAGAGATATCCGGATCGCGCTGAGCAGGGCAAAAAGCCGCCAAACAACAAGGAACTAACTGTAGGGGTGAAATACGGGTTCGGGCAAGCGCCGCCAAATTGACGCGCCTCGACGATCGGTCGAAGCCTGCCAACCGGGCGACTGCGGCGCACTTTTCGCGCGGCGCAGCCCAAGGGCGCTGCCGGCCGCGGCGAAGTCCAGCCCCGCCGCGGGTCAAACGGTACTGCGTGAAACTTAAACGATGCTTATTGTTGCTTTGCAGCAGCAACTTGCGCAGCGACTTCAGCCGCGAAATCGTCCTGGCGCTTCTCGATGCCTTCGCCGACCACGAACAGCGCGAACTTCTGCACGCTTGCGCCCGCTGCCTTCAGCATCTGCTCGATCGTCTGCTTGTCGTTCTTCACGAACGGCTGGTTCAGCAGCGACACTTCCTTCAGGTACTTCTGCACCGAACCGTCGACCATCTTCGCGACGATCTCAGCCGGCTTGCCCGATTCGGCAGCCTTCTGTTCGGCGATGCTGCGTTCCTTCGCGATCAGGTCGACGGGAACTTCGTCCGACGACAGCGAAACCGGCTTCATGGCCGCAATGTGCATCGCGACGTCCTTGCCGACCTGCTCGTCCGCGCCCGTGTACTCGACCAGCACGCCGATGCGCGTGCCGTGCAGGTACGCTGCCAGCTTGTTCGACGTTTCGAAGCGTGCGAAGCGGCGGATCGACAGGTTTTCACCGATCTTGCCGACCAGCGCCGAGCGCACTGCGTCGACCGTCGAGCCGTCGAGCGCCAGCGCCGACAGCGCAGCGACGTCAGCCGGGTTCTGCTTGACGACCAGTTCCGCGACCTTCTTCGTGAAGCCGATGAAGTCGTCGTTCTTCGAAACGAAGTCGGTTTCGCAGTTCAGTTCGACGATCGCGCCAGCGCCGCCTTCGATAAACGAAGCGATCACGCCTTCAGCCGTGACGCGCGACGCTGCCTTGCTTGCCTTGTTGCCGAGCTTCACGCGCAGCAGTTCTTCCGCGCGCGCCATGTCGCCGTCGGCTTCCGTCAGCGCCTTCTTGCATTCCATCATCGGCGCATCGGTCTTCGCGCGCAGTTCTGCCACCATGCTTGCGGTAATTGCCGCCATCATTCGCTCCTTGAGTCTGTCTGTCACACGCCGCCCGCATTCGATGCCGGCGACAGCATTTCGTTTCCGCGCAGCGCACATTTATTTCTTCGGGCGCTGCCGCGTGCCCATTGCGGCACGCTCATTCAGATCGTCGCGACTTAAAAAAAGGGGCCTATAGAGAGCCCCCTTTTTTGCCGGACACAGGGTGCTTTACGCTTCCCCGTTGACCTCGACGAACTCGTCGCCGTCGCCGCCGCGGACAGCCTGCACGACTTCGTTGACCGCGTTCGCACGGCCTTCGACGATCGCGTCGGCCACGCCTTGCGTGTACAGCGCGACTGCCTTGCTGGCGTCGTCGTTACCCGGGATCACGTAATCGATGCCTTCCGGCGAGTGGTTCGTGTCGACCACGGCGATGACGGGGATGCCCAGCTTGTTCGCTTCCGTCACGGCAATCTTGTGATAACCGACGTCCACGACGAAGATTGCGTCAGGAATGCCGCCCATGTCCTTCACGCCGCCGATCGACTTTTGCAGCTTGGCGATTTCGCGTTCGAACAGCAGCGCTTCCTTCTTGCTCATCTTCTCGAGCTCGCCTGCCTCGACAGCTGCTTCCATGTCCTTCAGGCGCTTGATCGAAACCTTCAGCGTCTTGAAGTTGGTCAGCATGCCGCCCAGCCAGCGTGCGTTGACGAACGGCATACCTGCGCGCTGCGCCGATTCCGCGATCGTGTCGCGCGATTGACGCTTCGTGCCGACGAACAGGATCGTGCCGCGGTTCGCTGCCAGTTGACGCACGTACTTCAGCGCGTCGTTGTACATCGGCAGCGTCTTTTCGAGGTTGATGATGTGAATCTTGTTGCGATGGCCGAAAATGAAGGGGGCCATCTTGGGGTTCCAGAAGCGCGTCTGGTGACCGAAGTGGACACCGGCTTCCAGCATCTGACGCATGGTAACTGCCATGAAAATCTCCGCTAGGGTTGGGTCTTAAGCCGGCTGCCGTATCCGCCGCGCCGCCTTCGCCGCTCTCGGGAAGACCTGACGCCGCGAACACCCTGGGTGCGCCGGCTTGCGAATCTCGCGAATTTTCAGTGCGAATTCAGTGAATACACACCCCGCTCGCGAGGAAGTCCGCCGCCAGAGTGGACAAAATATTCAAACTGACGATTGACTTAGCCAAAGAGTATAGCACGCGAGCATTGCAGGACTCAACCTGCCCGGTTGCCCAGGCTTATGCTGCCGGTTGCGCCTCGTGGCGGTTCGGTGGGCACCGACCGGCCGCCGAAGCGGCTCCGGAAGCTCGCCGGCACGCCTGATCGCCCCGCAAAAACCAGCGATCGCGCGAATAAGGTGCGATAATTCCACGATAAACCGCATTTCAGGCCCGACTCATGGCTATTACGCTCAAAAACGAAGACGATATCGCGCAGATGCGCATCGCCGGACGGCTCGCGAGCGAGGTGCTCGACTACATCACCCCGTTCGTCAAACCCGGTGTCACGACGGGCGAACTCGACCGTCTGTGCCACGAATACATGACGAACGTGCAAGGCACGATTCCCGCGCCGCTGAATTACCAGCCGCCCGGCTATCCGCCGTTTCCGAAGGCCGTGTGCACGTCGGTAAACGACGTGATCTGCCACGGCATCCCCGGCGACAAGGCGCTGAAGAACGGCGACGCGCTCAATATCGACGTCACCGTGATCAAGAACGGCTATTACGGCGACACGAGCCGCATGTTCATCGTCGGTGAGGGTTCGATCATGGCGAAGCGCCTCGCCCAGACCACGTACGAATGCATGTGGCTCGGTATCGAGCAGGTGCGCCCGGGCGCGCATCTCGGCGATATCGGCCATGCGATCCAGAAGCACGCGGAAGGGCTTGGCTACAGCGTGGTGCGCGAATATTGCGGGCACGGCATCGGCCAGGTGTTTCACGACGAGCCGCAGATCCTGCATTACGGCCGCCCCGGCACGGGTATCGAACTGCAGGCGGGCATGATCTTCACGATCGAGCCGATGATCAACGCCGGCCGCCGCGATATCCGCACGATGCCCGACCAGTGGACCGTCAAGACCAAGGACCGCAGCCTGTCCGCGCAATGGGAGCACACGATCCTCGTCACGCCGACGGGCTACGAAGTGCTGACCGTGTCGGAAGGCACGCCCGCGCGTCCGCAAATCGTCGCCGCCGCCACGGCCTGATCATCTTTGCCGCCACCCGCCGCCTATGAGTAGCGTTCACGCTGTCGCCCATTCCGATGCCACGTCTCTCAAGGCGGATTACAAGGTGGCCAAGACCCCGCTGCTCGACCGCTTCAAGACCGCGTCCAACGTCGATACGCTGATGCACGCGCTCGCGCGCATCACCGACGACGCGCTGCGCGGCGCCTGGACAGCCTGCGATCTGCCCGCCTCGCTGGCGCTGCTGGCCGTCGGCGGGTACGGGCGCGGCGAACTGGCGCCCCACTCCGACATCGACATTCTCGTGCTGCTGCCCGACGAGCCGATGCCGCATCTCGACGCACGCATTGAGCGCTTCATTGGCCTTGCGTGGGATCTCGGACTGGAACTCGGCAGCAGCGTGCGCACGGTGTCGCAATGCATCGAGGAAGCGGCCAACGACGTCACTGTGCAGACCTCACTGCTCGAAGCGCGGCGCATCGTCGGCAGCACGACGCTGTTTGAGAGCTTTTCGCTGCGCTACCGGGACGCGCTCGATCCGCGCGCATTCTTCCAGGCAAAAGTGCTGGAAATGCGTCAGCGCCATGCGAAATTCCAGGACACGCCCTATTCGCTCGAACCGAATATCAAGGAAAGCCCGGGCGGATTGCGCGACCTTCAGCTGATTCTGTGGATCACACAGGCGGCCAGCTTCGGCAGCAGTTGGCGCGAACTGGATGCACGCGGCCTGATCACCGACCGCGAAGCGCGCGAACTACGTCGCAACGAAGGCTTTCTGAAAACGCTGCGGGCCCGTCTGCACGTGCTGGCGGGGCGTCGCCAGGACATTCTGGTGTTCGACCTGCAGACGCCGCTCGCCGAGAGCTTCGGTTTCAAGGCGACAGCCGCACGCCGCGCGAGCGAACAGCTGATGCGCCGCTATTATTGGGCGGCGAAAGCCGTCACGCAGCTGTCGACGATCCTGATCCAGAACATCGAAGCGCAACTGTTTCCTAGCACAAGCGGCATTACGCGCGTTCTGTCCGATCGTTTCGTCGAAAAGCAGGGCATGCTGGAAATCGCCAGCGACGACGTGTTCGAGCGCGAGCCGAACGCAATTCTCGAAGCCTTTCTGCTCTACGAAAAGACACCCGGCATCAAGGGGCTGTCGGCGCGCACGCTGCGCGCGCTGTACAACGCGCGCGACAAGATGGATCACCGCTGGCGCCGCGATCCGGAAAACCGGCATTTATTCCTGGAAATTCTCAAGCAGCCGGCCGGCATCACGCACGCGATGCGTCTGATGAATCAGACCAGCGTGCTCGGACGCTATCTGCTGAACTTCCGCCGCATCGTCGGACAGATGCAGCATGATCTGTATCACGTCTATACGGTCGATCAGCACATTCTGATGGTGCTTCGGAACATGCGCCGCTTCGCGGTCGCGGAGCACGCGCATGAATATCCGTTCTGCAGCCAGCTGATCGCGAATTTCGAGCGGCCGTACGTGCTGTACGTGGCCGCCCTGTTCCACGACATCGCGAAAGGCCGCGGCGGCGATCACTCGACGCTCGGCATGGCCGACGCGCGCCGTTTCTGCCGCGATCACGACATGTCCGCCGACGACACGGCGCTGGTCGTCTGGCTAGTCCAGCATCACCTGACCATGAGTCAGGTCGCGCAGAAGCAGGACACGAGCGACCCGGAAGTGATCAAGCGTTTCGCCGATCTGGTCGGTACCGAGCGGCGCCTGACCGCGCTGTATCTGCTGACGGTCGCCGACATTCGCGGCACCAGCCCGAAGGTCTGGAATACGTGGAAAGGCAAACTGCTCGAAGACCTGTACCGCGCGACGCTCGCCGTGCTCGGCGGCGCGCGTCCCGATGCGCACTCGGAACTCAAGCAGCGTCAGGAAGAAGCGCTCGCGCTCTTGCGGCTCGAAACGGTGCCCGAGAACGCGCACCGCGCGCTGTGGGACAAGCTCGACGTCGGCTATTTCCTGCGCCACGATGCCGCCGATATCGCGTGGCAGACGCGCGTGCTGCATCGCCATGTCGAGACAGAGACGCCGATCGTGCGCGCGCGGCCGTCGCCCATCGGCGAAGCGTTGCAAGTGCTCGTCTACGTGAAGGACCGCCCCGATCTGTTCGCAGGCATCTGCGCGTATTTCGACCGCAATTCGCTGTCCGTGCTCGATGCACGCGTCAGCACCACCCGACACGGCTACGCGCTCGACAACTTCCTTGTCGCGCACACGGAGCGTGACGTCCATTACCGCGACATCGCCAACCTCGTCGAACAGGAACTGGCAGAGCGCCTGAGAGCGGAAGGCACGCTACTGCCGGAACCGTCGAAGGGCCGTTTGTCGCGCCTGTCGCGCACGTTCCCCGTGACGCCGCGCGTCGACCTGCGGGCCGACGAACGCGGCCAGTATTACATCCTGTCCGTGTCGGCCAACGACCGGCCAGGCCTTCTTTATTCGATCGCGCGCGTGCTGGCCGAGCACCGGGTCGGCGTCCATGCGGCGCGGATCAATACACTCGGCGAACGCGTCGAGGACGTGTTCCTACTGGACGGACACGGCCTCTCGGACAACCGACGACAAATCCAGGTCGAAACGGAGCTGCTGCGCGCGATCGCAGTGTGAGATTTCATGCGAGTCAAACTGACAGCCAAGCATCCGCGGCCGGCTTCGTCCGAACGCGCCCCTGTGCGTTCGGGCAGCAGCACTGCCCGCAAGCCGACCCGATCGGCAGCCCCGGCCGACAAACCCGCTGCGCCGAAGGCACCGCGCGGCAGCGCCGGTGCATCGGCGGGCGCACCCGCTGCGCGCCGCGGCTCGACCACTTCGAGTGACGCGCCAAGGCGTCCGGCCCCGAGGAGCAATGCGGCCGGTGCGCCGGCAGAACGGCGCGGCCCGTCGTCGGGTGCACGCAACGGCGCTTCCGCGCGCTCTGAAGATCGTCCAGCGCGTCCAGCGGGTGCGGGTTCGCGCGAGCGCAGCGATTCCGGTTCGTTCGAGCGTCGTCCGGCAGGCGACCGTCCGCCGCGCGCCGCCGGTGCAGGGTCACGCGAACGTGGCGCTCCCGGTTCGTACGAACGTCGTCCGGCAGGTGATCGCCCGGCACGCAAGGAAGGCGCCTCCGCCGGTACGGGGTTCCGCCGCGATGCCGAGGCGCGAGCCGATCGGCGCACTTCGTCCGATCGCCCTCCGCGGGGCGACCGTCCGGCAGGTTCGGGCGAACGCGCGCCGCGCTTCTCGCGTGACGACGATGCTCGTGGCGCACGGCGCGCACCCCGCGAGAACGACGACGGCCGCCGTGGCCCGCGTACGGCACGCGGCGCTGAAGGCGCACCGTCGCACGAACGCACGGAGCGACGTTACCGCGACGACGCCACGGAAGGCCGTGCACCGCGCGCCCCGCGCGGCGACCGACCGGACGTGCGCGGCGAACGCGCTTATGCGCGTCCCGCCAGACCGTCCTACGAAGATCGCGGCGCGACGCCCGAAGGCCGCCCGCGCGGCGAAGGCGCACCACGTCGTGCACGCAGCGGTGACACGGAAGCTCGCGGCGAACGTACTTACGCAAAACCCGTCAAGGCTGCCTACGCGGAGCGCGCCAGCGACGCCCCGCCCAAGACCACCCCGCGTGCGACGAAAGCCAGACGCGACGCGCGCCCGGTCGAAGACAGTTTCGACCGCCCGGCGCGCTTCGACCGTCCCGCCGAAAAGACAGCGCGCAAGGCTCGACCGGCGGCCGCGCCGCGTCAGCGCGACGAGGGCGAATTCAACGACGCTCCCGGCAATCTGCGCCTGTCGAAACTGATGTCCGAACTGGGTTTGTGCTCGCGCCGCGAAGCGGACGAGTGGATCGAGAAAGGCTGGGTGACCGTCGACGGTGTCGTCGTGGATACGCTCGGCACGAAGGTCCGTCCGGACGCCGATATCCAGATCGATCCCGCCGCGCAGGCCGCGCAGCAGAAACAGGTGACGATACTCGTGCACAAGCCGGTCGGCTATGTGTCGGGACAGGCGGAAGACGGCTACGAGCCGGCCGTGACGCTCGTCAAACCCGAGAACCGCTGGGAGGGCGACCGCACCGATATCCGCTTCTCGGCTGTCCATCTGCGACAGCTGGCGCCCGCGGGTCGCCTCGACATCGACTCCACGGGCCTGCTCGTGCTGACGCAGGACGGACGCATCGCGAAGCAGCTGATCGGCGGGCATTCGGAGATCGACAAGGAATATCTGGTGCGCGTCAGCTATGGCGACGTCGAGACGGATGTCGAGCACGAATTCCCGGCCGAAAGTCTGGCGAAACTGCGCCACGGTCTCGAACTCGACGGCGTACCGCTCAAGCCCGCCATGGTCAGCTGGCAAAACGGCGAGCAATTGCGCTTCGTGCTGCGTGAAGGCAAGAAACGCCAGATTCGCCGCATGTGCGAACTGGTCGGCCTGCACGTGGTGGGCCTCAAGCGCGTCCGGATGGGTCACGTAATGCTCGGCGCGTTGCCACCCGGACAGTGGCGCTATCTCGGCCCGGACGAGGCGTTCTAAGCGCAGCGGCGCTGCCTCTACTCAGTCGACTCTGAACAAATCGCGACGCCTTTCGCAGCAAGGGTTTGAGGCAGAAAGAGGTTGATGCAATTGCAGGAACCTGGCACATTAAAGGCGAAATCCTGCAAATTCTGTCGAGGTCTGGATGGGTCCGAAGACACCGGTAAGCGAAGGCGATTTCTTCCGGCAACCACTGCGCGAGCAGATCAACCTGAAGCATTCCTTGGTGAGGCTGGCTGATCTGATCCGGTGGGACCAGCTGGATCGGGCGATGAGTGAGAGCTTTCGCTCGCATCGCGGGCGTCCTGCCACAAGTACGCGGTTGATCGCGGGCCTGCTGTACCTGCAGCATGCCTTCGGCCTGTCGGATGAGGAAGTCGTGTGGCAATGGGTTGAAAATCCATACTGGCAGGTTTTTACGGGCGAAACGTACCTGCAGACGAAGCCACCGGTTGATCCGTCGAGCCTCACGCGCTGGCGCGCGAGGCTGGGTGAGGCCGGCGTAGAGGAGTTGCTGGCCGAGACGATCGAGGCGGCACGGCGCGCGGATGTGATCAAGGCCAGCAGTGCGAAGCGGGTGATTGTCGATACGACGGTGGCAGAAAAGGCCATCGCACATCCGACTGACTCGCGTCTGCTTGAGCGTTGCCGGGAGCATCTGGTTAAAGCAGCCGCGCGTCACGGGTTGAAGCTACGGCAAAACTACAATCGCGAGGCGCCACGCCTGGCTGCCCAGATTGGCAGGTATGCGCACGCGAAGCAGTTCCGGCGCATGAAGAAATCCCTGCGCACGTTGCGCTCGCGCGTGGGCCGTGTGATGCGCGATGTCCAGCGGCAGCTGGATCAGGTTGACGAGGCTGCACGCGCGACGCTGGGTGAACTGATCAACCGTACGAAGCGCATCCTGACGCAGAAGCCGAAAGACAAAAACAAGCTGTACGCCTTGCATGCGCCCGAGGTGGAGTGCCTGTCCAAAGGCAAAGCGCGCAAGCCGTACGAATTTGGTGTGAAAGTGTCGATCGTCACGACACACCGTGAAGGGCTGGTGGTGGGCATGCGTTCGATGCCGGGCAATCCGTACGATGGGCATACGCTGGAAGAAGCGCTTGAACAGGCGCACATTCTGAGTGAGGTAAAGCCTGAGACAGTCTTCGTTGATCGGGGCTATCGGGGCGTTGACATCGAAGGCGTCAAGATCTGGCATCCAGGATTGCGCCGCGGTGTGACGCGAGCGTTGCGTGTGATGATCCGGCGGCGCAGCGCCATTGAGCCAGCTATTGGACACATGAAGAGCGACGGCAAGCTCGGGCGTAACTGGTTGAAGGGTGCTCTGGGTGATGCGCTGCACGCTGTCCTGTGCGGTGCAGGTCACAATCTGCGCCTGATCCTCAGGAAGCTGAGGTTTATTTGTGCGCTCATTCTCGCGATGCTCTATGCAGCCTCTGCGCCGGCGAGTTAGGCAGTTAAACGGACAAGGTAACCGCAGGCGTTACGATGCCGCCTGACAATGGCGACATCGTTCAACCTTGGCGCCAGAAGAAGCCGAAAATGAATTGTTCAGGGGCGACTACTCAAACGAAAAAGCCCGCAGCAATGAACTGCGGGCTTTTTCTTTATCGGCTCTGAAACTCAGTCGTCCGCTTTCGGATCGAGGTCGGGAAACAGCACCTCGGTAAAGCCAAACTTCGAGAAATCCGTGATTCGCATCGGATAGAGCTTGCCGATCAGATGATCGCACTCGTGCTGAACGACACGCGCATGGAAACCCTCGGCGACGCGATCGATTGGTTTGCCGAACTGATCGAAGCCGTGATAGCGGATCATCGACAGGCGACTCACCGCGCCGCGCAAGCCCGGTACCGACAGACATCCCTCCCAGCCCTCCTCCGTATCCAGCGAAACGGGCGTGACGGTCGGATTGATCAGCACCGTTTCCGGCACGGAAGGCGCGTCGGGATAACGTTCGTTATGGCCGAAGCCGAAGATCACCACCTGAAGGTCGACGCCGATTTGCGGTGCTGCCAGCCCCGCGCCGTTAGCGTCGTGCATCGTCTCGAACATGTCGCGAACGAGTTCGTGCAGTTCGGGTGTGTCGAAATGATCGACCGGCTTGGCGATGCGCAACAGGCGCGGGTCACCCATCTTGAGGATTTCGTGGATCATGTTGTGTGCCCCTCCAGGAGCTTACGCATACCATCTTCGTCGAGCACGGGGATGCCAAGTTCCTCGGCTTTCGCGAGCTTGCTGCCCGCTTCCGCACCGGCCACCACGTAATCGGTTTTCTTCGATACCGAACCGGCCACCTTCGCGCCGGCCGCTTCCAGCAACTCTTTCGCTTCGTCGCGGCCCATGTTGGGCAGCGTGCCTGTCAGCACGACCGTCTTGCCCGCCAGCACGCCCTGCGGCGCTTTCGGCGCGGGCGGACCTTCGGGCCATGTGACCTTGCCGGGCGCACGTAACTGCTCGATCACAGTGCGGTTGTGCTCCTCGGCAAAGAACTGATGGATCGCCTCCGCGACGATGGGGCCGACGTCGTTCACTTCGAGCAGTTCTTCGACCGTCGCGCTCATGATGGGATTGAGCGAACCGAAGTGCTTTGCCAGATCCTTCGCGGTCGATTCGCCGACGTGCCGGATACCGAGCGCATAGATGAAGCGCGCCAGTGTTGTGTGCTTGGCCTTCTCCAGCGAGTCGATCAGGTTCTGCGCGGACTTATCGGCGAAACGGTCGAGTTCGGCGAGCGTCGCAAAGCCCAGATTGAAGAGGTCGGCAGGCGTGCGCACCAGATTCAGCTCGACCAGTTGATCGATGATCTTTTCGCCAAGGCCGTCGATATCCAGCGCGCGGCGCTGCGCGAAGTGCCACAGCGCCTGCTTGCGCTGCGCCGGGCAGAACAACCCGCCCGAGCAGCGCGCGATCGCC
This sequence comes from Paraburkholderia azotifigens, assembly GCF_007995085.1. GTDB lineage: Bacteria > Pseudomonadota > Gammaproteobacteria > Burkholderiales > Burkholderiaceae > Paraburkholderia > Paraburkholderia azotifigens. The sequence goes on from NZ_VOQS01000001.1 coordinate 1,064,044, forward strand.
TCGTCGGGCAGACGTTCGATCGCCGAACCGCACACGGGGCACGCCGTCGGCATCACAAACTCGCGTGCGTCGGCCGGGCGCCGGTCGAGCAGCGCGCCGACCACCTCTGGAATCACGTCGCCCGCGCGCCGCACGATTACGGTGTCGCCGATGCGGATGTCCTTGCGACGCACTTCATCCTCGTTGTGCAGTGTCGCGTTCGTCACGGTCGCTCCGCCGACGAACACGGGCTCGAGGCGCGCAACGGGCGTGATCGCCCCCGTACGTCCGACCTGCACGTCGATGGCGATCAATTTCGTCAGCGCTTCCTGCGCAGGAAACTTGTGCGCGAGCGCAAAGCGCGGCGCGCGCGACACGAAACCCAGCACGTCCTGCTGATCGCGCCGGTTCACCTTGTAGACGACCCCGTCGATGTCGTACGGCAGCGCGTCGCGCTTTTCGCCCACCTTGTGGAAGAAGCCCAGCAGCCCTTCCGCACCCTGCACGACGGCGCGCTCGCTGTTCACGGGCAAGCCCATCTCGTGATACCAGTCAAGCAGTTCGCTGTGCGTGCCCGGCATCTCGTTGCCGTCGAGCACGCCAATTCCATATGCGAAAAACGACAGTGGACGCTGCGCCGTCATCTTCGGATCCAGCTGACGCAGGCTGCCCGCCGCCGCGTTGCGCGGGTTCGCGAATTCGCGCTGTCCCGCGTCACGCTGACGCTGGTTCAGCTTGTCGAAATCGCGCTTGAACATCAGCACTTCGCCGCGCACGTCGACCAGTTTCGGCACGCGTTTGCCCTTGAGCTTGAGTGGAATCGAGCGAATGGTGCGCACGTTTTCGGTCACGTCCTCGCCCGTCGCGCCGTCGCCGCGCGTGGCCGCCTGCGTGAACCGGCCGTCCACATAGCGCAGCGAGATGGCGAGTCCGTCGAACTTCAGTTCGCACGCGTAATCGACGCGCGCGTGATGCAGCGCGTCCGACACGCGCTTGTCGAAGGCCGCGATGTCTTCGTCCGAGAAGCCGTTGTTCAGCGATAGCATCGGACTGTCGTGCACGACAGGCTGAAAGCCGCTAGCGACCTCGCCGCCGACCCGCTGCGTGGGCGAGTCCGGCGTGATCAGATCGGGATGCTCGCTTTCGATCAGCTGCAGTTCCTTGAACAGCTTGTCGTACTCCGCGTCGGGCAGGTCCGGCTGGTCGAGCACGTAGTACGCGTAGTTCGCGCGCTCGAGTTCGTCGCGCAGCCACAACGCCCGCTCGGCAGGTGAACTGGTTGCAGGATCAGTGACTTGGGTTCGGGCCATGCTGTCGGCGTTTCGGCAAGAGTAACGGGATGCCAGATTATCTCAGGAAGCGCTTCCTGTCGCATCGGCCGGATGGCCAGTTTCGTGCGCCCGCAAACCCAGCCGGAACGCACTCCTACAAGTCCTGGCCGATTGGCCAACTGATGGGCAAATCGTTGACAGCGCATGTCCTGCAATGCGACCGTGTCGGCTGCCGTCCATCGCGTGCCGACCATTCACAGCGGCACGCATCGACCGGGAGAATCCGCCGCCATGTCTGCCCTCGTGATCCGTTTCAAGCGACACCTGTTCTGGCTGCTGGCCGCGCTCGCCATCCTGCGGCCAGCGGGCGCCGGGGCCAGCGAACAGGTGATCGACGTGCCGCTCGCACAAGGCGCGTCGATCGCCTATCTGCTTACGCAACAGGACGGCAGCCAGCCTCATTGGATCCTCGTGATGCTGCCCGGCAGCAAGGGCAACCTCGAACTCTCGCAACAGCCCGACGGGGCAATCCGCCTGCGCGAGAAGAACAACTTCCTGATTCGCGCCCGCCATCTGTTCGTCGATGCGCAATTCGCGACTGCCATTGTCGACGCCCCCTCCGATCAACCCGGCGGCTACTCCGATGCGTTCCGTGCGTCGCCGCGTTCAGCTCAGGATCTCGCGCAGGTCGCCATTGATCTGCACAGCCGTTTCCCGCGGGCCAGGCTCGTGCTGGTCGGCACCAGTCGCGGCACCATCTCGACGGCTTATGCGGGCCGTGCGTTGCCCGACGTGTGGGACGCCGTCGTGCACACGTCGACACTCAGCAGTCCCGCGCGCGGCCAGGCCACGCCGCTGATCGGTTTCGACTACGGCGCGATCCATGCGCGGCAGCTATTCGTGCATCACGCTGACGACGGCTGCTTTCTCTGTTCGTACGAAGCGGTGAGACGCATCGCCGAAAGCAGCCAGTACGCGCTGATCACCGTGCATGGCGGCGACGTGCGCGGCGAACCGTGTGAGGCGCTGTCGCATCATGGATTCTATGGAAGGGATGAAGCGGTGGTCGCCGCGATCAAGGCGTGGATCAGCGGGCAGCCGTGGCAGGACGACGTCGGATAGGGCCGCCCACGCCAGCGCTGCCTGACGCGATCGCGAGAACCGGTAAGCGCAAATGAAAACCGCCTGAAGCACCGAGGTGCATCAGGCGGTGTGCTGGTCGGCAGCGAAGAAAGCTTTGTCGCGCGACTCACTCGACGCGCTTGCTGCGCTTACTGGCTGAACAGTCGCCGCGTCGCGGGCGAGCCAGCCGGAATGCCCGCTTGCTCGAGCTTCGCATAAAGCGTCATCAACTGCTTCTCGATGGCGAGCAGCGCGCTTTCCGGCAAAGGACGGCGACCGTCGTCGACCACGCGGCCGCCGATGCGCTCAGCCAGCGACTTCGCGTAATCGCACATCAGACGGAACGGCAGGATATCTTCGTCGGCGACGGGCACGTCCAGCACCAGCGTGATCATCTGGCCGCCCTTGTACGTGAGATCATCGCGCAGGAAGTTGGTGTCGCCGAACTGAAGCATGAAGACGGGGCTTTGCTTCCCGTCGAGCTTGACGAAGCGTGTGCCGTCGCGCGACAGCAGCAGTCCGTCCTGCGATGCAACCGCCTGCACGTAGTTCGCCGACCACGGCGCGCCGTCGGACAGCACGTTGATCGACAGCTGCGCATCGCATTGCGCGGCAAAACCGTCGAGCTCGCGCGCCATCGAGACCGTTTCCATCATGTCCGGAAACTCGGGCGACGCGTCGAGCGCATCCGCGAATTGCTGGACGCCCGTCACGAATTCGGAGAACTCGAGCTCATTGAGCGGGCCGCTTCGGTTCGCAAGCTGCGCGGCCGCGCGCAGTTCCTCGTAGCGCAAGCCGTTTTGCAGCAGCTCCCATGCGCTGCCGCCTTCCGGCTTGCCTTCGATATGCACGGGCTTGCTGCCCGCTCGACGCAGACGCTGTGCAAGCGGCAGCACCTTGTCGCCCGCGACGGGTGCAGCAAGCCTGAGCGGCACGATGCAGTCGATACGCCGATCGACGATGGCGGGTGGCGCCGAAGAAATGGTCGTCGCAGCGGGCAAGATCGGCTCGCTGCGCTCGTCCTCGGCAAGCTGTTCACCCGCGAGCTGCCCGGACGTTTCCTCTTCGGGGAAACCGTTGGGCGACGTATTCTCGGCCTGGATGTCGGCCGGTGTGTCGAGCGGTGCGGCGCCGCCGAAGGTCGGTTCGACGCGCGCGACGTCTGCCTGCTCGCCCGCTGCCGGTTCCCGGCGCGTCGTCGGACGCGCCGGCTCGATGAAGGGGCTCTGCTCGTCCTGGTCGTCCCTGGCGAGCGGTTCTGCCGCATCGGCGGGCATCGGCCGCGGCATCTTGCGACGGACCTTTGCGCCTTGCCACGCGTTATAGACCACCACCCCCCCGACCACCACGGCGCCCGCGCCGATCAAACCGAGTGTCAACTCGTCCATGCACGCTCCATCTGCAATTCTTTTTTGTCGTTGCGCACCATGCCGGTTTCGCGCGGCTGGCAAATGGCACCCGAGGTGACACATACCGCCGCTGCGGGCGAAGACGCGCAGCGAAATCAATTCTGTTTCAGCAACACCCGCGCGCGGCACGACCTGAGACCGGGCGATGCGCGGGTGGACGTTTAAACGATATTCTGGACAAATCCCGCAGCCGTTTCCATGTCGACAGCCACGATCCGCGACACGCCCTGCTCCTGCATCGTCACCCCGATCAGTTGCTGCGCCATTTCCATCGCGATCTTGTTGTGGGAAATGAACAGGAACTGTGTTTTGTCCGACATCGCGCGCACAAGGTTCGCGAAACGCTCGGTGTTCGCGTCGTCAAGCGGCGCGTCCACTTCGTCCAGCAGACAGAACGGCGCCGGATTCAGCTGGAACATCGCGAACACGAGGGCCGTCGCCGTGAGCGCCTTCTCGCCGCCCGACAGCAGGTGAATCGTCGAATTCTTCTTGCCTGGCGGCTGCGCCATGACCTGCACGCCGGCATCGAGAATCTCGTCGCCCGTCATGATCAGCTTCGCCTGCCCGCCGCCGAACAGACGCGGGAACAGCTCGCCGAAATGACGGTTCACTTCGTCGAACGTGCCTTGCAGCAGCGTGCGCGTTTCCTGGTCGATCTTGCGGATCGCGTCTTCGAGCGTTTCGATCGCGTTCGTCAGGTCGGCCGACTGCGCGTCGAGGAACGTCTTGCGCTCCTTCGCCGCCTTCAGCTCGTCGAGCGCGGCCATGTTGACGGGGCCGAGCGCGGCGATCGCGTTGTTGATGCGCGTCACTTCGCCTTGCAGGTACGACGGCTTCATGTCCGGCGTGAGTTTCGCCTGCAGTTCGGCCTCGTCGACGCCCGCCGCCGTCAGTTGCTCGATGAACTGCTCGGCGTTCAGGCGCGCGGCCTGTTCCTTCAGCTGCAACTCGGTGATGCGGTCGCGCAGCGGCTGCAACGCGCGCTCGGTCGTCAGACGCAGTTCGTCTGACGCACGCAGCTTCGCGGTCAGATCGTCGAGTTCGAGACGCGCGGCATGCAGACCCTCTTCCTTGACGCGACGAATATCGAGCGCGTCCTGCAGGCCCGTGTGCGCCGTTTGTTCGTTGATCGTTTCGAGTTCGGCACGGGCGTCTTCGAGCGAGCCGGCCACGCGATCGCTCTGCTCGTGCGCGACCTGAATGCTGCGCTTCAGTTCGTCGATCCGGTTCGCCATGTTGCGCGCGGCGAAGCGCGCGTCGGTCGCGGCGCGGTCGAGATCGCGCGCGCCGTTGCGCGCATTGCTCAGTTCTTCGTCGAGCGACTCGAACGCGAGCTGGTTATCTTCGAAACGTGCCTGCAATTCGGCCAGTTCGGCATCGTGGCGCTCGAAATTCGCTTCCGATTCCGCGCGCAACGCGCGCTGCTCGTCGATCTGCGCGGTGATCTCCTGGAGCTCCTCGCCGATCTGCGTGCTGCGCTGCGTGTAACGCTCGTGCGCCTGCGTGAGCTTGAGCACGTCCATTTGCAGCGCATGCACGCGCTGGGTGGCGCGCTCTGCTTGCTGGCGCACTTCCGTCAGCGCATTCGACGCCTGGGTATGCGCGGCTTCCGCGCGAATCGCCGCGGCCTTCGCCTCTTCGGCGAGCAGCGCCTGTGCACGCACCTGACGCGTCAGGTTTTCGATTTCCTGCTGGCGCGCAAGCATGCCCGCCTGTTCCGAATCGGCGGCATACAGTTGCACGCCGACGCGCGTCACGACATGGCCCGCCTTGACGACGAACGCGCCGCCTTCCGGCAGTTGCGTGCGCATCGACAGCCCCTGCGGCAGATCGTCGGCGACGAAGACGTTGCCGAGCCAGTCGTTGAGCACGGCGCGAATACCGGCATCGTCGATCCGCACCAGCGACAACAGCGGCCGCAGCGACGCCGGAGCCGCGACGGGCTGGCCGGCCGCGGGCGGCGCATAGAACGCGAGCTTGGCGGGCGGCGCGTCGCTGACGAAGTGCTTGACCCAATCGAGGTTCGACACTTCGAGCGCGGCGAGGCGCTCGCGCAGCACCGATTCGAGCGCGGTTTCCCAACCCGCTTCGACATGCAGCTTCTTCCACAGACGCGGCAGCGCGCCGAGTTCGTGCTTGTCGAGCCATGGCTGGATCTTGCCTTCCGTCTGCACGTTCTCCTGCAACTGGCGCAGCGCGGCAAGGCGTGCTTCGAGCTGGTGGATCTGCGCGCTTTCGGCTTGCACGCGCTCCTGGGCGGCGCGGCGTTCGCCGTCGAGACGCGGCAGCGTGTCCTGCGCGTCGGCGAGACGCTCCTGCGCTTCGCGCAGAATCTCTTCGTGCTCGGCGAGCTGCATGCGCAGTTCTTCGAGCTGCGCCTCGTCCGGTGCATCGAGACCGCCCGCTTCCGTCTTCAGACGCTCCTGGCGCTGCTGCAACTGCTGCAACTGCTGGTCGGCATTGCGCTGATGCGCGGCTTCGAGCTTGATCGCCTGCTCGGTCTGCGCGATGCCGGCACGCTCGTCGTTCAGCTGCGACTGCGCATCGCGCCAGCGCGCTTCGAGCGCGGGCATTGCGTCGTGCTTCGCGGCCGCCGCCTCTTCGGCGATGACGGCCTTCTCTTCGCCTTCGCCCAGCTGGATTTCCGCGTCTTCGAGATCGTCCTGCGCCTTTTGCGCCTGCGCGAGCCATTGCTCGCGCTGCGCCGTCAGCGCGGCGATCTGCGCCTGCACACGGTTGCGCGATTCGACGATGAACTTGATTTCGGCTTCGAGGCGGCTCACCTCGGCGTTCGCTTCGTACAGCGCGCCTTGCGCGCCCTGCATCGCGTCGCTGGCCGAATAGTGCGCGACGCGCAGCGTTTCCAGCTGCGCTTCGACTTCACGCAGTTTCGCGGTGTGCGCTTCGAGGTCGATCTGCGCCTGCTCGATCGCGCGCTTCTGCTTGTCCTGCTCGGTGCCCGCTTCGTTCCGGCGCAGCAGCCACAGCAGACGCTGCTTCTCTTCGCCTTCCGCCTGCAAGTCCTTGAACTTCGTTGCGACAACCGCCTGCGCTTCTAGCTTTTCCAGATTCGTCGTGAGTTCACGGACGATATCTTCGACGCGCGTCAGATTCTCGCGCGTGTCGTGCAGACGATTCTCGGTTTCGCGGCGGCGTTCCTTGTACTTCGACACGCCCGCGGCTTCTTCGAGGAATACGCGCAGTTCTTCGGGCTTCGCCTCGATGATCCGCGCGATCATGCCCTGCCCGATGATCGCGTAGGCCCGCGGGCCGAGACCCGTGCCGAGGAAGATGTCCTGAATGTCGCGGCGGCGCGCCGGCAGGTTGTTGATGTAGTAGCTCGAGGTGCCGTCGCGCGTCAGCACGCGCTTGACGGCGATTTCGGCATACTGGCCCCACTGGCCGGCGGCGCGGCCGTCGGCATTGTCGAACACGAGTTCGACGCTGGCGCGGCTACCCGGCTTGCGCGCCGTCGAGCCGTTGAAGATCACGTCCTGCATCGACTCGCCGCGCAGCTCCGAGGCGCGCGATTCGCCGAGCACCCAGCGCACGGCATCGATGATGTTGGACTTGCCGCAACCGTTGGGACCGACCACGCCGACAAGCTGGCCCGGAACCTGGAAATGCGTGGGATCGACGAATGACTTGAAGCCAGCGAGTTTGATCGAGGTCAGACGCACGGCGATATCGCTGTTTGAAAATAATTTATGGAAACGGAACGCGCGGGTTCGATGTGCAAACTGCCTGCGGCTCCCTGCCCGCCTGGCGGCACAACGGAGCGCGAGCCCGCTGCGATTCCGGCGCCGCGGCGCGCGCTACGCTGCACCGCCGGCCAATGAGGGGGAATCATACCATCGCGCGTGGGCGATTCTTACCGTTGCCATCGGGGTCCGTGTCGGTGCCGTCCGGATCGCCGGTTCTCCCGGCGTCCGCCGCTTCGGCGGGCCTCGCGCGGTGCACCCAGCTCGACAGCGCCGAGGCCAGCACGATACAGGCGCCGCCCGCCCACTCGCGCGGACCGGGCACCTCACCGGCGAACAGCCAGGCCGTGAGCGCTGTCACGACGATCTCGAACAGCATGATGATCGACGCCCGGTTCGCCGGCACGCGCGCAAGCCCGTACTGCACGAGCATGTTGTTGGTCGCGAGCACGAAGCCGATTCCGAGCACGAGCAGCACGGCCTCGCCGATGTGCGCGCCCGCGGGCGCCGCTTGAGTCGATTCGAAGAACGACGCGCACGCGCCGAAGATGGCCGCGCCGCCGAAAATCACGGCCGTGCGCATCTCGGCGCGCATGTCCGGCAATTCGCGGCTCGTCTTGAGAATCAGCACGTTGCTCATCGCGAACGACATCCCCGCCGCGAGACCCGCCCATTCGGCCAGGCTCCCCGGTACGGGCAGCCCCAGCTGCGGCGACCACAGCATCATCATCGCCCCCGCCAGCGACAGCGCTGCAAGACCCGCGCCCGCCCACGTCAGCCGTTCGTGCAGGATGAAATGCGCGAAGAGCGCGGTCCAGGCGGGCGTCAGATAGAACAGCAGCAGCACGCGCATCACCTGGCCGTGAATCGCGCCCCACACGAAGCCGAGATTGGTGATGCCCGCGAACAGCGCGAGTGCGGGCAGCAGCCAGTGCCAGCGGACCGTTTTGATCGCGCTGCGCCGGACCAGCAGCACGAACAGGCACCCGGCGCCGCTCGTCAGCGCGCTCGCCGCCGTGCCCGTCACGCCGAGCGCGTGAAGCATGCGCAGCGGATACCAGACCATGCCCCATACGGACGCGCCCATCATGATCGCGAGCGTGGGCCACGCGTTGCGAAGCGAGAGATTCATCGCGCGGCGCTCCCGCCGATGTCCAGCCTGTGTTGCATTGCCTGTCTGCCTCGTGTGTTGCGGACGACGGCGGCGCGTCATCGCTGCCAGCCGTTGCCTCTGAATTCGTTACCGTTGCAATCGGGGTGCTGCCCGCGTTGCGCCGTGCCGGGCGCATGCCGCCTTGTCCGATGCCTTGTCCGATGCCTTGTGCCCCTTGCTCGCAGCGCGCATGCTGCGGCAGCGCGAAGCCTTGTCCGATCGGCCAATGCGCCGTGCCGCGGCCTGCCGACACGCTATAATCGGTCACTCCTCGCCCAAGCCGTCAGCCGTCCGCATGCCAGGCGTTGCCACGCATCCGGGCCTTCACGCCGATGGCTTCAGCGCGCCGCCTTCACCTGTGTCAGTCCACGCCGAACACACGCCCGAACCGCCAAGTGAACCCGCTACTCGACTCCCTTCAGCCCTATCCCTTCGAAAAGCTGCGCTTGCTCTTCAAGGATGTCACGCCGCCCGCGCATCTCTCGCACATCAGCTTCGGGATCGGCGAGCCGAAACATCCAACGCCAGATCTGATCCGCCAGGCCGTGATCGATTCGCTCGGCGGCCTCGCGGCCTATCCGGCGACCGTCGGCGCGCCTGCGCTGCGCGAAGCGATCGCGAAGTGGATCACGACACGCTACAACCTGCCGCCCGTCGATCCCGCCACGCAGGTGCTGCCTGTGGCCGGCTCGCGCGAGGCGCTGTTCGCGCTTGCGCAGACGGTGATCGACCCGAAGAAAAACGCCGGGGGCGAACCTGCGATCGTACTCTGTCCGAACCCGTTCTATCAAATCTACGAAGGCGCGGCGCTGCTGGCGGGCGCGCAGCCTTATTTCGCCAATAGCGACCCGAAACGCAACTTCGCCTGCGACTACCGGGCCATCCCCGCCGACGTCTGGGCGCGCACGCAGCTGCTCTACGTCTGCTCGCCGGGCAACCCGACGGGCGCCGTGCTGACGCTCGACGACTGGCGCGAACTGTTCGAACTGTCGGATCGTCACGGCTTCGTGATCGCGTCGGACGAATGCTACTCCGAGATCTATTTCGACGAGTCGCGGCCACCGCTCGGCGGCCTGGAAGCGGCGCACAAGCTGGGCCGCGGCTTCGAGCGGCTCGTCATGCTGTCGAGCCTGTCGAAGCGCTCGAACGTGCCGGGCATGCGCTCGGGTTTCGTCGCGGGCGACGCGTCGATACTCAAGCAGTTCCTGCTGTACCGCACGTATCACGGCGCGGCATTGTCGACCGTCTACCAGACGGCGAGCATCGCCGCGTGGAACGACGAAACGCACGTGCGCGAAAACCGCGCGATGTACGTGCAGAAGTTTTCGACGGTGACGCCGATGCTCGCCGACGTGCTCGACGTCAAGCTGCCCGACGCCGCGTTCTACCTGTGGGCGAACGTCGCGCGCACGGGCCTGTCGGATACCGAGTTCGCCCAGCGCCTGTACGCCGACTATAATGTGACGGTTCTGCCCGGCTCGTATCTCGCGCGCACCGCGCACGACACGAACCCCGGCCGCGATTTTGTCCGCCTCGCGCTGGTCGCGGGCGTCGACGAATGCACGGAGGGCGTGCAGCGCATCGTCGATTTCTGCCGCTCGCTGAAACGCTAGTTTCTTCGGCAGATTCATGCACGTCGCGGAGCGCCGCCGCTGCGCTCCGCCCTCACCCGCTTTCCGATTTCAACTCTCTCGAAAGAGCACCACGAACATGTCGCAACAACTTCAGCAGATCATCGATAACGCCTGGGACAACCGCGCCGACCTGTCGCCGAAGGCCGCACCCGCCGAAGTGCGCGAAGCCGTCGCGCACGCCATCGAGCAACTGGACAAAGGCGCGCTGCGCGTCGCCGAAAAGAAGGACGGCGACTGGGTCGTCAACCAGTGGCTGAAAAAGGCCGTGCTGCTGTCGTTCCGTCTGGAAGACAACGCGCCGATGCCGGCCGGCGGTTACTCCCAGTTCTACGACAAGGTGCCGTCAAAGTTCGCCAACTACACGGCTGAAGACTTCGCCGCAGGCGGCTTTCGCGTCGTGCCGCCCGCCATCGCGCGCCGCGGCTCGTACATCGCGAAGAACGTCGTGCTGATGCCGTCGTACACCAACATCGGCGCGTACGTCGACGAAGGCACGATGGTCGATACGTGGGCCACCGTGGGCTCGTGCGCGCAGATCGGCAAGAACGTGCACCTGTCGGGCGGCGTGGGCATCGGCGGCGTGCTGGAGCCGCTGCAGGCAAACCCCGTCATCATCGAAGACAACTGCTTCATCGGCGCGCGTTCGGAAGTCGTGGAAGGCGTGATCGTCGAAGAAAACTCGGTGATCTCGATGGGCGTGTATCTCGGCCAGAGCACCAAGATCTACGACCGCGAAACAGGCGAAGTGTCGTACGGCCGCATTCCGGCGGGCTCGGTGGTGGTCGCGGGCAATCTGCCGTCGAAGGACGGTTCGCACAGCCTGTACTGCGCAGTGATCGTCAAGAAGGTCGACGCCAAAACGCGCGCGAAGGTCGGCCTGAACGAACTGCTGCGAGGCGACTGATGGCGAAGGCCGCGACGACTGTCGTCTATGGCATTCCGAACTGCGACACCGTGAAGAAAGCCCGCGTGTGGCTCGAAGAACACGGCGTCGAGTTCGAGTTTCACGACTTCAAGAAGGCGGGCGTGTCGAATGCGCTGGTTCAGGACTGGCTGAAGGACGTGTCGCTGGAGCAGCTCATCAACAAGCGCGGCACGACCTGGCGCGGCCTGTCCGACGTGCACAAGGCGGAAGCCGATACGACGGCGGGCGCGATCGCGCTGATGATCCACAAACCGTCGATCATCAAGCGGCCCGTGGTGGTCGTGAACGGCCGCGTGAAAACGCTGGGCTTTTCCGCCGAGCAGTACGAGACGCTGTTCGGCTGAACGGGCGCAGCACGCCTGCCCGAAGTACCCATGTTGTTGCCGGCCTTCCTGGGCCGGCATTTTTTCACCTGAGTTTGGAACTGCATCGATGTCCGGCACTCTTGCCCTTACCGAAGCCCTGATCGGCCGCGCGTCCGTGACGCCCGACGACCAGAACTGCCAGCGCCTTCTGATCGAGCGCCTGTCGGCGATCGGCTTCGAATGCGAAACGATCGAATCGAATGGCGTGACGAACCTGTGGGCCGTCAAGCGCGGCACCGCAGGCAAGGACGGCAAGCTGCTCGCGTTCGCGGGCCATACCGATGTCGTGCCGACAGGCCCGCTCGAACAATGGACCTCCGCGCCGTTCGAGCCGACCCATCGCGACGGCAAGCTGTACGGCCGGGGCGCCGCCGACATGAAGGCGTCGATTGCCGGCTTCGTGGTGTCGAGCGAAGAGTTCGTGGCCGCGCACCCGCAGCATCGCGGGTCGCTCGCGCTGCTCATCACGAGCGACGAAGAAGGTCCGGCGACGGACGGCACGGTGAAAGTCGTCGAAGCGCTGCAGGCGCGCGGCGAGCGTCTCGACTATTGCGTCGTGGGCGAGCCGACCTCGAGCGTGCAATTCGGCGACATGGTGAAGAACGGCCGCCGCGGCTCGATGTCGGGCAAGCTGACCGTGAAGGGCGTGCAAGGCCATATCGCGTATCCGCATCTGGCGAAGAACCCGGTGCATCTGCTCGCGCCCGCGCTCGCCGAACTGGTCGCCGAGCACTGGGACGAAGGCAACGAATACTTCCCGCCCACGACCTGGCAGGTGTCGAACCTGCACAGCGGCACGGGCGCGACCAACATCATCCCCGGCCATGCCGAGGTGATGTTCAACTTCCGCTTCTCGACGGCAAGCACGGTCGACGGCCTGCAAGGCCGCGTGCACCAGATTCTCGACAAGCATGGTCTCGACTACGATCTGAAGTGGACCGTGAGCGGCCTGCCCTTTCTCACGCCGCGCGGTGAACTGTCGAACGCGCTGGAAAAGGCGATCCACGACGAAACAGGCATCGCGACGGAGCTGTCGACGACGGGCGGCACCTCGGATGGCCGCTTCATCGCGCGCATCTGCAAGCAGGTCGTCGAATTCGGTCCGTTGAATGCGAGCATCCACAAGATCGACGAACATATCGAAGTCGCACATATCGAGCCGCTCAAGAACGTCTACCGACGCGTGCTCGAACAACTGATCGCCTGACGGAGGGCCTCGACTATGACTCATCCGTTTTCCACGGTTCGCGACGTGCTGCGCTACGCGGTGTCGCGCTTCAACCAGGCCGGGCTGGCGTTCGGCCACGGCTCGTCGAACGCTTATGACGAAGCCGCGTATCTCGTGTTGCACACGCTGCATCTGCCCATCGACCTGCTCGAGCCGTTTCTCGACGCGCGCCTGACGCAAGAAGAAATCGAATCGGTGCTGAAGGTGGTCGAACGGCGCGCGAAAGATCGCGTGCCCGCCGCCTACATCACGCAGGAAGCGTGGATGCACGGGCATCGCTTCCATGTCGACGAGCGCGTGATCGTGCCGCGTTCGTTCATCGGCGAACTGTTGCAGGACGGCCTGCAGCCGTATGTCGAGGACCCCGAACAGGTTGGCGCGGTGCTCGAACTGTGCACGGGCTCCGGGTGTCTCGCGATTCTCGCGGCCTACGCATTCCCGAATGCCGATATCGACGCCGTCGACCTGTCGCCCGCCGCGCTCGAAGTCGCGGCCCGCAATGTCCACGAATACCAGCTCGAAGAACGGATCGCGCTCTTCGAAGGCGACCTGTACACGCCGTTGCCCGAGCGCCGCTACGACGTGATCATTACGAATCCGCCGTACGTCAATGCCGATTCGATGAAGGCATTGCCGCCCGAGTACAGGCACGAGCCCGAAATGGCGTTGGCGGGCGGCGCCGACGGCATGGACATCGTGCGCCGCATCATTGCCGATGCGCGCAACTGGCTGACCGACGACGGCGTGCTGGTCGTCGAGATCGGCAACGAACGCGCGCATGTCGAAGCGGCGTTCGGCGGCCTCGACCTCGTGTGGATGTCAACGAGCGCCGGCGACGATAACGTGTTCCTGATCCAGGCCAGCGACCTTCCCGCCAACTGACGTCTGCACGCTGCTACCGCTGCATCGCGCGACGCACGCCGCTCCTCGGGGCGCCGTGCGTCGTGTGCTTTCGGGCTGGCGGATTCGAGGCGAAGCGTTGACTGCCTGACCGCGACGCGGGCGCTTTCTGTAATATGAGCGCGACCGCGCTGCTGGAACCACGAAGTCAACCACGCGCAGCGCGACGGTCATCGCTCGCACGCTTATGCAATTCGACCTGCTCCACATCGGCACACTCGTGTTCCTCGCCCACGCGCTGGGCGTGATCGCGGCGTGCCATGCCATTTTGCATACCCGCACGTCGCAAGGCGCGATCGCGTGGGCGGTGTCGCTTGTCGCGATGCCGTATCTGACGCTCGTCCCGTATCTGTTTCTCGGGCGCAGCAAGTTCGCCGGTTACGCCGACGCGCGCCGCCTCGAAAACGAAACGCTGCGCACGCGCGCGCATCCGCCCGAATGGGACACGGAAGCCTCATCGCACGGCCGTCCGACGGAAGCGCTCGGGCATCACTTCGTGCGCTCGCTCACGCGTCTTTCCGGCATGCCGTTTCTGCCCGGCAACAGCGTGCGTACGCTGGTCAACGGCGAGGCGACGTTCTCCGCGATTCTCGACGCGATCGAGAAGGCGCAGCACTACGTGATCGTCCAGTTCTTCATTGTGCGTGCCGACGCGCTCGGCGACATGCTCAAGGACGCGCTGCTCGCGAAGGCCGCGCAAGGCGTGCGCGTGTATGTGCTGTACGACAGCATCGGCAGCTTCGACCTGCCGCACCGCTACGTCGCGTCGCTGCTCGCGGGAGGCGTGCAGATGCACCCGTTTGCAACGAACCGGAAGTTCGTCAACCGTTTCCAGCTCAACTTTCGCAATCACCGCAAGATCGTTGTGGTGGACGGCGAGCGCGCGTTCGTCGGCGGCCACAACGTCGGCGTCGAGTATCTGGGCGGCAAGCCGCCTCTTTCGCCGTGGCGCGATACGCACATCGAAGTGCGCGGCCCCGTGGTCGCGAGCATCCAGTTCGTGTTCACGGAAGACTGGTACTGGGCCACGCAGGATCTGCCGCAGTTCGACTCGCCGCCTGTCCAGCCCCGCGACGGCATGCACTGCCTCGTCGTGCCGACAGGTCCGGCCGACAAGCAGGAGACCTGCTCGCTGTTCTTCGTCGAAGCGATCAACGCGGCACGCGAGCGCATCTGGATCACGACGCCCTATCTCGTGCCCGACGAAGCCGTGTTCGCTGCGCTGCGACTTGCGGCGCTGCGCGGCGTCGACGTGCGCATCCTGATTCCGAGCCGGCGCGATCATCGCGTGGTGTTCGAAGCGTCGAAGCTCTATGCATACGACTCGATACGAGCCGGCGTGCGCATCTTCCGCTACGGGCCGGGTTTCTTGCATCAGAAGGTGGTGCTGATCGACGACGTGGCGGCCGCCGTGGGCAGCGCGAATCTCGACAACCGTTCGTTCCGCCTGAACTTCGAGATCATGGTGCTGACCGTGGATCACGCCTTTGCCGTCGAGGTCGAAGACATGCTGCTGCGCGACTTCGCCCAATCGTTCGAGATAGACCGCGGCGAGTATCGCAACGCGCCTGCCTGGCGGCGCGTGCTGATGCATGTAGCGCGCCTGTTCGCACCGATACTCTGATGCGTGTTACAGCAGCGCCTCGATGTCGTCCGTGATCGTTTCCGGCTTCGTGGTCGGCGCGTAGCGCTTGACGACCTTGCCGTTGCGGTCGACCAGAAACTTCGTGAAGTTCCACTTGATCGCTTCGAGTCCGAGCACGCCGGGCGCCTCGTCCTTCAAATACCTGAACAGCGGATGCGCATCCGAGCCGTTGACGTCGATCTTGTCGAACATCTGGAACGTGACGCCATAGTTCTTCTCGCAGAACGCGCCGATCTGTGCGGCGTCGCCGGGCTCCTGCTTGCCGAACTGGTTGCACGGAAAACCCAGCACCTGCAGCCCGCGCGCCGCGTATTGCTCGTGCAGCTTCTGCAAGCCCGCATATTGCGGCGTGAAACCGCATTCGCTCGCCGTGTTGACGATCAGCATCACCTTGCCGTCGTAACGTTCGAGACTGACCGGCTCGCCGTCCAGCGTGCGTGCCGAGAAGGAATAAATCGAAGACTTGTCCGCCATGTGTCGCCCTCCAGGAATGTCGTTAGTCTAATGGCTCCCGTGCCGCGCGCCACCTGGCCAATCGGCCAATGCCGGGCGCGCGCCGCGCAGTCTAAAATAGCGTTTTTCTTTCAGCCGGCCTCGTTGTGATCCGCTTCAACCAGTTCAGTCTCGCGCGCGGCACGAAACCGCTTTTCGAACAGACCACGTTCTCGCTCAATCCCGGCGAGAAAGCCGGTCTGGTGGGTGCAAACGGCGCGGGCAAATCGACCCTGTTCTCCGTCCTGCTCGGCGAACTGCACGCCGACGGCGGCGATGCCTCCATGCCGCCGTCGTGGCAGATCGCGCACGTCGCGCAGGAAACGCCCGCCGTCGACAAGACCGCGCTCGAATACACGCTCGACGGCGACGCCGCTCTGCGCGCCATAGAGGCCCGCATCGCTTCCGCCTCCGCCGCGCATGACGGCGCGGCCGAAGCCGAAGCGCACGCCGCCTTCGCCGATGCCGACGGCTACACGGCGCCTGCACGCGCCGAAGCCCTGCTGCTCGGCCTCGGCTTCACGCTCGACCAGACACGTGCCGGCGTCGGCAGCTTTTCGGGCGGCTGGCGCATGCGGCTGAATCTCGCGCAGGCGCTGATGTGCCGCTCGGACCTGCTGCTGCTCGACGAACCGACCAACCACCTGGATCTCGACGCCATCGTCTGGCTCGAAGACTGGCTGCACCGGTATCCGGGCACGCTGGTCGTGATCTCGCACGACCGCGAATTTCTCGATTCGGTCTGCAATGTTACGCTGCATCTCGAGAACCAGCAGATCAAGCGGTACGGCGGCAACTACTCGCAATTCGAAGTGCTGCGCGCGCAGCAGCTCGCGTTGCAGCAGAGCGCATACGAGAAGCAGCGCAAGACCATCGAGCATCTGCAAAGCTTCGTCGACCGCTTCAAGGCGAAGGCGACCAAGGCGCGCCAGGCGCAGAGCCGGATGAAGGCGCTCGAAAAGATGGAACTGATCGCGCCAGCGCATATCGCGTCACCGTTTACTTTCGAGTTCCGCACACCCGACTCGGCACCGAATCCAATGATGGTGATGGAAGACGTGCGCTGCGGCTATCACGCGGCGGACGGCGGCGAGATTCCCATCGTCGAGCGCGTCGCGCTGTCCATCCAGAACGGACAGCGCATCGGCCTGCTGGGCGCGAACGGCCAGGGCAAGTCGACGCTGATCAAGACGCTTGCGGGTACGCTGGAAGCGCTCGGCGGCCATGTGCGCCAAGGCAAGGGCCTGCAGATCGGCTATTTCGCGCAGCATCAGCTGGAAACGCTGCGGCCCGACGACTCGCCCTTGCAGCATCTGGCGCGCCTCGCGCCCGACACGCGCGAACAGGAGTTGCGCGACTTCCTCGGCAGCTTCAACTTTTCTGGCGACATGGCGACAGCCGCCATCGCGCCCTTCTCCGGCGGCGAAAAAGCGCGTCTCGCGCTCGCGCTGATCATCTGGCAGAAGCCTAATCTGCTGCTGCTCGACGAACCGACCAACCACCTCGACCTCGAAACGCGCCACGCGCTGACCATGGCGCTCGCGCAGTTCGAAGGCACGCTGATCCTCGTGTCGCACGATCGGCATTTGCTGCGCGCGACCACGGACCAGTTTATGCTCGTCGCGAAGCACAGGCTGGAGCCATTCGACGGCGATCTCGACGATTACCGCGACTGGCTGCTGCAGCATGCCGCCGAGCAGCGCGCCGCCCTGAAAGCGGCCGACGGCGCGGCAGGGAACGGCAGTGCAGGCGGCGCGGACGCATCGGTGAACCGCAAAGAGCAGCGCCGCCAGGAAGCGGAAACGCGCCAGAAGCTCGCGCATCTGAAGAAGCCGCTGCAAACGCGCATCGCGAAGATCGAAAAGGAAATGGACGCGCTGAACGCAGAAAAGGCGGCGCTCGACGCATTCGTCGCCGATCCCGCCAGCTACGCCGCGGAGCAGAAAACGAAGCTGACGGACGCGATACGCCGTCAGGCGGATGTCAACGCACGACTCGAAACGCTCGAAGCCGAATGGCTCGAAGCGCACGAGGAACTCGAACAAATCGGCTAACGGCCCCTTCGCCCAGGCGAAGGATCAGACAGGGAAGCGAGGCCGCGCCAGCAATCGATGGAGGGCTGGGCATTGTCGTCTACTGCCGCACTGAAGGGCTTGCGCGTGCTCGATCTGACGCGCCTGTTGCCAGGTCCCGTCGCGACGCTCCGGCTCGCTGAAATGGGCGCCGACGTGTTGAAGATCGAAGCGCCCGGCGCCGGCGACGCGACGCGCACGATGATGCAGAGCACAGCCGATCGCGTCGCGGGACGCCCGGGCGCGTTCTATCGGCTCGTGAATCGCGGCAAGCGCGAAACGCGGCTCGATCTGAAGTCGGAAGGCGGGCGCACCGTGCTGATGGCGCTGGCGCGCGAGGCAGACGTGCTGGTCGAGAGCTTCCGGCCGGGCGTGATGGACCGGCTCGGTGTCGGCTATCAAGTCCTGCGCGTGAGCAACCCGAAGCTCGTCTATTGCGCGATCTCCGGCTACGGCACGGACGGTCCGTATGCGCAGCTGGCGGGACACGATCTGAACTACATCGCGTATGCGGGCGTGCTCGATCAACTCGCGTCGCATGATGGCGCGCCCATCCTGCCCAACTTCCAGATCGCGGATCTGCTCGGCGGCGCGCTGTCGGCCGTCAATCAGATACTCGCGGCGCTCTGGGCCGTAGCGCGAGGCGGAGACGGACGTTTCGTCGATGTGTCGATGGCGCATTGCACGTACACGAACAACGTCGTCGCCCAGGTCGCGCTCGCCAACGACGGCACGGCGCCCGTCGCAGGGAGCAGCTTGCTGAACGGCGGCGTGCCCTGCTACAACCTGTACCGCACGCTCGACGGACGGTGGCTCGCTGTCGGCGCGCTGGAACTGAAATTCTGGGAAACGCTGTGCATGGCGCTCGACCGCCCGGATTGGGCGACGCGCCACTGGAGTCTTGGCCAGTCGATCGCCGGCCCGGACGCCGTTCAGCTGATCAAGGACATGGCCGATGTGATTGCCACGCGTCCGCTCGACGAATGGCTGACGCTGCTGGTGCCGCTGGATTGCTGTGTGGCACCCGTGCTGACGCCGGCGGAAGCCGCCCAGCATCCGCTATTCAACGAGGCCGCGCGCGAGGCGTTGCTGGCGCAGGCGAGCGACGAGGAATCCGAATAGGCGCGGGCGACGACTTGTGCTCAACGCCGCGGCAAGGTTTGCCGGGGCTCCCGCTCGTCGTCGATCAGGCGGTGCTTGCGGCCTTCTACGTGATGGCGGATCGTCTCCCGCACTTCGTCGGCTGTCACGTTTTCTGCCACCACACGCCGCGAAATCTGCCCCGTCGTGTCGATCCATTCGACGATCCGGCAGCCGCCGCCCCACGGCCCTTGAATGGGTGCGGAAACCCGGCAGCCGCGCAGGTTCGAGAGAAACTCGCCCGAGGATTGATGAGACTGTTTCAAGACGTCTTCCTTTTCCACTCGTGACATTGCATTTCACGAGGATAGGGAAAACGAAAGTCGCTTGGGTTACAGCTAAGGTTCGGAAATTTACAGCGGATTACGTCAGAAAGCGGGCACGATCCGCCTCAGTCTGAACGTCGTCATTCAAGCGTACGGATACGGTCGATTGCCTGCTCGATGCGCTCGACGGCGATGACCTGCAAGCCGTCGATAGCCTGTTTCGGCGCATTCGCCTTCGGAATCAGCGCAATCGAAAAGCCGAGTTTGGCGGCTTCCTTCAGACGCTCCTGGCCGCGCGGCGACGGACGGATTTCGCCCGCCAGCCCCACTTCGCCGAAAACGATCAGGCCCTTCGGCAGCGGCTTGTTGCGCATCGACGAGTGAATGGCGAGCAGCACGGCGAGGTCGGCGGCGGGTTCGGTGATTTTCACGCCGCCCACGGCATTGAGGAACACGTCCTGATCGAAACACGCAATGCCCGCGTGGCGGTGCAGCACGGCAAGCAGCATCGCGAGCCGGTTCTGCTCGAGACCGACGGCGAGCCGGCGCGGATTCGGCACGTTCGCCGCGTCCACGAGCGCCTGCACTTCGACCAGCAGCGGCCGCGTGCCCTCCTGCGTGACCAGCACGCACGAGCCCGGCACGATCTGCTCGTGCTGCGACAGGAACAGCGCCGACGGATTCGCGACGCCGCGCAGTCCGCGCTCCGTCATCGCGAATACGCCTAGTTCGTTGACGGCGCCGAAGCGGTTCTTGAACGCGCGCACGAGGCGAAACGACGAGTGCGTGTCGCCTTCGAAATACAGCACGGTATCGACGATGTGCTCGAGCACGCGCGGGCCCGCCAGGCTGCCTTCTTTTGTCACGTGGCCGACCATGATGATCGCGGTGCCCGACTGCTTGGCCACGCGCGTCAGCTGCGCCGCGCACTCGCGGACCTGCGCGACCGAGCCTGGCGCGGACGTCAGCGCTTCTGAATAGATGGTCTGGATCGAATCGATGACGGCGACGTCCGGCTTTTCCTCGGCAATCGTCGCCTGAATTTTTTCCAGCTGGATTTCGGCAAGCAGTTTCAGGTCGGTTGCATGCGAACCCGGTTCGAGCAGCGACAACCGTTGCGCACGCAACGCAATCTGGGCCGCCGATTCCTCGCCGCTCACATAGAGCGCGCGACGCTCGCTGGCGATTTCCGCGAGCGATTGCAGCAGCAGCGTCGACTTGCCGATACCCGGATCGCCGCCGATCAGCACCACGCCGCCCGCCACCAGCCCGCCGCCGAGCACCCGGTCGAATTCGCCGACGCCCGTCGAGAAACGCGGCACGTCCGACGCTTCGATATCGGACAGCTTCTGCACCGGCTGGCTCTTCGCCAGCGACTGGAAGCGGTGCGCGGAGGGCGACTCCGCGACCGTTTCGACGAGCGTGTTCCACGCATGACACGCAGGGCACTGGCCCTGCCACTTCGGAGACTGCCCGCCGCACTCGGTGCAGGTGTACAACGTTTTCTGTTTAGCCAACTTGTTTCGTCACGCGTCGTTGTTCGTTATGTCGTGGCGCAATGCGCCGTGAGACGTGCCTCGAAGTGCGCCAGGAAAGCGCCGGTTACTCGGCGCGCACGGGCACGCGCGGCGCAACGGCGCACACCAGCTCGTAGCCGATCGTGCCGCACGCCTGCGCGACGTCGTCGACGGGCAGCTGCGCGCCCCACAACTCGACTCGCGAGCCGACGTTCGCCTGCGGACACGGCGTGAGATCGACGGTGATCATGTCCATCGACACGCGTCCGACGATCCGCGTGCGGATGCCGTCGACGATGATGGGCGTGCCCTCCGGCGCGATGCGCGGATAGCCGTCAGCATAACCGCACGCGACCACGCCGATGCGCATGCCATCGCGCGCCGTGTAGGTCGAGCCGTAGCCGATCGTCTGGCCTTCCGCGAGCGTCTGCACGGCGATCAGCTCGGAGGCGAGCGTCATGGCCGGCTGCAGGCCCGTGTCCTTGATCGCCGAACTCACGCCCGACGGCGACGCGCCGTACAGCATCACGCCCGGGCGCACCCAGTCGAAATGCGCTTCCGGATACCACAGCGTGGCGGCCGAATTGGCGAGACTGCGCGCGCCGGCGATGCCCTGCGCGCCGCGTTCGAACGCTTCCATCTGGTGCGTGATGCCGCGTTCGCTGTCGGCATCCGAGAAATGGGTCATCAACGTGATCTGGCCGACGCCCTGGCAGGCCCGCGCGCGCTCCCAGGCGGCGCGGAACTTCTCCGGCGTGTAGCCGAGCCGGTTCATGCCGCTGTTCATCTTCAGCTGGATATTGACGGGCTTGGACAGACGCGCCATTTCCAGCATGCGCAATTGCTCGTCCGAATGCAGCGCCGTGGTCAGACTATAACGGTCGATCACGTCGATATCCGTGGGCCGGAAAAAGCCCTCGAGCAGCAAAATCGGCCCTGCCCACCCCAATTCGCGCAACTTCACCGCTTCTTCGAGGTCGAGCAAACCAAAGCCGTCGGTTGCGCGCAAACCCGGGAATGCCCGTGCGAGCCCGTGACCGTAAGCATTGGCCTTGACGACGGCCCAGATCTTGGACTTCGGCGCGTAACGGCGAGCGACTGCGAGATTATTGGCAAGAGCGGCGGTATGAATCGTGGCTGAGACTGGGCGCGGCATGGGATATTTTCGTAAAGACATTGTCGAATCAGTAGCTTACAGTGCGTTTGCAACGCGCCGAAGGCAAGCTCG
Organism: Paraburkholderia azotifigens; assembly: GCF_007995085.1. Lineage (GTDB taxonomy): Bacteria > Pseudomonadota > Gammaproteobacteria > Burkholderiales > Burkholderiaceae > Paraburkholderia > Paraburkholderia azotifigens. The sequence goes on from NZ_VOQS01000001.1 coordinate 1,086,091, forward strand.
ACAATGCGATCAAGGATTCTGCTAGTCGGGATTCAGCTATTTTCGTGATATAAAGCCGTGCGCACAACCCATTTCGAACGGAATAAGCCCGGACGCACACCTTACGGCCGGGGCGGACAGACCGCAGCGAGGAAAGCATCGCATCAGATGAAAAAAGGTTTTTACACCATCATGGCCGCGCAGTTTTTCTCCTCGCTGGCCGACAATGCGCTTCTGATCGCTGCTATTGCACTGCTAAAAGATCTTCACGCCCCGAACTGGATGACGCCGCTGCTCAAGCTGTTTTTTGTGCTGTCGTACGTCGTGCTCGCGGCTTTTGTCGGCGCCTTCGCGGACTCCCGTCCGAAGGGCCGCGTGATGTTCGTGACCAATACGATCAAGGTGGTCGGTTGCCTCACGATGCTGATCGGTGCGCATCCGCTGCTGGCGTATGGCATCGTGGGTTTCGGCGCGGCCGCGTATTCGCCCGCCAAGTACGGCATTCTCACCGAACTGCTGCCGCCTGACCGGCTCGTCGCCGCGAACGGCTGGATTGAAGGCACGACCGTCGGCTCGATCATTCTCGGCACCGTGCTCGGCGGCGCGCTCATCAGCCCGCATATCGCGTCGCACATCATCAAGCACACGCCCTCGGCGATTCATACGCCCGCCGAAGCGGCCATGCTCATCATTATTCTGATCTACGTGATCGCCGCGCTCTTCAATCTGCGCATTCCCGACACGGGCGCCCGCTATCCGCGCCAGGAACACGGTCCCATCAAGCTCATTACGGATTTCGCCGACTGTTTCGTCGTGCTCTGGCGCGACAAGCTCGGCCAGATCTCGCTCGCCGTGACGACGCTGTTCTGGGGAGCGGGCGCGACGCTGCAGTTCATCGTGCTGAAGTGGGCTGAAGTGTCGCTCGGCATGTCGCTCTCCGAAGGCGCGATCCTGCAGGCCGTCGTTGCCGTGGGCGTCGCGGCGGGCGCGATGATCGCCGCCGCGCGCGTGCCGCTGAAGAAGTCGCTGAGCGTGCTGCCCGTCGGCATCATCATGGGTATCGCCGTGATGCTGATGGCCTTCTATACGAAGCATCTGTTCCCGTCGCACTGGGGCATCTACTACGGCAAGATGCACATCCCCGGTTATCTGATCTTCGCCTATTTGTTCCTGATGGTCGTCGGCGCGCTGTCGGGCTTCTTCGTCGTGCCGATGAATGCGCTGCTGCAGCATCGCGGACACGTGCTGCTGTCGGCGGGTCACTCGATCGCCGTGCAGAACTTCAACGAGAATCTCTCCGTGCTGGTGATGCTGTGCCTGTACGCCGTGCTCGTGTGGCTCGACGTGCCCGTCGCCATCGTGATCGTGCTGTTCGGCTCCTTCGTGTGCGTGATGATGTGGCTCGTGATGCGCCGCCATCAGGCGAACCAGCGCGCGTTCGACTCCGTGTCGCTGATCGGCGAAGCGCATCACTGAGGGCCCCCGCCTTTCTTTCGTCAGCGGGCGCATGAAGCGCCCTTTTGCTTTTCAGGCTTCCCCATGCCCCGACCGATTCCTAACGTCCTGACGATCGCCGGTTCCGACTCCGGCGGCGGCGCCGGCATTCAGGCCGATCTGAAGACTTTCTCGGCGCTCGGCGCGTATGGCGCGAGCGTGATCACAGCCCTGACGGCGCAGAACACGCGCGGCGTGACGGCCATCCACACGCCCGATCCCGCCTTCGTCACCGCGCAGCTCGATGCCGTGTTCGACGACATCCGCATCGACGCGGTGAAAATCGGCATGCTGGCGAACGCGTCGATCGTGCGCGCCGTCGCCGACGCCTTGCGCCGTCACCAGCCGAAGCACGTGGTGCTCGACACCGTGATGATCTCGAAGAGCAATCACGCGCTGCTCGCACCCGAAGCCGTCGATGCCTTGCGCAGCGAGCTGCTGCCGCTCGCGGATCTGCTGACGCCGAATCTGCCGGAAGCGGCTGCGTTGCTCGGCACGTCGAGCGCGACGGACGAAGCCGCGATGGTCGATCAGGGCGAAGCGCTGCGCAAGCTGGGCGCGCGCGCGGTGCTGATGAAGGGCGGCCATCTCGCCGCCGCCGACAGTCCCGACTGGCTGATCCAGGAAAGCGGCACGATGCGCCTCGCCGCTCCGCGCGTGCCCGTCACGAATACGCACGGGACGGGCTGCTCGCTGTCGTCGGCGATCGCAGCGCTGATTCCGCAACGCGACGATCTGGCAAGCGCCGTCGCCGACGCCAAGGCGTGGCTCACGGGTGCGCTCGAACAGAGCGGACGGCTCGACGTCGGTCACGGCGTCGGGCCTGTGCATCATTTCTATCGCTGGTGGTGAGTACGGGCGTTCAGGCCCGCTCTGAAACCGCTATGACTTGCGCGTCTGCTGGCGCGCGAACGCCTGAGCACGCTCCGGCCAGTCGTCGGGCACGATAAAGCCGCGCGAACGCTCGATCCACTGTCCTTCGGGATGCTCGACGAACGCCGCCACCATCGTCGGCCCCGTCTGCCTCGCGAGTTGCTGAGCAAGCGTCTGCGGCGATACGAAGTCCGAAGCGTCGCGTGTATCGCGCATCCGCAGCGCGAGCCATTCGAGCCGCGGCAGCAGCATCCAGGCATCGGCATGGCCGGCTGAAAACGCCGGCCAGTCGGAACGCGTCGCCCACCAGCCGCGCGCGTGAGCCGGGTCGATTTCGACGGGATCGCGTTCGGCGCATCCATTGCGGTAGAACAGCCAGCCTTTGACGAACATCTGCGCATCCCACGGCCCGCGATGGCCGAGCGATGCGAACTCCTCGCGCGCGCTGAGCCGCAGTTGATGATCGAGCAGATGCGCGAGCTTCAGATCGAAGCGATCCTGCAGATTCGGGCCTACGTAGTCGGCCAGTTCGCCCCGGCCGTCGCCCGCGTGCAGATAGCATTTGACGGCCAGTTCCCAATGCAGCCGCCTGCCCGTCTGCGTCTCGACCAGAAAATCGCATTCGCCGAGCGTCACGCCCGCGCGCCGCAGCGCGACGTTCGCGGCGATCAGGCGTGCGGCCGGCCCGTGCTTCAGAAAATACGCGAGCAGACATTCGGCGTAGCGCCCGAGTCGCGTGACACGCGCCGCCGCGATATGGCGATGCAGGTCGGCGGGATCGGCGTCCTGCGCTTCGAGCCAGGCCATCGTTGCAGCCGCTTCGTCGGGCGATTCGAACGGCGTCGCGAGCGCACCGTCCGGTGGTTGCGCCCGCAACAGGTCGGGACTGAACAGCAGCCACGCGATATCGCGCACGGCGGCATCGGATAGCGCGTCGAGCCGGGCCGAGGGTCGGGCCAACGAGGGCGCCTCGAACGAAGCGGTCGGCCCGGCGTCTTCTCTCATTTTGCCGCGCCTTCTGCGCCGGACTTGCGCCACGTGTCGCGGGCGAGGCACAGATCCTGCCACGACTTCGCCTTGTCGCCGAGACTGCGCAGCAGATACGCGGGATGGTAGGTGACCACGACGGGCACGCCTTCGTATTCGTGCACGCGTCCGCGCAGCGACGAAATGCTCGCTTCCGTCTTCAGCAGACTCTGCGCGGCGAAGCGGCCGAGCGCAACGATCAGCTTCGGCTTCACGAGCGCGACCTGTCGCTGCAGATACGGCTCGCAGCGCGCCACTTCGTCCGGTTCCGGATTGCGGTTGCCGGGCGGCCGGCATTTGATCACGTTGGCGATATACACATTCGTGCCGCGCGCGAGATCGAGCGAGCGCAGCATGTTGTCGAGCAGCTTGCCCGCCTGGCCGACGAACGGTTCGCCCTGCTTGTCCTCGTTCTCGCCGGGCGCTTCGCCGATCAGCATCCAGTCGGCCTCGCGATCGCCAACGCCGAACACAGTGTTCGTACGCCGCTCGCACAGGCGGCAACGTTCGCACGCCGAGACGCGGGCTTCGAGCGCGGTCCAGTCGAGCGTGTCGATGCCCGGCTGCGCGGGTTCGTTCGATTTCGTATCGACGTCGGACGGCGACCCGGCGGGCAGATCGTCGAACCAGGCGAAGTCGTCGTCGGAGAGAGGCGGCGCTTCGTCGGCTGCGGGCGGCGGTGCGCGGCGAGCTTGCGGTGCGTCCGCGGGCGTAGCTTCGGCTCGCATGGGTTCGCGGCTTTCGAGCGATTCGCGAGCGGCGTTTGAAGCGCCTGCCTCCGATAGCGCTTCGCTCGAGGCCGTCGCGCCGGCGCGTGCCGGTCGATTGTCGCGAACCGCTTCGATGTCAGCCGTCGGCGCTGCCTGCACGGGCTGCGCATCGTCCGCCTCGACATCGACGTTCAATGCCGGCGATCCAGCCGGCAACTCAGCCGCCGCTTCATGTGCGCCCCCGCGACGCACCCACATCGGCGCAAGGCCGAGTTCTTCCAGCGCGGATTCATGCAGCGCCATCTGCGCCCTCCTTCACGAAACTGAAACGCATGACGATGGCGTCCTCCCGGCTGCGGTGCCGCGCCGGATAATAGTTTTTGCGACGGCCGATCGACGTGAATCCAAAGCGCTCGTACAGCTTGATCGCGCGATGGTTCGATGGCCGCACTTCGAGCAGCATGCCCGCGAGCTTTTCACCGCGCGAGATGCGCACGGCTTCGCGCAGCAGCGCGAGACCTGCGCCCGCATGCTGCGCAGCGGGCGCGATGCACAGATTCAGCAGATGCATCTCGTCGACCACGGGCATCAGCACGCAATAGCCGATCAGCGTGCCCGTCACATGCCGCAGACACACGCCGAAATAGCCGTTGCGCAGCGAGTCTTCGAAGTTGCCCCGGCTCCACGGAAATTCATAGGCGAGCTTTTCGACCACGGCGACCTCGTCGAGATCGCCTTCCGTCATCGGCGACATGTAGCGGTCCGCCAGCAGCACGCCGCTCATTGCGCGCCCTCGCCGTGCGCGGTGTGGGCGGTGTGGGCGGTGTGAACGGCATTGCCCGGCTGCGCCGCAGCCGTGGCAGCCGACTGCGCTTGTGCGGCCTTGGCCGCCATGCGCTCTTCCGTGGTCTGTGCAACCTTGTCGCGGATGTACTCGGGCGCGGCCTGGTCGGCGGGCAAGGTACGGCCGGCACGGAATGCGCGCAGCGCGGCGAACGCCAGGGGCAGCGCGTGCGGCACGGCTTCCCGGTCGACATGCCGCGCAGACGCGGCCGCCTGAAGACGCTCGCCGAACGCAGCCGCGGCATTGCCCGCGAGCGTGAACGGCTGATCCGGCAACGGCAGTGCGTCCGGCGCGCCAAGCGATGCGTGATGAACCGTGCGCCACTCGCCCGTGTTCTCGTCCCACGCGTAGTCGGCCCAATAGACCTCGTCCATGCGCGCATCGATTGCCGCCAGCACGCGCGCCGCCGACGGATCGCGCAGACGCGCGCTTTCGGCACACGCGAGCAGCGTGCCGATGGGAACGACGGGGCAATTCAGTCCGAACGCGAGCCCTTGTGCGACGCCCGTTGCCGTGCGCAAGCCCGTGAACGAGCCCGGCCCTGCGCCGAACGCGATCGCATCGCAGTCGGCGAGCGCGAGGCCCGCTTCGTCGAACAGTTCGCGAATCGCGGGAAGCAGGCGCGCGCTCGAGACCGCGCCCGTCGCTTCATGGCGCACCCACACGCGCGGTGTCGGAGCAGGCGCGTCCGGCTCGTCCGGGGACGCGGCGTCGGCGGTTTCGGCGGACAGGAGCGCGACCGAGCAGAATTCGGTCGAAGTATCGAGGGCAAGCAGCACGGTTTTCGTCATGACCGCTATTGTAATGCGGCACCCTGCGTCGCCGGATGCGAACAAAACCCGGCGCGGCCCGAGCGTCGCGCCCGGCGTTTGGAAGGATCGCTCCAGCCTCGTGCGACCGCACGCCGCATCCCGCTTGCTATGATCGACGCCCTATCTCGAATAAGGCACGGAGGATCCGATGAGCAACGTGGACGGTCTCTTCACCCAGGCACAAGAAGACCTGAAGCAACTGCGGGAGCGTCCGGGCAATCTCACGCTGCTGCGCCTGTACGCGCTCTTCAAGCAGGCCACCGACGGCGACGTGCACGGCGACAAGCCGGGTTTCACCGATATCGTCGGCAAATACAAGTACGACGCGTGGGCCGCGCTGCAAGGCACGGCATCCGACACAGCCAAGCAGCAGTATGTCGAGCTGGTCGAATCGCTGAAGAACGGTACGGCGGCCTGATAGACGAACGATATCCGGCCGCACGCTGCGGCTCAAATGTCCGCATTCTTTCTCACGAATCGGGCGCTTTGATTGGGAAGGTTCTTAACAGTGGCGCGGTGCAGCAAAAATCGATATAATGCTGGCTGCGCTTCACCGCACGTGTCCGGATTGCCCCGGCGGCGCTGGCGGAAAGAGCGCCTCGTAGCGTTTTGCTCCAATCCAGTTTAGAACCTGTCCCCTCCTGCAAGGCCCCACGGGCCGCAAGTCCAGGCTGGCGGCAAGCCAATTCCGGCCTGTCGCATTCGATACAGCTTCTAACGAGAAACTCGCCTTCATTGCCGCGAGTTGCCCCCGTTTTTCGATTTGCTCGCTGATTTTTTGCTCGCTGAATCCGACGACTTGGGTATGCCGATTGGCGCCGACGTGTTATTTCCCATGTTTCAAGGATTCTCATGACTTCGAGCAATACCACCAGCCCGCTGAACGCCATCGCCGATCAAGCCCTCGGTCTCGACACGCCCGAAACGGCCGTGCAAGCCCCCGAGGAAGTGTCCGGCCCGACGTTCGCTGAGCTGGGTCTGTCGGCGGAGATCGTCTCTGCGCTGACGGCAGCGGGCTACAAGCACCCGACGCCCGTCCAGCAGCGCGCCATCCCCGCCGGCATCGCGGGCCGCGATCTGCTGGTCTCGAGCCCGACGGGTTCGGGCAAGACGGCGGCGTTCATGCTGCCCGCCATCGAGCGCTTCGCGCAGCTGCAAAAAACGCAAGCCAATCAACCGCGCGAGCCGCGCGAGAGCAACGCCGGTGGCCGTGGCCGCCGTCCGCAGCCCGTCGCACGTCCGGGCCTGCTCGTCCTTACGCCGACTCGCGAACTCGCGATGCAGGTGACGACGGCCGCTTCGACGTACGGCAAGCATCTGCGCCGTCTGCGCACGGTCAGCATTCTGGGCGGCGTCGCCTATGGCCAGCAGCTGATGCTGCTCGCGAAGAACCCCGAAATTCTCGTCGCCACGCCGGGCCGTCTGATCGACCATCTGGAGCGCGGCCGCATCGACCTGTCGCAACTGCAGATGCTCGTGCTCGACGAAGCCGACCGCATGCTGGACATGGGCTTCATCGACGACATCGACACAATCGTCGCCGCAACGCCCGCTTCGCGCCAAACCATGCTGTTCTCGGCGACGCTCGACGGCAAGATCGGCTCGCTGACGGGCCGTCTGCTGAAGGATCCGGAGCGCATCGAGATCAATCAGCACATCGAACAGCGAACGAACATCGCGCAGACGGTGCATTACGTCGACGACCGCGATCACAAGGACCGTCTGCTCGACCATCTGCTGCGTGACTCCGGCCTCGACCAGGCCATCGTCTTCACGGCCACGAAGATGGATGCCGACCAGCTGGCCGGCCGTCTTGCCGACGCCGGTTTCGAATCGGCTGCGCTGCACGGCGACCTGCCGCAAGGCGCGCGTAACCGCACGATCCGCGCGCTGCGCGAGCGCCGCGTGCGCGTGCTGGTCGCGACCGACGTCGCCGCGCGCGGTATCGACATCCCCGGCATCACGCACGTGTTCAACTACGATCTGCCGAAGTTCGCCGAAGACTACGTGCACCGTATCGGCCGTACGGGCCGCGCGGGCCGTTCGGGCATCGCGGTGAGCCTCGTGCATCACGCCGAGCAAGGCGCGCTCAAGCGCATCGAACGCTTCGTGCGTGCACCGCTGCCCGTCAACGTGGTCGAAGGCTTCGAGCCGCGCAAGGCTCCGCCCGCCAACGGCCGTGGCGGCTTCGGCGGCCGTGGCCGTCCGGGCGGCGGCAATGGCGGTCGCCGTTTCGGCGGCAAGCCGGGCTATGGTTCGCGTGACGGCAACGGCAGCGGCAACGGCGGCGGCTACGGTTCGCGCGACGGCAATCGCGGCGGTTATGGCGCGCGTGATGGTGGCAATGGCGGCGGCCGCAGCTGGGGCGACAAGCCGGCGGGCGGCAATCGCGAAGGCGGCTTCAACAGCGGCGCGCGTGAAGGCGGCTACCGCAGCGAAGGCTATCGCGGCAACCGCGAAGGCGGCTACTCGCGCGACGGCGGCTACGGCGCGCGTCGCAACGACGGTCCGCGCAACTCGCGCCGCGGTGACTAAGCCGCTGCGGGAATCTCGCTGAATCAGGAAACCGACGCTGCGGCGTCGGTTTTTTTTCATCCCCTTCGTCATTTCACAATACGAAAAAATTTTTTGCGTCGTAAAAAATCGTGCTGCGTGGCACAAGAAACGCCATTGCAATATGAAAAATTATGTTTCATATTGTGGAATTGAATTAATAAGCCATTGAATTTTATAGATTAAAAACAGCCGAAAAAGACTTGGTTGCGTCTGTTCCGCCCAAGGCCTTTTGCCTAGACTCTTATATAAGAGTTCGCGAAACGAAACACCTTCAGGCAGCCTCGCTTCGCGGAACTCACGAGTCCATTGAACCCTCTTCAAGGCAAAAAAGGAGCACACCATGACGCGCAACGAACAGGCAAAGCAGCTTCAGCAACAATGGGAAACGGACAGCCGCTGGAAAGGCATCAAGCGCGGCTTCACGGCGGAAGACGTGGTGCGTCTGCGCGGCTCGGTGCAGCCTGAGCACACGCTCGCGCGCCGCGGCGCCGAAAAGCTGTGGAGCGACATGCACAAGGATCCGTTCGTCAACGCGCTCGGCGCACTGACGGGCAACCAGGCGATGCAGCAGGTCAAGGCCGGCCTGAAGGCGATCTATCTGTCGGGCTGGCAGGTCGCGGGCGACGCCAACGTGGCGGGCGAAATGTATCCGGACCAGTCGCTGTACCCGGCGAACTCGGTGCCGCTCGTCGTGAAGCGCATCAATAACACGCTGACGCGCGCCGACCAGATCCAGTGGTCGGAAGGCAAGAATCCGGGCGATGAAGGCTATATCGACTACTTCGCGCCGATCGTTGCCGATGCCGAAGCCGGTTTCGGCGGCGTGCTGAACGCGTTCGAACTGATGAAGGCAATGATCGAAGCGGGCGCGGCCGGCGTGCACTTCGAAGACCAGCTCGCCTCGGTCAAGAAGTGTGGCCACATGGGCGGCAAGGTGCTCGTGCCGACGCGCGAAAACGTCGCGAAACTGACGGCCGCGCGTCTGGCCGCCGACGTGCTCGGCGTGCCGACCGTACTGATCGCCCGCACGGATGCGGAAGCCGCCGACCTGATCACGTCCGATGTCGACGACAACGACAAGCCGTTCCTCACGGGCGAGCGCACGGTGGAAGGCTTCTTCCGCACGAAGCCGGGCCTCGAGCAAGCGGTGTCGCGCGGTCTCGCGTACGCGCCGTATGCCGATCTGATCTGGTGCGAAACGGGCAAGCCGGACCTCGAGTACGCGAAGAAATTTGCCGAGGCGATCCACAAGGAATTCCCGGGCAAGATGCTGTCGTACAACTGCTCGCCGTCGTTCAACTGGAAGAAGAACCTCGACGACGCGACGATCGCGAAGTTCCAGAAGGAACTCGGCGCGATGGGCTACAAGTTCCAGTTCATCACGCTGGCCGGCTTCCACGCGCTCAACTACTCGATGTTCAATCTCGCGCACGGCTATGCGCGTCAGCAGATGAGCGCGTTCGTCGAACTGCAGCAGGCCGAGTTCGCTGCCGCCGAGAAGGGCTTCACGGCCGTCAAGCATCAGCGCGAAGTGGGCACCGGCTACTTCGACGCCGTCACGCAGACGGTCGAGCGCGACGCATCGACGACGGCGCTGCACGGCTCGACGGAAGACGAGCAGTTCTTCGACAAGAAAGTCGCCTGAAGCGGCTGGACTGGCCGAACGAAGCGCCTCTCGCGTAGCACCGCCGGCCCGTTGCGGGCCGGTGCCTTTCCCTGAAAGAGACCAAACGCGCGCCCGCCGGCGCGCGTTTTTTTTCAGCTACCGGTACACGATCACGGGAATTTTCGTATGCGTGAGCACGCGCTGCGTCTCGCTGCCGATCAGCAGACTGCCGAGTCCGCGCCGTCCGTGCGACGCCATGAAGATCACGTCGCAGCCGCCCTGCTCGGCCGCCTCGATGATGCCGAGATACGGCGACGGATGCACGCTCGTCTGGCTCGAGCATTCGACACCTGCGCCGCGCGCCGCCTCCTCGACTTCCAGCAGATGCTGGCGCGCCTCGCGCTCGCTGCGGTCCTGGAAGTCGACGGGCGGCTCGATCACGACTTCGGAAAACGGCGAGTAGGGATATTGCGGCAGGCACGCATACGCGGTGACGCGCGCGCCGACGGCCTGGGCGAGATCGATTGCACCGTCGATCGCCTTCTTCGACAGGTCCGAACCATCGGTCGGAACGAGGATGTGCTTGAACATGGTGCCCTCCGTCGTCGACTGCAGGTGTGGAATGCGCGCGAATGCGGCCGGCTGTCTCATTCCGTGACGAACACGAACGAGGCTCCCGGCTGACGCGCGCAAGCGCCTGCGCCGCAGCGGTCGATACGCCGCGCAGCGGGCTGTCAAAACGATTGTAGTGCGCCGAAATACCGTGCAAGCCCCGCCTGCGGGCATGTCCGCATATCGGAAACCCGCCCGCGGTTCGAGGTGCGGTTGATCCTGCGGGCCCGCTCCGCCGTCAGATCCAGTAAGCCGGATTGCCGTACGTATGCTTGAGAAAATCGAGAAACAGACGCACCCGCAACGGCAGATGCCGCCGCTGCGGAAACACGGCGTGGATGCCGATGGGCGGCGCCGCGTGATCGTCGAGCACGCTGACGAGGCGTCCCGCCGCGATATCCGCGCCGACTTCCCACCACGAGCGCCACGCGAGTCCGTAGCCTTCGAGGCACCACTCGTGCAGCACCGCGCCGTCCGAGCACTCCATCGTGCCCGACACCTTGATCGTCACGACCTTGTCGCCCTGCTGGAACACCCAGCCGCGCTGCTGGTTTGCGCTCGCGCCGAGCGCGAGACAGTTGTGGTGCGCGAGATCGGCGAGCGTTTGCGGCGGAGGACGTCGTGCGAGATAAGCCGGCGATGCGACGCACACACGCCTGTTCTCACCGAGTCTCAAGGACACCAGCGAGGAATCCGGCAATTCTCCAAGCCGTATCGCGCAATCGAATCCTTCATTGACGAGATCGACCATACGATCGGACAGATCGAGAGAAATCGACACGTCGGGATGCGCGACGGTGAACGTGGGCACGAGCGGTGCGACGTGGCGTCGACCGAAGCCCGCGGGCGCCGACACGCGCAGATGGCCGCTTGCCTTCACGCCGCCCGCCGACACGCTGGCCTCGGCGTTCTGCATGTCGTGAATGATCCGCTGACAGTCTTCGAGGAATGCGGAGCCCTCGTAGGTCAGCGTGATGCGGCGCGTGGTGCGCACGAGCAGTTTGACGCCGAGGCGCTCTTCGAGCGCGTCGATGCGGCGCCCGATGATCGCGGGCGCAACGCCTTCGGCCTGCGCAGCCGCCGAGAGGCTGCCGCGCGCCGCGACGGTCACGAAAGTCTCGATCTGCTTGAAGCGGTCCATTGGCGGATGAATGGGCGCATCGGTCGCGCACGAATTAGACGATGCGCGTCAGATTAGGTTGATGAAAGTAAAAGATCAAGTGATCTCTACAGTCTTTTTTAGCACAAGCCGTCACGAATAAAATCGATCTCGACCTCTGATGGAGCGCAAGGCAATGTCGGCCACAACGACACTCTTCCCCAAGGCTGTGATTTTCGACGCATACGGCACGCTGTTCGACGTGCATTCCGTCGTCGCCGCCGCGGAGCAGATGTTTCCAGGCCACGGCGATGCACTCTCGCAGTTGTGGCGGCAAAAACAGATCGAATACACGCAGTTGCGCACGGCGGCCGACCCCGCCGGCGCGCGCTACCAGCCGTTCTGGAACATCACGCTCGATGCGCTGCGTTTTTCCGCGCGCAAGCTCGGCCTGTCGTTGAACGCCACGGGCGAAAAACGCCTGATGGACGAATACGCGTGCCTGTCCGCGTTTCCCGACGTGCTTCCCGCCTTGCGCCAACTGCGCGACAGGCAGATCGGCCTCGCGATCCTCTCGAACGGCAATCCGCAGATGCTCGATATCGCGGTAAAGAGCGCGGGCATGTCGGGACTGTTCGACCATGTGTTGTCGGTGGACGCGGTGCGCGCGTTCAAGCCGGCGCCCGCGACCTATGCGCTCGGCACCCAGGCTTTCGGCGCGGCGGCGCGCGAGATCGTGTTCGTGTCGTCGAACGGCTGGGACGCAAGCGGCGCGAACTGGTTCGGATACACGGTGTTCTGGCTTAACCGCCTGGGCGCGCCCGCTGAAGAGCTGGGTGTCACGCCGCACGGCACGGGCCGAAGCATGAACGACCTGAGCGCGTTTATCGACAACCATACCTCGCCTGAAAAAGCCGCAAAAACGGGGAAACGGGAGAAAAGCAGCCGCACGCGCCACAGCCCTGACGCATGACGGCCTCAGCAGCACCGAAACAACGCATTGCAATCGCATCACCCGCACTTTGAAACTGACCGACCAAGGAGAAATCATGGCGAACACGTTGTCGCTCCCGCAGGGCATGAACATGACCGGCGAGATCAAGCCCGGCTTCGAGGCGATTCTGACGCCGCAAGCACTCGAGCTCGTCGCCAGCCTGCACCGCGCATTCGAGCCGCGTCGCCAGCAACTGCTGAAAGTGCGCGCCGAGCGCGCGCAGCATCTGGACGCCGGCGAGCGTCCCGATTTTCTCGCTGAGACGCAGGCCATCCGCGAAGGCGACTGGACCATCGCGCCGTTGCCGCAGGATCTGCAATGCCGCCGCGTCGAGATCACGGGCCCTGTCGACCGGAAGATGATCATCAACGCGCTGAACTCGGGCGCGGATTCGTACATGACCGACTTCGAGGATTCGAATGCGCCGAGCTGGGACAATCAGATCACGGGGCATATCAATCTGAAGGACGCCGTGCGCCGCACGATCTCGCTGGAGCAGAACGGCAAGTCGTATCAGCTCAACGACAGGATCGCGACGCTGATCGTGCGCCCGCGCGGCTGGCACCTCGACGAGAAGCACGTGACCGTCGACGGCCAACGCGTGTCGGGTGGCATTTTCGACTTTGCGCTGTTCCTGCATCACAACGCGAAGGAACAACTCGCGCGCGGCACGGGCCCTTACTTCTATCTGCCGAAGATGGAGAGCCATCTCGAAGCGCGTCTGTGGAACGATATTTTCGTCGCCGCGCAGGAAGCCGTCGGCGTGCCGCGCGGCACGATCCGCGCGACCGTGCTGATCGAAACGATCCTGGCTGCGTTCGAAATGGACGAGATCCTGTACGAATTGCGTGAACATAGCTCCGGTCTGAACGCGGGCCGGTGGGACTACATCTTCTCGGCGATCAAGAAGTTCAAGAACGATAAGGACTTCTGCCTGGCGGATCGCTCGCAGATCACGATGACCGTGCCGTTCATGCGCGCGTACGCGCTGCAATTGCTGAAGACCTGTCACCGACGCAACGCGCCTGCCATCGGCGGCATGAGCGCGCTGATTCCCATCAGGAACGACGCAGCCGCGAACGACAAGGCAATGGCAGGCGTACGCTCGGACAAGGCACGCGATGCGACGGACGGCTACGACGGCGGCTGGGTCGCGCACCCCGGGCTCGTGCCCATCGCGATGGAAGAATTCGTCAAGGTACTTGGCGACAAGCCGAATCAGATCGGCAAGCAACGCGACGACGTACTGGTCACGGCCAGAGATCTGCTCGACTTCCGTCCGGAAGCGCCCATCACCGAGACGGGCCTGCGCAATAACATCAACGTCGGCATTCACTACCTGGGCTCATGGCTCGCGGGCAATGGCTGCGTGCCAATCCACAACCTGATGGAAGACGCTGCGACGGCGGAGATCTCGCGCTCGCAGGTGTGGCAGTGGATCCGTTCGCCGAAGGGCAAGCTCGACGACGGCCGCAAGGTCACGGCCGAACTCGTGCGCGAACTGACCGCGCAGGAACTCGACAAGGTCAAGGCCGCGATCACGGGCGACACCGCGCCGTATATTCGCGCTGCGAAGATTTTCAGCGACATGTCGACGTCGGAGAACTTCACCGAGTTTCTGACGCTGCCGCTTTACGAAGAACTCTGAACGGCGCGATGCGCGTCCGGACCGACGCAGTGATGCTTTCCTGCTCGAGCGTCCGTACGGACGGCAGCACATGTGCTCAACGGTTGACCGACCGGGATGGCCTGGCGGGCGTCATGCCTGCTGGGCCATTCTTTTTGACGGTCAGCGCCCGTTCGAGCGCCGATGCTTGACCCAATCGCCGCTGCCGATTTCCGGCAGACCTTTGACGGCATCCCGCTGCACGGGATAGTAACGGCAGGTCACGGGCGCACCTTCGATATCGACGGTCACTTCACGCGGCATGAAAAGCCCCTCGACACCCGGATAAACCTGCTCGATTTCATCGAGCACGGCAACGAGCTGATCGTCGATTTCATACACGTCGCCGCGCACATGAACGCCCGCGTCGTCGGGCACGAAGCCCGGGTACGCGCCGAAGTCGAACAGCCGGCCTCGCAAGGTGGCCGAGCCGAGCAGCGTCGGCGCCGAGATGTCGTTGCGCGCCGCCGCGGAGCCGATATCGTTGATCTCGCCGGCACGCAAGGTGCCATATACAAAAACGTTCTGCATCAGTCCACTACCCTCCGTCCGAATACCAATCTGCTGATCACATGCCGCGTCAGACGAGCGGCGCGCTCGCCACCAGCACGCCGTCGCTGTCCGCGTAAATCCATTCGCCCGGCCGCACGACCGAACCCGGCAAGCGAACGGGCACATCGCGCTCGCCGCCGCCGCGCTTCTGGCTGCGCTGAGGATGCGGCGCAAGCGCGGCGATGCCGATGTTGCATTCGTTCAGTTCGAGCGTGTCGCGCACGCAGCCGAACACGACGATGCCCACCCAACCGTTCTTCTCACCCAGCTTGCCCAGGTTGCCGCCGACGAGCGCGCACCGCAGGCTGCCACCGCCGTCGACGATCAGCACCCGCCCGGCGCCCTTCTCTTCGAGCGTAGCCCGCACGAGTGTGTTGTCCTCGAACACTTTGAGCGTGACGGCTTCACCGCCGAAACGCGTCGCGCGCCCAAAGCGGCTGAACACGGGATCGAGCACACGCAAGGTCCCCGCGGCCAGTTGATCTTCATGCGCATCGCACAGATCTGCCGTTGCGAAGTTCATTGAGTCCCCCTGTCGTCGATCGAATCCGGTGCATTATGCCGCGCCATTTTTTCGATGTCGCATCGTCCGTTCGGCTAATGGGCGGTTGGCGCGGACGACCCTACAATGAGAACCGTCATGCGGCTGTTCAACGCCGCCGCCCACTCCGCCATTCCATGACCGAAGCCGCAAGCTCCACGCCGCCCATATCGAAAGCGCCTGCCGAATTGTCGACCCGGGTCGATTTCGCCGACATTCCGCCGGAGTTCGCGCCCACGCCGACGCATCCCATCCGCGTGCGCTCGCGGCCCATGCCCGCGGGCGTGCGCATTGCGCGGCACACGCACGCGTGGGCGCAGGTCGCGTATGCCTCGCGCGGCGTGCTGCGAGTCGGCACGTCGGGCACGACGTGGATGGTGCCGCCGTCGCGCGCGATCTGGGTGCCTCCGTACGTGCTGCATGAAGTGACCATTGTCGAAGAAGCGTTCCTGCGCACGCTCTATGTCAACGAGACGGTCGTGCCGGCGGGGCTGGACGCGTGCCGCGTCGTAGAGGTCTCGGGGCTGCTGCGCGAAGTGATTGCCTCGCTCGACACACCGGGCTTGCCGCCCGATCGCGAGCGCCTGCTGGGCTCGCTGGCGCTCGACGAAATCACGCGGTCGCAGCCTCTGCCGTTGTCCGTGCCGATGCCGACCGAGAAACGCCTGCGTGCGCTGTGCGAAGCCGTGATCGCTGATCCCGCCAATGCCGATTCACTGGAACGCTGGGCATCGGCTGTCGGTGCGAGTACGCGCACAATCGCGCGGCTCTTTCGGCAGGAATTGGGCGTGAGCTTTTCGCAGTGGCGTCAGCAGGCCGTGCTCGCTCGCGCCATTCCCTTGCTCAGCCAGGGGCGGCCGTTATCGCAAGTCGCGCGGGAGTTGGGCTACCAGAGCCAGAGCGCCTTTTCCGCGATGTTCCGGCGCGCCTTCGGTGAGAGTCCACGGGCATTCATGGTGCGTGGCACAGAGCGTCGGCACGACGATCGCGATCGGGAAGAAGAGGAACACGAATCCAGTTGATATCCGGCGCCTGCGAGAACAAGGCTCGTCTTGGAGGCGAGGCGCAATCGATGCGCCCGCAACGCTCTCAAACGCGTCGCGCCATATGCCGGATCGAGCCGAGTTGCGCGAGCCGCGGGCCGGCGAGACGGTAACCCATCCGCTGATAAAGGCGCGCCGCAGGATTGTCGACGAACACGCGCAGTTGCAATTCGGACAGACCGCGCGCCCGCGCCCAACGATGCGACGTATTCAGCAGATAGGTCCCCGCACCGCGCCGCCGATGGCCTTCGGCAATCTGCACATCGCGAATATGCAGCGAGTCGCCTTCCTCGGTGATACGCAGCACGCCGATCCGCTCGCCGTCCGCTTCGAGGATGAAGTTCTCCGACTCGCGCCAGCTTGCGAGGAACAGGTCGCTGCGCCACACGAGATGATGCCGGCGGTAGTACCCGCCCATGTTATTGCGCGTCAGCGCCTCGGCGAACTGGAAGTCGTCCATGCCGGCCTTGCGCAAATGGAAGGGAGATGGATCGTCGGTCGGGTCGAGCATCGCACGGGGACGAAAAGGTCGATCCGCTCAACGTTAAGACAGGCGGACCGCGCTGGCAATGGCTGTTTGCCCCACAACAAGGCAGGCCCGGTTTCGAGTGCGTGCGCGGCGCCACCAAATGGGACACACAAAACAAAAAGCCCGCTGAAAACTCAGCGGGCTTCAATATTGGCGGAGCGGACGGGACTCGAACCCGCGACCCCCGGCGTGACAGGCCGGTATTCTAACCGACTGAACTACCGCTCCAGTCTTGCTACCTGACTTGCGAGCGTCGGTTATGTCTCGCAAGCGCATTACTTGAATCTCAAGCAACGCCAGTATTTGGCGTCCCCTAGGGGATTCGAACCCCTGTACTCACCGTGAAAGGGTGATGTCCTAGGCCTCTAGACGAAGGGGACAACGTACTTCACACACTACTGCTTACACCTTTAACGAAAAAGCCCGCTCACCGAACGGGCTTAATCTGGCGGAGTGGACGGGACTCGAACCCGCGACCCCCGGCGTGACAGGCCGGTATTCTAACCGACTGAACTACCACTCCAGTCTTGCTACCTGACTTGCGAGCGTCGGTTGTGTCTCGCAAGCGCATTACTTGAATCTCAAGCAACGCCAGTATTTGGCGTCCCCTAGGGGATTCGAACCCCTGTACTCACCGTGAAAGGGTGATGTCCTAGGCCTCTAGACGAAGGGGACATAATCTTTTCAGATCTGTCTCGTCCTTGCTGCTAATTTCATTCATCAGCAGCGAAGACCGCTATTCTAACTGCTTTACTACCGTTTGTGAAGTCTTTTTTGCTACAGCTTCCAGCTAACCGGAAGAACTTCACTCTGCTCTGATGGTGGAGGTAAGCGGGATCGAACCGCTGACCTCTTGCATGCCATGCAAGCGCTCTCCCAGCTGAGCTATACCCCCTTGCAGAACAGAAGCGAGATTGTAGATAGCAATTTTCGCTTTGTAAATACCTCTTGAGTCGCTTTCTACAATTTTTTTGCGGGGCCGCAAAATCATCCTCCGCGGCCTCGCTTCATCTGCTCGCTTCCGAGTCGAATGCAACCTGGGCGAGCGCGCTCAGGCAAGCGCCTTTTCGATACGGCTCACGACCACGTCGCGGCCGAACAGCATCAGAACGCTATCGATGGACGGCGTATGCGTCGTGCCCGCCACCAGCAGACGCACGGGCATCGCGAGCTGCGGCATCTTCAGCTTGTGAGCGCCGAGCGTCGACTTCAACGTGGCGGCGATGCCCTCCTTCGTCCACTCGCACGTCCTCAAGGCGGCGGCGAGATCGGCGAGCGCCGGACGCACAACGTCCGTCACATGCTGCGCAAGCGAATCGGCACCGGGATTCGGCTCGCGATAGAACATCGCCGCATTGTCGACGACCTCCTTCACCGTCGACGCACGATCCTTCATCAACGCGATCACGCTAACCAGATCTGCGCCCTTCGCAAGCGCCCCTTCGTCGATGCCAAGTTCCGCGAAGAACGGCTTGCTCAGCCCGGCGAGACGCGTGTTGTCCGCTTCCTTGATGTAGTGGTTGTTCAGCCAGTTGAGCTTGTTGTGGTCGTATTGCGCGGGCGACTTGCCCAGATGCTCGAGATCGAACCACTCGACCAACTGCTCGCGCGAGAAGATTTCCGCGTCGCCATGCGACCAGCCGAGGCGCGCCAGATAGTTCAGCACGGCTTCGGGCAGATAGCCGGCGTCGCGGTAACCCATCACGCTCATCGCGCCGTGACGCTTGCTCATCTTCTCGCCCTGCTCGTTCAGCACGGTAGGCAGGTGCGCATAGACGGGCGGCTCGGCGCCGAGCGCGCGCAGGATGTTGATCTGGCGCGGCGTGTTGTTCACGTGGTCGTCGCCGCGAATCACGTGCGTGATCTTCATGTCGAGGTCGTCGACGACCACGCAGAAGTTGTACGTCGGCGTGCCGTCCGGACGCGCGATCACGAGATCGTCCAGCTCTTCGTTCGAGATTTCGACACGGCCCTTCACGGCATCGTCCCACGCGACCACACCCGTCAGCGGATTACGGAAACGCAGCACGGGCTGGACGCCTGCGGGCGGCGTCGGCAGCACCTTGCCCGGCTCGGGGCGCCACGTGCCGTCGTAACGCGGCTTTTCACCGGCGGCCCGTTGGTGCTCACGCAATGCGTCGAGTTCTTCCGTCGACATGTAGCACGGGTACACGAGTCCCTGCTCCTGCATCTGCTTGAGCACTTCGCGATAACGGTCCATGCGCTGCATCTGATAGAACGGGCCTTCGTCGTAATCGAGGCCGAGCCATTGCATGCCTTCGAGAATCGCATCGACGGATTGCTCGGTCGAACGCTCGACGTCGGTGTCCTCGATACGCAGCACGAACACGCCCTTCGATTTGCGCGCAAACGCCCACGGATACAGCGCAGAGCGAATGTTGCCGAGGTGGATGAAGCCGGTGGGGCTCGGTGCGAAGCGGGTGCGAACGGGAGTGGTCATGTGCAGTAACTCGAAGACGGACGCCGGCGCCGGCGAACAGCAATGCCGGGCGCGGCAACGAAAACGGTTCGCCTGCACCGACAGCAGCCGGCGACAGCGCGAACACGATCAGAAAGAGAGTGCCGATTATACCCGCCGAAGCCGTTTCCACCGGACCACGCGCGTGCGCCGCGCAGCGCGTCGGCACGCGTTAGGCGACGTGTAGACGGTTTCTTCAGCCGATCGTCGCCTCGCGTCCGCTTTGCATTATGATGTGCGCGCGCTGCCGTTCGGCTTGACGTCTGGCCCGATGCAGCGCGTGACGATCGCCGCCGGCGATCATGCTCGCAAGACACGCGGCGCGACGCTTTCGCATGGACGTCGGCGCCGTCGCTGGAGAATTCGTTGAAACCGTCATCGCCACGTCTGTCCCGCCGCACATTCTCGATTGCCGCGGCCTCCGCCGTTCTGTCCGCCTGCGCGTCGACGGGCGGCAAGCCCGACAATGTCGCGCCCACGCCCAACACCGCCACCCTGCCGCCGACGCCGCCCGTCATCCAGCCGCAACGGCCGCTGCGCGTCGGCCTCGCACTCGGTGGCGGCGCCGCGCGCGGCTTCGCGCATATCGGCGTGATCAAGGCGCTGGAAGCGCGCAACATCCAGGTCGATCTCATCTGCGGAACGAGCGCCGGGTCGGTGGTCGGCGCGCTGTATGCGTCGGGGCTGAACGGCTTCGCGCTCAACAAGCTCGCGCTGACGATGGACGAAGCCTCCATCAGCGACTGGGCCATGCCGTTTCGCACGCGCGGTCTTCTGCAAGGCGTCGCGCTGCAGAATTATCTGAACAAGACACTCGACAATCGGCCCATCGAGAAGATGGCGAGGCCCCTTGGCGTCGTCGCAACCGATCTGAAAACCGGCCAGCCGATTCTGTTCCAGCGCGGCAACACCGGAATCGCGGTGCGCGCATCATCGAGCGTGCCGTCCGTGTTCGAGCCCGTGAAGATCGGTGGACATGAGTACGTCGATGGCGGCCTCGTCAGCCCGGTGCCTGCGTCGTTCGCCCGGAAGATGGGCGCCGACTTCGTGATCGCCGTCGACATCTCCTCGCGGCCCGAAACTGCCGTCACGGAAAGCTCGTTCGACGTGCTGATGCAGACGTTCACGATTATGGGCCAGACGATCAAGGCGTACGAACTCGACAAATACGCCGACGTCGTGATTCGTCCGAATCTGAACGCGATGAGCGGCACAGATTTCGGACAACGCAATGCGGCGATTCTCGCCGGCGAGGAAGCCGCCGCACGCATCGCGCCGGAACTGCTGCGCAAACTGGCGGCGGCACGCGCGACGGCCTGACGCACACAATCAGAGAACGGCAGCATGAATGCAAAAGGCCCGCTTCGATGGAAGCGGGCCTTTTGTTTCAAACAGGCAGACGGACGATCGTCTTAGTTACCGCCGCCAATCGTCGCGCTTACGCGCTGACGCAGATCCTGTTGTTGCGGCACCGTCGTTTCGATACGGCGCGCGCCCGTGAAACGCTTTTCCCAGTAGCCGTCATCCATGTCGTCGACGCGGATCGTGCTGCCAGTGGACGGCGAATGCACGAACTTGTTGTCGCCGATATAGATGCCGACGTGCGAGAACGTGCGGCGCATCGTGTTGAAGAACACGAGATCGCCCGGCTTCAGGTCCGAAACGCGAACCTTCTCGCCGACTCGACTCATTTCTTCGGCGCGGCGCGGCAGCGCCATGCCCAGCGTGTCCTGGAACACGTAGCGCACGAAGCCGCTGCAATCGAGGCCGGAGTCCGGCGTATCGCCGCCCCAGCGGTAGCGCACGCCGATCATGTTGAGCGCGCCGACTACGACGTCGCCCGCTTTGCCGGCCATACCCGACAGAAACGAACGAGCGCCACTCTCGGAATTCGAGGCGGCGCTTTGAGCGGCTTGTGTGGGGGAGGACACTGAATTCGACCCGGAAGAGGTCGAAAATGAGGCATTCTGGTTAAAGCTGCTTACTTCATCGGCAAAAGCGCCGGGAGCTGCGGCCATCAGTACGCCAATGAACATCCCGGCGACGACGCGCGTGCAAGCCTGGGTTAGATATCGGTGCTGCATTGGTCTGGTGGTTGGTCTTGGTTATCGCGGGAGCCCGCGGTAGTTTTTGCCTGAAAATCAACAGGCTAGGAAAAAAGTTTGGTCGATACTAGCCAGTAAGTATTCATATGTCAAAACAAATAGAAAAATACAATGACTAATCGCACCCAATTGGTGAATGTCAAGTCGTAAGGGCCGCTTTCAACAGCTTTCGAGTGTAAGGATGGGTCGGTTCCGCGAAGATCTGATCGACCGCGCCCGTCTCCACGATCGCCCCGTTTTGCATCACCGCGACGCGATGCGCCATCGCGCCGATCACGGCCAGATCGTGGCTGATGAACACGAATCCCAGGTTGTATTTGCGTTGCAAATCTGCAAGCAATTTCAACACCTGTTGCTGGATCGACACGTCGAGCGCGCTGGTCGGCTCGTCGAGAATCAGCATGCGCGGCTCCAGCACCAGCGCGCGCGCAATGGCGATGCGCTGCCGCTGTCCGCCCGAAAATTCGTGCGGATAGCGCTGCAGCGCCGTACGGTCGATCCCCACTTCACGCAGCACGGACACCACTTTCTCGCGGCGCGCGTCGGGCGCGAGTTGCGGCCGATGCAGCGCCAGTCCCTCGCAGACGATCCGCTCGATCGTCTGCCGCGGTGAAAGTGAACTAAAAGGATCCTGAAAGACGACCTGCATGTTCGAGCGCAACGCCGTCTGATCGCGCCCCCGATAACTGCCGAGCGCCCTGCCCTGAAACTCGATTGCGCCGTGCGAGGTCTTTTGCAGGCCGAGCAGCGCCATCGCGAGTGTCGATTTTCCCGATCCCGATTCGCCGACAATACCTAGCGTCTCGCCCTGCCGCACCGACACCGTCGCGTCCGCCACCGCGCGAAAGCGGCCCGACCGGAACCAGCCGGCGAAGCCGGGCAGCTTGGTCCTGAAGTCGACGGACACGTCGCGTGCGTCGAGCAGCACGGGCGCGATGGGCAGCACGGGCACCACCGTGCGCTCCGGCCGGCTTTGCAGCAGGCGTTGCGTATACGGATGCTGCGGCGACTCGAACAGCGTTTCGACGGCGCCGCTTTCGACCAGCACGCCCTTCTCCATCACCGCAACGCGTTGCGCGAAATGTCGCACGAGATTCAGGTCATGCGTGATCAGCAGCACGGCCATGCCGCGCTTCTCGGCTTCCTCGCGCTGCAGTTCGAGTAGCAGTTCGACGATCTGCGCGCGGATTGTCACGTCGAGCGCCGTCGTCGGTTCGTCGGCGAGCAGCAGACGCGGGCGGCACGCGAGCGCCATCGCGATCATCGCGCGCTGCCGCTGCCCGCCCGATAACTGGTGCGGATAGCTGCTCACGCGCTTGCCCGGCTCCGCGATGCCCGTGCGCTCGAGCAGCGCGACGGCGCGCTTGCGTGCCTCGCCGGCGCTCACGCCGTCGTGCATCACGATGGTTTCCGCGATCTGCTCGCCGACCGTGTACAGCGGATTGAGCGCCGTCATCGGCTCCTGGAAGATCATCGCGATATCGGAGCCGCGCAGCCCGCGCATCTGGCGCTCGCTTTTCATCAGCAGGTCTTCGCCGTCGAAGCGCACCGCGCCGCTCGTCTGTGCGTCGCCCAGAAGACGCAGGATCGACAGCGCCGTCACGCTCTTGCCGGAGCCGGACTCGCCGACCAGCGCGACACGTTCGCCGCGTCCGATGGCGAGCGATACATCGTCGACGGCAACCGTGTCGCCGAACATCACGCGCAGATGCTCGAGTTCGAGCAGCGGCCCGTCGTATTGCTTCAGGTTCGCGCTCACTGGTTGCCTCCCGCCTTCATCGCGTCGGAGATGCGCGTGTCGAGCGCGTTGCGCAGCGCGTCGCCCATGAACGTCAGCAGCAGCAGCGTGACGACGAGCACGCCGAACGTCGAGACAGAAATCCACCACGCGTCGAGATTCGCCTTGCCTTGCGCGAGCAGTTCGCCGAGGCTCGGCGTCGGCGGCGGCACGCCGAGGCCGAGAAAGTCGAGGCTCGTGAGCGCGAGAATCGCCCCGCTCATCCGAAACGGCAGAAACGTGATGACGGGCGTGAGGCTGTTGGGCAGCACATGCCGCCAGATGATCTGCCAGTTCGACAGGCCCATCGCGCGCGCGGCGCGCACGTAGTCCTGCTGCCGGTTGCGCAGAAACTCCGCGCGCACGTAATCGGACAGCCCGATCCAGCCGAACAGCGACAGCAACACGATCAGCAGAATGAAGCCCGGCTCGAAGATCGACGCGAAGATAATCAGCAGATACAGCTCCGGCATCGCACTCCAGATTTCGATCAGTCGCTGGCCGATGATGTCCGTCTTGCCGCCGAAGTAACCCTGCACGGCACCCGCCAGCACGCCCAGTATCGTGCCGATGAAGGTCAGCACCAGCGCGAACTCGACCGAGACGCAGAAGCCATACACGAGACGCGCGAACAGGTCGCGGCCACGATCGTCGGTGCCGAGCCAGTTGTCGCGCGAAGGCGGCGCGGGATTCGGCACCTTCGAAAAGTAATTGAGCGTGTCGTAGTAGTAGCGATTCACCGGATAGATCGCGAAATTGCCCGGCGCATCGAAACGATGCTTGATGTACGGATCGAGATAATCGGCGGGCGTCGGGAAGTCGCCGCCGAAGGTCGTCTCCGCGTAGGTCTTCGCGAGCGGGAAATAGTAGTGGCCGTCGTAGTGCACGACGAGCGGCTTGTCGTTCGACCACAGCGGCGCCGCGAGGCTCGCCGCGAACGCGACGACGAACACGATCAGACTCCAGTAGCCGAGGCGCTGCTGCCGGAAGCGCAGCCACACGCGGCGCGCGGGCGACGGCGACACGAACGCGCGCACCCGTTGCGCGCGCGACACTTCGGCATCTGTACGGACGCGGCTCAAATCAGCGCTCCAGTTGTTCGAATTGAATGCGGGGATCGACCCACACGTAGCAGAGATCGGAGATGAGTTTGGTCGCGAGTCCGATCAGCGTGAAGAGATAGAGCGTGCCGAGCACGACGGGATAATCGCGCCGCACCACCGACTCGTACGACAGCAGCCCCAGGCCGTCGAGCGAAAACAGCGTTTCGATCAGCAGGCTGCCTGTGAAGAACGCGCCGATGAACGCGGCCGGAAAGCCGACGATCAGCGGCAGCAGCGCGTTGCGAAACACGTGCTTCCACAGCACGCGTCGCTCGGAGAGCCCTTTCGCCCGCGCGGTCAGCACGTATTGCTTGCGGATTTCGTCGAGGAACGCGTTCTTCGTGAGCATCGTGACGACGGCGAAACTGCCGATCACCGACGCGACGATCGGCAACGTGATGTGCCATAGATAATCGAGCACCTTGCCAACAATACTCAACTGATCCCAGTTATCCGACGTGAGATTGCGCAGCGGAAACAGTTGCAGGAACGTGCCCCCGCCGAACAGCACGAGCAGCAGCACGCCCAGCACGAAGCCCGGAATCGCGTAGCCGATCAGCACGATCAGACTCGTCGCGACATCGAAGCGCGAGCCGTTGCGCACTGCCTTCGCAATGCCGAGCGGCACCGATATCAGATAGGTGAGGAAGAACGTCCACAGTCCGATACTGATCGACACGGGCAGCTTCGATACGATCAGCGACCACACGCTTTGATGCCGGAAATAGCTTTGCCCGAGATCGAAGTGCGCGAACTGCTTGAGCATCAGCCAGTAACGTTCGAGCGGCGGCTTGTCGAAACCGTACAGCGCCTTCAGTTGCGCCATCTGCTGCGCATCGACGCCGCTGTGCGCGCGCAGGCCGAACGGCATGCCGCCTTCGGCCGCATTGCGCCTCAGTTCATGCGCCATCTGTTCGACGGGGCCGCCCGGCACGAACTGGATGACGATGAACGTCAGCGTGAGCACGCCGATCAACGTCGGGATCATCAGCAGCAGACGTTTGAGGATGTAGCTCCACATGGCGGCCGTCCAGAATGCGCGTTGTTCAAGAGTGCGTGATAGGGATGCGGACCGCGCTCATTGCGGCGCCGCGAACCACCACATCGAAGTGATCCAGCCTTCCGCCGTATAGTACAGCGGCAAGGTATTCGGCCAGGCGAGGCCGCGCTTGAACGCCACGCGGTGCGTCGCGCTGTACCAGTGCGGAATCATGTAATAGCCGTTGATCAGCACGCGATCCAGCGCGTGCACGGAATCGACCAGTTGCTCTCGCGTCTGCGCGCCGACGAGGGCACGGAGAATCGCATCGACGGCGGGCGACTTGAGGCCGATCAGATTGCCCGAGCCCGGTTCGTCCGCGGCCTTGCTGCCGAAGCGGTCGATCATGTCGGCGCCCGGCACCTGCACGTCGGGGAAACGGATCGTCGTGACGTCGAAATCGAACGCGTCGAGGCGCTTCTGATACACGGCGAAGTCCATCACGCGAAAGCGCGCATCGATGCCGAGCTTCTGCAGATTGCGAATGTACGGCGCGATCACGGGCTCGAACACGGCCGACGAACCCGAGTCGTCGAGTATCTCGAACACGAACGGTTCGCCCTTCGCGTTACGCAGCGCGCCGTCGCGATACGTCCAGCCGGCCTGTGCGAGCAACGCGCGCGCTTCGAGCAGATTCGCGCGCAGTGAGCCGGGCGCATCGGTGTCGGGCTGCTTCGGCGGCACGCCGAATACCGACGGCTCGAGCTTTGCGCGCCACGGTTCGAGCAGCTTCAGCTCGCCTGGCGACGGCAGGCCCTTCGCCTGCAGATCGGTATTCACGAAATAGCTGTCGATCCGCTTGTACTGGTTGTAGAACAGTTGCCGGTCGAGCCATTGAAAATCCAGCGCGAGATCGAGCGCCTTGCGCACACGCACGTCGCCGAACAGCGGCCGGCGCTGATTCAGGATGAAACCCTGCATCCCCGTGCCGTTGTGATGCGGAAACTCGCGCTTGATCAACTCGCCGCTATCGAACTTCTTGCCGACGTCGCGCCGCACCCAGTTGCGCGCGACGTTCTCGACGAGCGCGTCGTACTCGCCTGCCTTGAACGCTTCGAGGCGCGCGGTCGCATCCGAATACAGCTTGTAGTTGATGCGCTCGAAGTTATAGGTGCCCACGCGCACAGGCAGCTTGTCGCCCCAGTAGTTCGGGTCGCGCCTGTAGGTGATCGTGCGGCCGTTGTCGTAGCTTTCGATCAGATAGGGCCCGCTGCCGATCGGCTTTTCGAACGCGATCTGATCGAATGCAATACGGCTGCCGTCCGCCTTCACGCCCCACTTGCGCGAGAACACGGGCATACCGCCCGCGAGCAGCGGCAACTCGCGATCGTGCTGCTTGAATTCGAAGCGCACCGTCGCGGGATCGACGATCACGCAGCGCGTGATGTCCGCAAAGTACGCGGCGAATTGCGGCGCGGCCTTCGGGCTCTTCAGCGTATCGAACGAAAACTTCACGTCCTCGGCCGTGACGGGATCGCCGTTCGAAAAGCGCGCGCGCGGATTGATGTGGAACGTGGTCGACATGCCGTCGGGGGCGACGTCGATGTCGTCGGCGAGCAAGCCGTAGGCGGACGCGACTTCGTCGGCGCTGCCCGTTGCGAGGCTCTCGAACAGCAACCCGATGCCGGGCGCCGCACTGCCGCGCAGCGTGAACGGATTGAACTTGTCGAAGCTCGTCGAGCGGTCGGGATTCGCGAGCACCAGCGTGCCGCCGCGCGGCGCGTCGGGATTGACGTAATCGAAGTGCTTGAAGTCGGCGGGATACTTCGGCTCGCCGTACTGTGCGATCGCGTACGCGGCCTGTGCGTGCTGCGCTGTAACGGATGACAAGGCAATCAGCAAACCGAGACACGCGGCAAGCGCGGCGCGTGGCGACGCCTTGCAACGCACACGCGACCACGGACGAATCAGAGTGCGCCATCCTGGGCGCGGCGCTTCAACCCGTCGCGTGCCTGTCGTCATAGGTGCCTTAATGGTCCGTAGTGGTCCGTGGTGGTCGGTGGGCGGTTGCAATGTGAGAGAATTCTACCCAAAATCCTGCGCGCTCCCGCACTCTGTCCGCACGGCGCGCTGACCTCATTAGGAGAATTCATGGGCTTCCTCGCTGGTAAACGAATCTTGCTGACGGGCCTCCTGTCGAACCGTTCGATCGCGTACGGTATCGCGCAGGCCTGCAAGCGCGAAGGCGCAGAACTGGCGTTCACGTATGTCGGCGACCGCTTCAAGGACCGCATCACCGAATTCGCGACCGAATTCGGCAGCAACCTGGTGTTCCCGTGCGACGTCGCCGACGACGCGCAAATCGAAGCGCTCTTCGTTTCGCTGAAACAACATTGGGATAGCCTCGACGGCCTCGTCCATTCGATCGGCTTTGCGCCGCGCGAAGCGATCGCCGGTGATTTCCTCGACGGCATGACGCGCGAAAACTTCCGCATCGCGCACGACATTTCCGCCTACAGCTTCCCTGCCCTCGCGAAGGCGGCACTGCCAATGCTGTCGAACGATGCGGCATTGCTCACGCTGTCGTACCTCGGCGCGGAAAAAGCGATCCCCAACTACAACACGATGGGTCTCGCGAAGGCATCGCTCGAAGCGAGCGTGCGTTACCTGGCTGTGTCGCTCGGCAACAAGGGCATTCGCGTGAACGGCATTTCGGCCGGCCCGATCAAGACGCTCGCGGCAAGCGGCATCAAGGGCTTCGGCAAGATTCTCGATTTCGTCGAAGACAATGCGCCGCTCAAGCGCAACGTGACGATCGAGCAGGTTGGCAATGCTGCCGCGTTCCTGATGTCGGATCTCGCAGCCGGCGTGACGGCCGAGATCATGCACGTCGACAGCGGCTTCAGCAACGTGGTCGGCGGGATGGCGGCCGTCAGCGAGTAAGCGCGGCTGCGCATTGACGCGAGCGACGCGCGTCGTTGCGCGTGCAACCAGAAAAAAACCGCCCCGTGGGGCGGTTTTTTGTTGTGCGCGTGCGTGATGATTCAACGATGGAATCAATGCCAGCCGTTGTGGCGGCCGTTGTCCCAGTGACCGCGGTCGTGGTCGTAGCCGCGGCCATGATCGTAGCCGTGATGGCGATACCAATCGTCGCGGCCCCAATAGCGGCGGCCATCCCAGTAACGATCACCGTGCCAGCCAACCACGACAGCGGGCGCAACGACGACCGGCGCCGGCTGGTACACGACGGGCGGCGGAGGCGGCGGCGGTGCATAGACGGGCGCCGGCGCGACATAGACGGGAGCGGGAATACCGATGTTGACACCGACGTTCAGTCCCCCGGCCATCGCCGCGCTCGACGCGCCGATCGCGAGCGCGCCGGCGATCAACGGGATAAGACGCATGGACTTCATGGTTTCACCTTTTATTTGCGGAAAGTTGTGTTTATCGACTGCTTGATTCGAATATAACAAAGCAACGCTTAACGCGTATTTCAACTTTGTAATAACTGATGCATAACTTCGCGTCTCGAAGCGCGCTGTAACGTCCGGTTACATGCGACAGCATTTGGTGATATAGCCGCCCATTCGCTGTTGTCTACACGCACATTTTGCCCTTTCATTTGGTAATGCCAGGCAAACGTGCATGCACGCATTTCGATAAGCACATTCGATGCGAACGCCATTCGCGCTTACCGGTGTTTACGGTTGTGCGAATGGAAAATTGAGTGCCGCCATGCAAAGCGGTCGAATAGCCGGATGATAAGACGCGTGAACATGCGGAGCGAATGCCCGCGAAAAAGCGCATAAAAAACAAAACCCCGCAGAGCCGCAGCTCTACGGGGTTCCACCGCCATTTCTGGCGGAGACGGAGGGATTCGAACCCTCGATCCAGGTTTTGGCCCAGATGCTCCCTTAGCAGGGGAGTGCCTTCGACCTCTCGGCCACGTCTCCCAAACTTTCGGTTGCGCCAGGGAGGCAGCGCAACGAAGCCAAGATAATAGCGGGTTCGAAGGCCCAGGTCAATTTTTACTTCACACTTTTTATGCCTGAAGTGTCAATTCGAAGTCACTTCTTCGACCTGTCCGTTCAACCGCGCCATATCGAACACATCTTCATCCGAATGCCTGCCGCCGCAACGCCAGGCACCCGCCGAACATCAAGCCTGATCGAGTTCGAATGCCTTATGCAGCGCGCGCACGGCGAGCTCCATGTACTTCTCGTCGATCAACACAGAGATCTTGATTTCCGACGTGGAGATCATCTGAATGTTGATGCCCTCTTCCGACAGCGTGCGGAACATCTTGCTCGCGATACCCACGTGCGAACGCATGCCGACGCCGACCACCGACACCTTCGACACCTTCGGATCGCCCAGCACCTGCTCCGCGCTCACATGGCCCTTCACCTGATTGGTGAGGATGTCCATCGCACGCTGATAGTCGCCGCGGCCAACCGTGAACGTGAACGCCGTTTTGCCTTCGACGCTCTGGTTCTGGATGATCATGTCGACATCGATATTCGCGTCGGCCACCGGGCCGAGGATCTGATATGCGATGCCCGGCTTGTCGGGCACACCCATCACGGCGATACGGGCTTCGTCACGCTGAAACGCGATTCCCGAGATGACTGCTTTTTCCATGGTTTCGTCTTCTTCAAAAGTAATCAGGGTGCCCGACTTCATTTCCTCGTCGAGCGACATCAGCGGATCGGTCAGGCTGGACAGCACGCGCGTCTTCACCTGATATTTGCCGGCGAATTCCACCGAACGGATCTGCAGCACCTTCGAACCCAGGCTGGCCATTTCCAGCATTTCCTCGAACGTTACGCGATCCAGACGGCGCGCTTCTTCGACCACGCGCGGGTCCGTCGTGTAGACGCCGTCGACGTCCGTATAGATCAGGCATTCATCCGCTTTCAGCGCTGCAGCCACTGCCACGGCCGACGTATCCGAGCCGCCGCGGCCGAGCGTCGTGATGTGGCCTTCAGGGTCGATGCCCTGGAAGCCCGTGATCACGACGACCTTGCCTTCGTCGAGATCACGCAGCACGCGCTCGCCGTCGATGTCGCTGATGCGCGCTTTCGTGAATGAGCTATCCGTTTTGACGGGCACTTGCCAGCCGGTGTAGCTGACGGCATCGACGCCTGCGTCATGCAGTGCGATGGACAGCAGGCCGACGCTGACCTGTTCGCCTGTCGACGCGATCATGTCGAGTTCGCGCGGGCTCGGCTGGGGCGAAATCTCTTTCGCGAGACCCAGCAGGCGGTTCGTTTCGCCGGACATCGCCGAGGGCACGACGACCATCTTGTGGCCTGCCTTATGCCATTTTGCGACGCGCTTCGCGACGTTCTTGATGCGCTCGACCGAGCCCATCGATGTGCCGCCGTATTTGTGTACGATGAGTGCCATTGTCGTTCTGAACTGAAGGAGAAACTGATACGCCAACCGGCGCGCGCCGGGCGCGCTGGAGACGGCCGCACAAAGAGAGCACAGGGCACAACGTTCGGGAACGACGGCGCAGTGTGGCGGCGCAGATGCAGCGCGCGTGCAGTACGCGCGGATTTGCCGGGTTTGCTTTTTCCGGCCCTGCCGAAACCTGCGGATAAACAGGCCGCTGACGACGCTAACGGGTGACTGAAGGGTTAGCGGCTTGGAGCGCGCCCGGACATTCGCATAAGAACAGCCAGGAACGCGACAAAAGCGACGACAAAAAACGGGTCGGGCAAACAAGTTACACTACCCGATCAGGGATAAAAAGACAAGCCGAAATCCCGGCAAGAGCCGTTGCAAATGCTTGTCGGAGAAGGATTTGCGGCCAATGTTGCGCGCCGATGACAATGGCCGTCCGGTCGGTCGGGCATCACCGCGCATCATGCATCACGCGAGCGTGAGATCCTCGCGCCATTCGATCCTGATGTAGCGCGCGTTCGTCGCTGGCACTGACTCGGCGATCGCCGCCCGGTTCACGCCGATCAGCGGCACGAACAGCAAGATGTCGCCCGCAAACAGCAGCGGCACGTCCCGCTTCCACGACGGCACGCCGCGTTCCTGAAAGAGATTCTTCAACGTCCGGCTCGGTCCGTTCGACATGCAGCGCATCCGTTCGCCGCCGCTGCGCGAGCGAGCGACGAGCGGCGCTCGCGTGAGCGCGCTGGCGGGAATCGCGTCGGATGCCTCGGCGCTCGCGTCGCTGAAGACGAACGTGCCACGCCATTGCGGCAGGCGCCACACGCTTTCGCCCCGCCACGCAAGCACGCACTCGGCACGCTCGACGAGCGCCGTTTCGTCGGCGGGATCGGCGCTGTCGCCCGCTTCCCAGTAGATCAGTCCGCGATAACTGCGCAACGCCTGACCCGCGTGATCGACGCGCAGCGTGTGCGCATCGCCGATCTCGCGCAACTGGCGCAACGCATCTGTCAGGCGCGCGGTCGACGCAGCCGGCAAACCGAGCGTGCGCATCCAGTACCGCAGCAGGTTGGCCGCACGGTCGTCATCGAGTGCGAGCAACGCGTCGCGCGACAAGGCGCCCTCTTCTTCGCCACGCGCCGCTTGCAGATCGACGCGCGCCAGCTCGTCGAGCAGACGCTGCGCCGCCGCCGCATGCGCCGCCGTGCGGGCGAGCGCATCGCGAAAGCCCGGAAAGTGCACCGCCAGAGCCGGCAGCACGTCGTGACGCAACGCGTTGCGTGCGAAGCGCGTGTCGGCATTCGACTCATCGTCGATCCAGCGCAGATCGCGCGCGTGCGCATACTGCTCCAGTTGTGCGCGCAGCAGATGCAGCAACGGACGCACGCGCGTCACCGACGCGCCCGACGGCGAATATTCCGGCGCCATCGCCGCGAGCCCCGCGAGTCCCGCGCCGCGCAGCAATTGAAGCAATACGGTTTCCGCCTGATCGTCCGCGTGCTGCGCGAGCCAAAGCGTGTGCACGCGATGCTGCGCGCACAGCGCATCGAGCGCGCGATAACGCGCATCGCGCGCCGCCGCCTCGATGCTCACACCCGTGGCACGCGACACGTCGACATGCACCGAAGCGAACTCGACACTTCGCTCGTGCGCAAACCCAGCGCAATGCGCGAGCCATTCGTCGGCGTTCGGACTGAGGCCGTGATGGACATGCAACGCGATGCAGCGCGCCGCGCCGCCGACACGCACCGCCGCATCGAGCAGCACGGTCGAATCGACGCCGCCGCTGAACGCGATCGCGAGACGCGCATCGTCCGGCAAGGCCCCAAAAACAACGCCGACCGCATCGAGAACGAGGCGGTCGGCGGGTGTGTCAGCGGAGGAAGTCACGAGGTGACGGCGCGCGAAGCGCCTGCTAATGAGAACGCAGGCGCGCTTATGCGCCTGGCGTGGTTTCCTTGAACTTCCCGTAGGACATCAGACGATCGAAGCGGCGTTGACGCAGATCGTTCGTGCTCATGCCGTGGAACTGACGCAGCGAATCGGCGAGCGCGCGGCGCAGCATGGCGGCCATGCCCTTCGCATCGCGATGCGCGCCGCCGAGCGGCTCGCTGACGATCTTGTCGATCAGGCCCAGCGCCTTCAGACGATGCGCTGTCAAGCCCAGCGCTTCCGCAGCTTCGGGCGCCTTCGCGGCGCTCTTCCACAGGATCGACGCACAGCCTTCCGGCGAAATCACCGAGTACGTGGAGAACTGCAGCATCAGCACGCTGTCCGCAACGGCAACAGCCAGCGCGCCGCCCGAACCGCCTTCGCCGATGATGGTCGAGATGATGGGCGTCTTCAGTTCGGCCATCACATACAGATTGCGGCCGATCGCTTCCGACTGGCCACGCTCTTCCGCGCCGATGCCGGGATACGCGCCCGGCGTATCGATGAACGTGAAAAGCGGCAAGCCGAACTTCTCGGCAAGGCGCATCAGCCGCTCAGCCTTGCGATAGCCTTCGGGACGCGGCATGCCGAAGTTGCGCAGCGCGCGTTCCTTCGTGTCGCGGCCCTTCTGGTGGCCGATCACCATGCACGGCTGGCCGTTGAAGCGCGCGAGGCCGCCTACGATCGACAGGTCGTCCGCAAACGAGCGGTCGCCATGCAGTTCGTGGAAATCGGTGAACAGTTCGTTGATGTAATCCTGCGTGTACGGACGCTGCGGATGACGCGCGATTTGCGAAACCTGCCACGGCGTCAGGTTCGTATACAGATCCTTCGTGAGTTGCTGGCTCTTCTTCGACAGCCGCTCGATCTCTTCCGAAATATCGACGGCCGAATCGTCCTGCACGAAGCGCAATTCTTCGATTTTCGCTTCGAGCTCCGCGATCGGCTGCTCGAAATCCAGAAAGGTGGTCTTCATTGGTTTTTAATCCTTCGACTTACCGGCAGCGCGTATTCTAACCGCGCGCGCCCATGTCAAAACCGTCTCGAATCTATCGATTTTAACAAATCAATAGATGTCGAGGGGTTCCGCTTCTTGCACAGCCTTTTGCCCAGCCTTTTTGCCCAGCCTGTTGATTCGCCCGTTTCTTCAGTTGCCGGCAGGCGCCGGATCGAGACTTCGCCACATATACCACGTTGCGACGGTTCGCCACGGCTCCCAGTTGGCAGCAACTTCACGCGCCTCGCTGCGCGTCACCGGCTCCCCGCTGAAATAGTTCTGACTGATCGCATGGATCAGGTTCGGATCGTCGAGGGGCAGCACGTCCGGACGCGAGAGGTCGAAAATCAGGAACATCTCGGCCGTCCAGCGGCTGATGCCGCGAATCTGCGTCAGTTCGGCGATCACGCCCTCGTCTTCCATCGACGTCCACTTGCCGACGTGCAATGCACCCGAGACGAAGTGATGCGCGAGATCGAGAATGTACTCGGCCTTGCGCTTCGACACGCCGCAGCCCATCAGATTATCCTGGCCGAGCTTGATGATCTGCTGCGGCACGAGCTTCGGACACGCGGCGACGATGCGCTGCCACATCGCCTGCGCGGACGCGACGGAAATCTGCTGACCGATCACCGAACGCGCGAGCGTCACGAACGGATCGGCGCGGCTCGACAGATGCACCGGGCCGAATTTCGGAATCAGCTTCTTGAGAATGCGGTCGCGCTTGACGAGATCGGCGCACGCCTTGTCCCAGTACGCGGGGCGCGTGACGACGGACGGCTGCGCGGCTTGCACCGCGTCCGCACTTTCCGTCGACGCGACCGCCGCGCGCGGCTTGCGCGCCGGCTCCACTTCCTGATTGTCATACGCGACGTCGTGCAGATCGCCTGCAAGTCCGGCGGGCAGCGAACCGTTGCCCTTCGCGTTCGCAGTGCGCGCGCGCGACGGCTTCACGGCCGCGGCTTCGTACATGTCCGCGCCATTGACCTGAGGTTTCGCCGACGCGTGCCTGCCGGGCACGCCATGCGAGCCCGGCATTTTGCGCGTGTCGCGCAGACCTGCCTTGACGCCTTTCGCCGATGCCGATTTCACTGCCACCTTCGCGGCGCCCTTTGCGGTCACGCCGCTTCCCGCACGCACTGCTTTTACCTTAGATGCCGCGTCAGATTGAGACGCGGCCTGTTTAGCCGGCGTCTTCGTGGCCGTTGCCATCCTGCCTCCTGCCTGGCGAGTCGATCAGTGGGAAGTACGAGGTGCGTTCAAACGCGACGCCACTCGGTCAACCCGCCCGGTTTGTCTTCGAGCGCAACACCGGCGTCCAGCAATTCCTTGCGGATCCGGTCTGCCTCGGCGTAGTCCTTTGCCTGCTTCGCGGCGACACGCGCGGCGATCTTCTGTTCGATCGCTGCCACATCCAGCGCGTTCTCGCCGACACTCCCCCCCGCCTGCTGCAGATAGGCACGCGGCTCGCGCCTGAGCAATCCGAGCACGAGCCCAAGACCATGCAATTGACGTGCAAGCGCCGCATCGCGCGTGCGGTTCACTTCGCTCACCAGCTCGAACAGCACGGAAACGGCGACGGGCGTGTTGAAGTCGTCGTTCATCGCCGCGCGAAAACGCTGCGCGTGCGCTTCGTTCCAGTCGATCTCGCCTGCTTGCGGCGGCGTGTCTTTCAGCGCCGTGTACAGACGCGCGAGCGCGCTGCGCGCATCGTCGAGATGCATGTCGCTGTAGTTGAGCGGCGAACGGTAATGCGCGCGCGCAATGAAGAACCGCACGACTTCGGCATCGTACTTCGCGAGCACCTCGCGGATCGTAAAGAAGTTGCCGAGCGACTTCGACATCTTCTCATTGTCGATCTGGACGTAGCCGTTGTGCATCCAGTAATTGACGAAGGTTTGGCGCGTTGCGCCTTCACTTTGTGCGATTTCGTTTTCGTGGTGCGGAAACTGCAGATCCTGGCCACCGCCATGAATGTCGAAGTGTTCGCCAAGCAAGGTGCAGCCCATCGCCGAGCACTCGATATGCCAGCCAGGACGTCCGCGGCCGTACTTCGAATCCCAGCCGGTGTCGGCGGGTTCGTCGGCCTTCGACTGCTTCCACAGCACGAAGTCGAGGGGATCCTGCTTCGCGTCGTTGGCGGCCACGCGCTCGCCCGCGCGCAGATCTTCGAGCGACTTGCCCGACAGCGCGCCGTAGTTGGCGAACTTGCGCACCGCGTAGTTCACGTCGCCGTCGGCGGCCTGATAGGCGTAACCGTTCGCTTCGAGCGTCTCGATCATGCCGAGCATCTGCGGAATGAATTCCGTCGCGCGCGGTTCGAGATCGGGGCGCTCGACGCCGAGCGCATCGGCGTCTTCGTGCATCGCCCGGATGAAGCGGTCGGTCAGCGAACGGATCGTCTCGCCGTTCTCGACGGCGCGACGAATGATCTTGTCTTCGATGTCGGTGATGTTGCGCACATAGGTGACCTTGTAGCCGAGCGTGCGCAGCCAGCGCTGCACGATGTCGAACACGACCATCACCCGCGCATGCCCCACGTGACAGTAGTCGTACACCGTCATCCCGCAGACATACATACGCACTTCGCCTTCATGAAGCGGCACGAAATTTTGCTTGTCACGCGCGAGCGTGTTGTAGATGCGCAGAGATTCCATAGAGACGATGCGTGGGCCGAAAGAAATCCGCTTGGTGTTCGTTCATACCGCGCCCGAAGAACGCATGCAACTGCATGAACGAACACGGGCGGTGCGGCATGACTGACAGCAGATCGCGCAACGGTGCGGGATCAGGCTGACGTCAAGGCGGAGACGACCACGAGTGGCGAAAAGACAGTCTGTGGTTCGACGGAACGCGCAGACCTTTTGTTAGAATGGCTCGGAGTATAACATCCCGACCTGAGCCTATGAAACACTCCAGCGGCCGCGCGCGAGGCGCCACGCCCCTCTTCGCGACGGCGCTCGCCTTGACGCTTTCCTCGACGTCGGGCGCACCATCCCGCCAGGGTTTGCGCGCGGCTTTGAGCGCGGCATGCTGCGGTCTCGCGCTGATGATGCTGCCTGCCGCGCCGGCCTTCGCACAGAAATCGCAGACCGTTTCCCATGGCCCTGCCGTGCGCGACGCCACGCCGGACGCCGACGCGTCCATTCAGGCGAAGAACTGGACGGCCGCCCTCGCGCAACTCGACGCGCGCATCGCCGCAAATCCGCGCGACGCCCAGGCCAAATTCAAGCGGGCCACCGTGCTCGCGCGCCTGAACCGCGACGACGACGCCATCGCTGCGTTCACCGAACTCACGCAGACCTATCCCGAACTGCCCGAACCGTACAACAACCTCGCCGCGCTCTACGCGAAGCAGGGCCGCTACACGGAAGCGCGCGCCGCGCTGGAAACGGCGGTGAAGGCGAGCCCCGGCTACGGTCTCGCGTATGAGAATCTCGGCGACCTGTATCTGCGCCTCGCGGACCAGGCGTATCGCCGCGCACAAAGCCTGGGCGCCGGCAACGGCACGATCAGCCAGCGCATCGCCGACATCGGGAAAATCGTGTCGCCGCGCAAGACGCCCGCGACGAAGACGAGCCAGCCCGCGGCTGAACCCGACTACACGAATCGCGCGATGCAGAACATCACCAACTCGCAGGGCTTCCAGTTCGGCGGCCCGAATGGTTCGCTCGCGACGCCGCCGTACGTTGCACCATCGCAGTGAGCGCACGCGCGCATGCCTTCGGGCGGCGCGCGCCGCCGACGTTTTTCATCTGAGTTCACCCTGTTTTCACCCCGAGGATTTACATGAAATGGTTGATGTTGGCGCTCGGCAGCGCCGCCCTGATCGCAAACGCACCGGCCTTTGCGCAAAACGGGTCACAGGCTGCGCATCCGTCCGTTCTCTTGAAGACGTCGGACGGCGATATCCGCGTCGAGCTGTATCCTGAGAAAGCGCCCAAAACGGTGGCCAATTTCCTCGACTACGTGAAATCCGGTCAATATAACGGCACGATCTTCCATCGTGTGATCCCCGGCTTCATGATCCAGGGCGGCGGCTACACGACGAGTTTCGCGGAGAAACCGACGCGCGCGTCGATTCCCCTCGAAAGCCGTAACGGCCTGAAGAACATGACGGGCACGATCGCGATGGCGCGCACGAGCGATCCGAATTCGGCTACGGCACAGTTCTTCATCAATACGGTCGACAACGCCGGCCTCGACTATCCGAATCCGGACGGCAACGGCTATGCCGTGTTCGGCAAGGTGACGTCAGGCATGGACGTTGTGAAGAAGATCGAAGGCACGCCGACCACGTCGCGCGGCCCGATGAGCGATGTGCCGCAAAAGCAGGTCGTAATCCAGTCGGCGACAATAGTCGGCAAGTAGTCGGCAAACAAGGCCAGCGGAACCGGCTCCGTGCGAATGACGCGCGGCGTCACTCGCTGCACGGGAACTAACCATGCCACGGGCGCGGGCCACTCACCGCACGGACGGTGATGCACCGCGCCTTCCCTCACCCAGACCCAAAGGAAATCATCATGGTTGAACTGCACACGAACCACGGCGTCATCAAGCTCGAACTGGACGCTGAAAAGGCGCCGAAATCGGTCGAGAACTTCCTCGCCTACGTGAAGGCCGGCCACTACGACAACACGGTGTTCCACCGCGTGATCGACGGCTTCATGATCCAGGGCGGCGGCTTCGAACCCGGCATGCAGCAGAAGCCGACCAACACCCCCATCGCCAACGAGGCGAACAACGGCCTGAAGAACGTGAAGGGCTCGATCGCGATGGCGCGCACGAACGATCCGCATTCGGCCACGGCCCAGTTCTTCATCAACGTGAACGACAACGACTTCCTGAACCACTCGTCGCCGACGCCGCAAGGCTGGGGCTACGCGGTGTTCGGCAAGGTCGTCGAAGGCCTCGACGTCGTCGACGCGATCCGCAAGGTGAAGACGGGTTCGAAGGGCTTCCATCAGGACGTGCCCGTCGACGACGTGATCATCGAAAAAGCCGTCGTGGTCGAGTAAGGACATTACTCAAACGAACAGCCTATTCTTAAAGAAGCGCTGAGCAACCAGGAGAAGCACACTTCAATGCTGCAAGAGACGCCGCTGCGAAGCGTCGCTGCGGGCGTGCCTGGCGAGGGCAAACGCCCGCACGCGGCGCGCCCGTTTTTCTTTATCGCCGACCTGCATCTGAGCGAGGCGATCCCGCAAACGGTCGCCGCGTTCGAGCATTTCATCATGGTGACGGCCGAGCACGCGGATTCCGTCTTCATCCTCGGCGACCTGTTCGAATACTGGATCGGCGACGACATGCTCGCCGAGCCATTCCCCGCCCGCATGGCCAAGTTGATGCATAAGCTGTCGGAGCGCGGTATCGCGCTCTACATCATGCACGGCAACCGCGACTTCCTGCTGGGCAAGCGTTTCATGAAAGCGGCAGGCGCAATCTGGCTGCCCGATCCGTTCGTCATCACCGCGTTCGGCACGAAAATCGCCCTCACGCACGGCGACGCGCAATGCACGCTCGACCGGGGCTACCAGCGCTTTCGCGGCTTCGCGCGCAACCGGTTCGCGCAGTGGCTGTTCCTCGTGTGGCCGTATCGCTGGCGC
Source organism: Paraburkholderia azotifigens (assembly GCF_007995085.1). Classification (GTDB taxonomy): domain Bacteria; phylum Pseudomonadota; class Gammaproteobacteria; order Burkholderiales; family Burkholderiaceae; genus Paraburkholderia; species Paraburkholderia azotifigens. The sequence goes on from NZ_VOQS01000001.1 coordinate 1,125,411, forward strand.
AAGGCGCTGGCCGAAAAGATGCGCAGAACGAGCGAAGCGGGACGCGCGCGTCCCGTGTCGCCACGTTATGACGTGACGTCGGAAGGCGTCGACGCGCTTTTCAGAAAAACGAAGACGGCCACCATCATTCACGGCCATACGCACCGTCCCGCGCTGCATCATGAAAAAGGCGGCATGCGCTGGGTGTTGCCCGATTGGGATCTCGACCACGGCGAGCGCCGTGGCGGTTACGTACGTATCGATTCCGAAGGGATCAAGGCGCTGCGGCTCGACAAGTAGCCGCGCGCGGTTGCACGCGCACGCGCCGGGCGTGTCCACGCCGCCGTGCCTGATGCGCGAGTGACGACGCGATTGACGCGAGTTCAGCGCGTCGTTTCCTCGACCTTCCCCGCGATGGCCGCCGACAGACGGCGCAGATCCAGCAAGGCCGCATCGGCGCCGTGCAGCGCTTCGAGGCTCGCGCCGAGCCGTTCGAGCGCTACGACGATTTCGTCGATACGCTGCGACTGCGACGCCGCGTGGTCGATCAGCCCGTGAATGGCGAGCGAGACGGGATCGTCCGCATTCGGCGTGATGCCGTAGGCGCAGAAACCGGGGCGCGTGCGGGACGGTTTGGTCTCCGGTTTCGTCACTGCGTCGGGCGCAACGCTCACGGCTGCCTTCGCCGGCATGACGACGCGCGCCGGATTGCCGACAGCCGTCCCGCCCGCAGGCACCGGCTTCACCACCACGGCATTCGAGCCAATTTTCGCGTCTGCGCCGATCGTGAAGCCGCCGAGCACCTTTGCGCCCGCGCCGACGATCACGCCGCGCTCGAGCGTCGGATGCCGCTTCGCACCGCGCGTGAGCGACGCGCCGCCGAGCGTGACACCCTGGTAGATCGTGCAATCGTCGCCGACTTCAGCCGTCTCGCCGATCACGACGCCCATGCCGTGGTCGATGAACACGCGCCGTCCGAAGGTCGCGCCCGGATGGATTTCGATGCCTGTCATGAAGCGGCCGAACTGCGACGCGAAGCGCGCGAGCCAGCGGCGGTTCGCGCGCCAGCACGCATGCGCGAAGCGATGGAATATCAGCGCGTGCAAGCCGGGATAACACGTGAGGACTTCCCAGGCGCTGCGAGCGGCGGGATCGCGCTCGCGGATCGTGGCGATGTCTTCGCGGAGTCTCGTGAACATGGCAGTCAGGCTGTCGTAGGGATTGAGCGCCGCCGCGCGTCGCGCGGACAGCGGGCCGCGGCTGCATCAGACGTCGTGTGGTCCGTGTCTATTGCAGCCGGCGAGCTTTGCTTATGACGTGTCGGGCCATTGTAGGGCGAATGCGCGAAACCTGCCGGAAGTCCACGCGGACGACAAGGTTGGACGTTTGCCGGGCTCCCGTCGCGCATAAACCGACGTCACGCGCGTCAGCACGGCACCCGGCACGAATGCGCGTTCGCAGCTCAATGCTCGCCGGCGTCGCGCCCTTTCGCCTTCAGCAGAATGTGCTTCGCGATGCCGCGCACGATATTCACCTCTTCGCGTTCGAGGCCCGAGCGCGCGAAAAGCCGCCGCAAGCGCGACATCAGCTTCTTCGGATTGCCGGGATCGAGAAACTCGAGCGCGATCAACGCGTTTTCCAGATGCACGTACATGCGCTCGATTTCGTCGCTTGCGGCGAGAGCACCCGCGCCGCCCGTCACGGGATCGGCGCCGTCGCCCTCGACCAGATACGCTATCCGCAGCTCGTATGACAGCACCTGAATGGCCTGCGACAGGTTCAGCGAACTGTAGGCAGGATTGGCAGGAATATGCGCGAGCGCGCTGCAACGCTCCACGTCTTCGTTCGACAACCCCGTTCGCTCGTTGCCGAACACCAGCGCGATATCGCCATGCGCGGCATGTTCGCGCGCCTGCGTCGCGGCCGCGCGCGGCGCGAGCTGCGGCGGCCCGTACTCACGGGCGCGCGCTGTCAGCGCCAGCGACCAGCTCGCGCCCGACAGCGCGTCGGCGAGCGACGGTACGACGTGAGCGGATGCGAGCACGTCGTCCGCACCGCTCGCCATCGCGATCGCCTCCGGATCGTTCTTCACGTCCGCGACACGCGGTGAGACCAGCACGAGCCGCGAGAAGCCCATTGTCTTCAGCGCGCGCGCCGCCGCGCCGACATTGCCGGGATGACTGGGCTCGACGAGCACGAAGCGCGTCGACGTGAAGCCGCCGCCGATGCTGCTTGCGTTGTCGGGAGCGGTACTGTAGGAGGTCGAGGAAGGCGTCTGAACCACGATAGGCATTGAAGAGCAAGGAAACAGTCATGTTAGCGCCGCCCGCCCGCTCTTTCCATCCGCCGATCGGCCGATATCTGCCCTGTTCTTCCTGCATAGGCCGGTTCACATCCGTTACGATCGGCCCCCCGGCTGCCAGGAAACGATCAGACTCAGGTAAAATCCCGATATTCGCGCCGGGCCAACTTGCCTCTCAAAGCGGCCATCCGCACGGCGCACCGCTCTTCTTCAATTCGTCTCCGTCGACGGAATGTGCTGCCAGGTTGCGACCCCGTCGCGCCAGACGCCCGTTTCGCCTGATAAACAGCTTATTTTCAGCTCAACACCGGGCAGCCGCCGTGCGCGTCCGGCACAAGGATCCAGGCTCATGCATCCCATGCTCAATATCGCTGTCAAGGCCGCTCGCCGCGCCGGGCAGATCATCAACCGCGCGTCGCTCGATCTCGACCTGGTCCAGGTCAGCAAGAAGCAGCACAACGATTTCGTGACGGAGGTCGACAAGGCATCGGAAGCGGCCATCATCGAAACGCTGACCACCGCCTACCCCGATCACGCGATCCTCGCCGAAGAGTCCGGCGAATCGGGCAACGAGTCCGAATATCAGTGGATCATCGATCCCCTCGACGGCACCACGAACTTCATTCACGGCTTCCAGTACTACTGCGTGTCGATCGCGCTCGCGCACAAGGGCATCGTGACCCAGGCCGTCGTCTATGATCCGACGCGCAACGACCTGTTCACGGCGTCGCGCGGCCGCGGCGCCTACCTGAACGACCGCCGAATCCGCGTCGGCCGCCGCGACCGCCTCGCCGACAGCCTGATCGGCACGGGCTTCCCGTTCCGCGAAAAAGACACGCTCGAGGCCTACACGGAACTCTTCGCCGACATGACCAAGGCCTGCGCGGGCCTGCGCCGTCCGGGCGCCGCGGCGCTCGATCTGGCGAACGTCGCAGCGGGCCGCCTCGACGGCTTCTTCGAGCAAGGCATCAGCGCATGGGACATGGCGGCGGGCAGCCTGCTCATTACTGAAGCGGGCGGCCTCGTCGGCAACTACACGGGCGACTCGGACTTCCTGCATCTGCATGAGATCGTCGCCGGCAACCCGAAGGTGTATGCACAGATGATTCCGATTCTGTCGCGCTACACGCGGACGAAGGAACAGGCAGCGTAAGACGCTGCAGGATATCGAAAGCGGCTTCGGCCGCTTTTTTCTTTTTTGCCTCTGCGTGACGTGCGCTGCGGCGCTCGCCGTATAGCGAGCGTCAAAGGCAAAAATACGGGCACTGTGTTCCAATCGGGTCCATGAAGAAAGGTTTCTACACGATCATCGCGGCACAGTTCGTGTCGTCCCTCGCCGATAACGCGCTGCTGATCGCGGCCATCGCGCTGCTCACGGAAATCCACTCGGCCGCGTGGGTCACGCCGCTGCTGCAGATCTTCTTCACGATTTCATACGTGCTGCTCGCGCCCTTCGTCGGCGCGTTCGCCGATGCGCTGCAGAAACGCCACGTCATGTTCGTCTCGAACGCGCTGAAGGCAGGCGGGTGCCTGATGATGATCGGCGGCGTGCATCCGATGATCGCTTATGGCGTGGTCGGCTTTGGCGCGGCCGCGTATTCGCCCGCAAAGTACGGCATTCTGACCGAGCTGCTGCCTGCCGAACGGCTGGTCGCCGCGAACGCCTGGCTTGAATCGGCAACCGTGCTGTCAACCATCGTGGGCACGATGCTGGGCGGCGCGCTGATCAGCACGTACGCGTCGCATCTGGTTCGGCATCTGCAGTGGCCGCTGATCCATTCGGCCGCCGACCTCGCGATGCTCGCCGTGATGATCACCTATGCGATCGCCGCGGGCCTCAACGTCGGCATCCCCGATACGGGCGCGCGCTATCCGAACCGGCTGGCCGAGCCCGGCGCGCTGATCGGCGAGTTCGTGCGCTGTTTCAACGTGCTGTGGGCCGACCGCCTCGCGCAGATCGCGCTGTGGGTCACCACGCTGATGTGGGGCGGCGCCGTCACGCTGCAGTTGCTCGTGCTCAAATGGGCGGACGCCAACCTCGGGCTGTCGCTGTCGAAGGCGGCCATCATGCAGGGCGTGGCGGGTCTCGGCATTGCCATTGGCGCAGCGGCTGCCGCGGCGTGGATTCCGCTGCGCGCGTCGCTCAAGGTGTTGCCCGTCGGCCTGATAACGGGCGGCGTCGCCGTCGCGATGGCCTTCTACAGCAAGAACCTGTTTCCTCCCGGCGCGGGCCTGCGCGTCGGCGAGCTGTTCGCGCCCGCCTACCTGATCTTCTCCTATCCGTTGATGGTGCTGCTCGGCGGCCTGTCCGGTTTTTTCATCGTGCCGATGAACGCGATTCTTCAGCATCGCGGCGCGACGCTGCTTACCGCGGGTCATTCGATCGCCGTGCAGAACTTCAACCAGAACCTCGCCGTGCTGCTGATGCTGGGCGCCTACGCGATCCTGCTGACAGCGAAAATGCCCGTGCAGTGGATCATCGCCGTGTTCGGCCTGTTCATTACAGGGATGATGTGGCTCGCGCAGAGACGCAGCGCCGCGAACGCGCACAAGGTCGACATTCACGCACTCATCGAGGAATGAGCGCACGCACAGCTTACGCAACGGAGTACGACGTCAGCAACCTGGCCATCCGGCCAGGTTCGCTCGACGCGTCGACGGGTTAAACTCACGCCCTGAACAGTTACGCAAGAAAGACACGAGGATGGGCACTCAAACGGCAGCCACAAGCGATATCGCGCAACACACCCCCATGATGCAGCAGTACCTGCGCATCAAAGGGGAGCATCCGGGCACGCTCGTGTTCTACCGGATGGGCGACTTCTATGAACTGTTCTTCGACGACGCGGAAAAAGCCGCGCGCCTGCTCGATCTGACGCTCACGCAGCGCGGTGCGTCGGGCGGCAATCCGATCAGGATGGCAGGCGTGCCGCATCACGCCGTCGAACAATATCTGGCGAAGCTCGTGAAGCTCGGCGAGTCGGTCGCGATCTGCGAACAGATCGGCGACCCCGCCACATCGAAAGGCCCTGTCGAGCGCAAGGTCGTGCGTGTGGTGACCCCGGGCACGCTGACGGATGCCGCCCTGCTCTCGGACAAGAGCGACACCTATCTGCTTGCCGTGTGTGCGGGCCACAACCGGCGCGGCGTGGTGACAACGGTCGGTCTCGCGTGGCTCAATCTGGCGAGCGGCGCGCTGCGCCTCGCCGAAGTCGCGCCCGATCAGGTCGCGGCCGCGCTCGAACGGATCCGTCCTGCTGAAATCCTCGTTGCGGATGCGCCGTCGTCGAGCGACTCGAACGCATGGTCGGTGCCCACGGGGTTTGGCGCGACCACGCGCGTACCCGTCTGGCATTTCGATATCGCGTCGGGCACGCAGCGGCTGTGCGACCAACTGGAAGTAGCGGGCCTCGATGGCTTCGGCGCGCATTCGCTCTCCTGCGCGTGCGGCGCGGCAGGCGCGCTGCTGTTATATGCGGCCGCCACGCAAGGTCAGCAGTTACGCCACGTGCGCAGTCTGAAAGTCGAGTACGAATCGGAGTACATCGGTCTCGACCCGTCCACGCGCCGCAATCTCGAACTCACGGAAACGCTGCGCGGCACCGACTCGCCTACGCTCTGCTCGCTGCTCGATACCTGCTGCACGACGATGGGCAGCCGGCTGCTGCGTCACTGGCTGCATCATCCTCCGCGCGATGCCTCGTTTGCGCAGGCACGCCAGCAGGCCATCGGCGCTTTGCTCGACGCGCCGCCTCAAGCCAGTCTCGATACACTGCGCGGCGCGCTGCGGCAGATCTCCGATATCGAACGGATCACGGGGCGGCTGGCGTTGCTGTCGGCGCGTCCGCGCGACCTTTCCAGCCTGCGCGACACGTTCATCGCGTTGCCGGAGCTGCGCGCGCAACTCACTGCGCTGACGGCGGCAGCGGATTCGCTCGCACGCATCGATGCTTCACTTGAACCACCCGCCGACTGCGTCGATCTGTTGAAACGAGCGATTGCTCAAGAACCGGCCGCGATGATCCGCGACGGCGGCGTGATCGCGCGCGGCTACGACGCAGACCTCGATGAACTGCGAGATATTTCGGAGAACTGCGGACAGTTCCTGATTGATCTCGAAACGCGCGAACGCGCGCGAACAGGCATCGGCAATCTGCGCGTCGAATACAACAAGGTGCACGGCTTCTATATCGAGGTCACGCGCGGTCAGACCGACAAGGTGCCCGACGACTATCGCCGCCGCCAGACGCTGAAGAACGCCGAGCGCTACATCACGCCCGAACTGAAAACCTTCGAGGACAAGGCGCTGTCCGCGCAGGAACGCGCGCTCGCCCGCGAGAAGGCCTTGTACGACGCGCTGCTGCAATCCCTGCTGCCCTTCATCGCCGACTGTCAGCGTGTCGCGTCGGCGCTCGCCGAACTCGATCTGCTCGCGGCCTTCGCCGAGCGGGCCCGCGCGCTCGACTGGGTCGCACCGAGCTTCTCGGCAACGGGCGGCATCGATATCGAACAGGGCCGGCACCCCGTGGTCGAAGCGCAGGTCGAGCAGTTCATCGCGAACGACTGCGTGCTGAACCCCGAACGCAAGCTGCTGCTGATCACCGGTCCTAACATGGGCGGCAAGTCGACCTTCATGCGGCAGACCGCGCTGATCGCGCTGATGGCGTATGTCGGCAGCTATGTGCCTGCGCGCCGCGCGTCGTTCGGCCCCATCGACCGGATCTTCACGCGTATCGGCGCTGCCGACGATCTGGCGGGCGGCCGCTCGACCTTCATGGTCGAAATGACGGAAGCGGCCGCGATCCTCAACGACGCGACACCGCAAAGCCTGGTGCTGATGGATGAAATCGGCCGCGGCACGTCGACCTTCGACGGCCTCGCACTCGCCTGGGCGATCGCGCGGCATCTGCTCGCGCACAACGGCTGCCACACGCTCTTCGCAACCCACTACTTTGAACTGACGCAACTGCCCGCCGAGTTTCCGCACGCGGCGAATGTGCATCTGTCGGCTGTCGAGCATGGGCACGGCATCGTCTTTCTGCATGCCGTCAACGAAGGGCCCGCCAACCAGAGCTACGGTTTGCAGGTCGCGCAACTCGCAGGCGTGCCGAACGCCGTGATTCGTGCCGCGCGCAAGCATCTCGCCTACCTGGAGCAGCAGTCGGCCGCCCAGCCTGCGCCGCAACTCGATCTGTTTGCAGCGCCCGCGGCGATGCTCGAAGACGCCGACGACGAACCCGTTGCACCGGCGCCCGATCCTGCTGCTCTGGCGCTCGTCGAACGCTTGCGCGAGATCGACCCGAACGATCTCCGTCCGCGCGACGCACTCGATCTGCTGTATGAACTGCATGAACTGGCCAAGTCGCCAGATGCGTCACGCTGACACGCGCGTGCGCCGCGCGCTGCCTCGCCGTCGCTCAGACGGCGCAGTGCGCGCCATGGCAGCCGCGACGGCGTTATCGCTGGCAGCGTACGCCTCTGTGTCATTTGGGAAAGACGCCGCGCCGAACTACGCGTTCGCGGTCATCGGCAGCACGCTGCAAAGCTCCGCCGACGAAGCGCTCACCCAGCGGCTGCTCGAAGCGATCGGACGCGACCCTGATGTGTCGTTCGTCGTGTACGACGGCAATCTGAAGAGCGGCAAGGAAGCGTGCCGCGACTCGCTGTTCGAAACGCGTCATACGCTGCTCGACACCTCGAAGCCCGCGCTCGTCTTCATTCCTGGTCAGCACGATTGGGCGGATTGCGGGACGGCTGAGGCGGGCGGCTACGATCCTGTCGAGCGTCTCGATCAGCTGCGGCAGACGTTGTTCGCGGATGCTTCGTCGATGGGACAGAATCCGCTGCCGCTTGCACGCGAAAGCGAAGTGTCGCGGTTCCGGCCGTATCGCGAGAATGTGCGCTGGATGGTCGGCGAAACCGTGTTCGTCGGCCTGAACGTGCCGGGCCCGAACAATCATTTTCTCTACGCGGGCGGTCGAAACGGCGAGTTCGAAGACCGCGTCATCGCGAATGCTTTCTGGCTCGACCACGCGGCCGAATATGCGAAGCGCCGTGGCGCGCGCGCGATCGTCGTGCTGGTTCAGGGCGACTTCGATCCCGAACGCTACGAACGTCCCGAACGATTCGCGTGGCTGCGCTTCGGGCATCGTTCAAAGCGCGACGGCTTCATGGAGTTCAAGCGTAGTCTCGTAAAACTGGCCGAGACGTTTCGCGGCCCTGTCATCGTCATTCATCAGGACGACGATCGATCGCATACAGGCATCATGATCGACCAGCCGCTACGCAACGACAAAGGCGATCTGGTGACGAATCTGACGCGTATCGCATTCGCGCCGCGCAGTCCTCAGAATCAGTGGGTACAAGTCAACGTTGATCTGGCGAAACGGCCGCCGTTTCGCGTGACTGTGCGGGATGTTCCGAAGAGTCTCCCGTTGCCTGCCACGCCCGCTTTGCCGAACACAGCGGCGCCTGTCCCGCCTTCGATGCCTCCCGTGCCGGATTCCTCACCCGCTTCGGAATTGCCGCCGATACTGCCCGAACCTGCGCCTTCAGGCAGGGGCGCTAGCGAAGTGAACTAGCAACAAGGGAGGCCAGATGCGAGAACGGGCGCTCTACGCGCCCGCTCCGTGTACTGCTCGTCTTCGTTCTTTTACCAGACAATGCCGCCCGTCAGTGCAGAGTCGGTCGTGACGGTTCGGCGTCATCGGCGCCATCTTCGTCATCGTCTTCATCGACGATTTCGAGGCCGCTGGCACCATGCGCGTGCTCGTGCTGGATTTCATCGTCCGTCGCTTCGCGCACGTCCTTCACGGTGAGCTTGAAGCGCAGCGCCATACCGGCAAGCGGATGATTGCCGTCGAGCACGACCTTGTCTTCCGCAACGTCGGTCACCGTGTAGATCAGCGAGTCGAGATCTTCATCGCCCTCTTCCGGCGTGCCTTCGAATTGCATGCCGACTTCGAGCGGCTCGGGAAAACGGCTGCGCGGCTCGATCTTCACGAGCTCGGGATCGTACTCGCCGAACGCGTCGACGGGCTCCAGCTGGATCTGGGTTTCGAAGCCGGGCTCATGGCCGTCGAGCTCTTCCTCGATCTTGGGGAACGTGCCATCATAGCCGCCGTGCAGATAAACCATCGGCTCGTCGCTTTCCTCGATCAGATTGCCTTGCGCATCCGACAACTTGTAAGCGACCGATACGACGGTGTTCTTTGCGATTTTCATTCGATTCTCCAGATTACAGCTCACATTATACGATGCCCGTGCGGCCCCCTGACTACCCCGCTGGCAAAGCTTCAGCGCGTCCTGCTCCGTCTCACGTTTCCATGTCTTGCGCGCCGTCGCCCGATCAGCCTGCTACGCTGTTAGGCAATCTGACGCCGTCGCAATTCATGCGGCGCTACTGGCAGAAGAAGCCGCTGCTCATCCGCCATGCCATCCCCGACATCGCACCGCCGCTGTCGCGCGACCAGCTGTTCGAACTGGCCGATCAGGACGAAGTCGAGTCACGCCTCATCACGCACTTTCGCAACAAGTGGCAACTCGAGCATGGTCCGTTTGCTGCAGACGAATTGCCCTCCGCCAAACAACGCGCGTGGACCTTGCTGGTGCAAGGCGTCGACCTGCATAACGACCGCGCGCGTGCATTGCTTGACCGCTTTCGCTTCGTGCCCGACGCGCGCCTCGACGATCTGATGATCTCCTATGCAACAGATGGAGGCGGTGTCGGTCCTCATTTCGATTCCTACGATGTCTTCCTGTTGCAGGTGCATGGCAAGCGTCGCTGGCGTATCGGCGCACAACGCGATCTCACGTTGCAACCCGGCTTGCCGTTGAAAGTTCTACAACACTTCGAACCCGAAGAGGAATGGCTTCTCGAACCGGGCGACATGCTTTATCTGCCGCCGCACATCGCACACGATGGCGTCGCGGAAGGCGAATGCATGACGTGCTCGATCGGCTTTCGTGCGCCGTCGACAGGCGAACTGGCCGCGCAGTTCCTCTATTACCTTGCCGAGCGCGGCGAGGCGGACGGCTCGCGCGATCGTGCGGCGCTCTATCGCGACCCGCAGCAACCGGCCGTCGCTAAGCCCGCGGAACTCCCCGCCGCGCTTGTAGACCGGGTGGGCGCGATCCTTGCTAAGATCGACTGGAGCGAGAAAGACGTGTCGGCGTTTCTGGGCACGTATCTGAGCGAACCGAAGCCAAGTGTGGTCTTCGATCCGCCGGAACGTCCGCTCGATGAAACACGCTTCATGAAGCGCGCAAGCAAGGAAGGTGTGCGGCTCGACCGCAAAACTGTGCTGCTTTACGACAATCGCTCTTACTACCTGAATGGAGAAGAAAGCCGGTTGTCGGGCGTCAAAAATTGGGTGATTGAACTCGCTGACAGCCGCTCTCTGAGTGCGAAACGCTTTGTAACACTCTCACACCAATCGTCGGTGACAGCACTACTACACGAGTGGTATCGTGCGGGCTGGATACAGATGGGTGAACTGAGATAAGATTCGCTCCGCTGTCATACCGTATAGCGAAAAATTGTCTGAGAAAGACAACGTATTGGCCCCGGATTTGTCGACGGTCGATATGAAAGTGCATATAATTTCCGCCCAAGCCGTAGGGAAGATTCACGCTCATGAAGTGCGGTCTCCACCAGCGGCCCAGGTCGGTGTTGGAGCACATTACCGGTTTTATTTTGCGCTGTTGCTTACCTTTAACCATAAAAGGACGTGATCATGAAGAAATCCCTCCTCGTAGCATCCCTGTTGGCAGCTGTGGCACTGGCTGCATGCAACAAGAGCAGCGACCAGGCAGCTGCCCCGGCTAGCGACGCTGCTGCCGCTTCGGCACCGGCTGCTGCTGCTTCGGATTCGGCTGCTGCTGCTTCGGGCGCTGCTGCTGCTGCGAGCGACGCTGCTGCTTCGGCTACGGCTGCTGCTTCGGACGCAGGCGCTGCTGCTTCGGACGCTGCTGCTTCGGCAGCTGCTCCGGCTTCGGGCGCAAGCCAGTAAGCTGTAGCACAGGGTTCGCCTCAGGGCGAAAACTGCAACGGGAAGTCCGAGGGCTTCCCGGGCAAAAAGCAAAACGCCACGGATTTCAGTCCGTGGCGTTTTGCTTTATGCGCCGCATATTCACATCGATTATCCGACTTGCATTCATTCAATGCTTTTCGGCTTTGTGCTGTGGTCGAACTGCGACACAGCAGCAATTCAATTCCAGATGCATCACCCGTTGCAGCGGCAACATAATGCAACGGGCGCGTTGCTTTTAAGCCTGCGCGTTCTCTTCGAAAAACTCGCGCACGACATCCATCTCGCGCGTGCGCTTGAACGGCGGCAGGCTCTGCCATATACGGCGTCCATACGGTTTGTCCACGAGCCGCGTGTCGCAGATCATCAGCACGCCGCGATCGGTTTCAGAGCGGATCAGACGGCCTGCGCCCTGCTTGAGCGTGATGACTGCCTGCGGCAGTTGATGCACGGCGAACGGACTCAAACCTTTCTTCGTCAGCGCATCGAGCCGCGCGGACAGCACGGGGTCGTCGGGCGGCGCGAAGGGCAGCTTGTCGATCACGACGAGCGACAGCGCATCGCCGCGCACATCCACGCCTTCCCAGAAGCTCTGGCTGCCCACGAGAATCGCATTGCCATACGAGCGGAACCGGTCGAGCAGTTCCGTGCGGCTCGCATCGCCCTGCACGAGCAGCGGCATGTTCCAGCCACGCGACTCGATCACGTCGCGCAACTTCGACGCAATGCGATCGACTGCGCGCAACGTCGTGCACAACATGAACACGCCGCCACCCGATGCTTCGATGGCAGGCAGCGCGGCCTCGAACACGGCATCGGTGAACATCGGCGACGACGGCTGCGGCAGATTGCGCGGCACGTAAAGCAGGCCTTGCGTGCCGTAATCGAACGGACTGGGCAGCGTCATCGAGCGGCGCGAGTTGAGCCCCATCTGCGCCGCGTAGTGCGCGAAGTCGCCCCGCACGGAAAGTGTCGCCGACGTGAAGATCCACGCGCGCGGCACGCCCGCCCGCTGCTTCGCGAAAATCGGCGCGACAGACAACGGGGTCTCGTGCAACTGCACCGTATGCGAGAAGACTTCGATCCAGCGGACCTTTTCGTTCGGATCGCTTTTCCCCGCTGCCGACGCGGCATCGGATGCCGCTTCGCGTTCCGTCTCGGTGGGTGGAGTCGTCCAGCCCGACAACACCTCCTGCAACTCGCGCGCGCGGCGCAGCAGCGCGGCCAGCGACTCGGCGCGCTCCGACTGCCCTGCGAGCGCGCCGGTGAGCGCATCGAGTTCGGTTTCGACGGCCTCGAGCGCCGGGAAGAGCGGATGATCGTCGGGCAACTGTCCGATCGACAGACGCACGGACTCTTCCTTGAACGCGAGCCGCACGTCGCGCGCCGAGCGTTCGAGCGCTGCACCGAGCTTCACCCAGTCGACGGCATCGCGTGCATGGCCGAGGCCCTCTGCAACCGAATCGCGCGCGAGTTCGAGGAACTGCGTGGTCGACAGCGTTTCGCCGAAGAACAGTGTCGCGGTTTCAGGCAACTGATGCGCTTCGTCGAAGATGACTGTATTCGCCGTCGGCAGCAGTTCGGCCATGCCCGTATCGCGCAGCATGATGTCGGCGAAGAACAGATGATGGTTCACGACGACGATATCGGCCTGCTGTGCCTCGCGGCGCGCCTGCATCACGAAACAGTCCTTGTAGTGCGGACACTCCTGACCGAGGCAGTTATCGCGCGTCGACGTCACCATCGACCACACGGCAGCCGTTTCAGGCACGCTCGCGAGTTCGGCCTTGTCGCCCGTGCGCGTGATCTTCGCGAAACGGATGATGTCCTGCAAATACGACGTTTCCTGGCGCGACGGCAGTCGGCCGTTGTCCGCCGTGCGTTGCAGATAGTAGTGACACAGATAGTTCGCGCGCCCCTTGAGCATCGCGACGGACACGGGCACGGCGAGCGCGTCGCGAACGGTCGGAATGTCGCGCTGAAAGAGCTGATCCTGCAGGTGCTTGGTGCCCGTGGAGACGATGACCTTGCCGCCCCACAGCATCGCGGGCACGAGGTACGCATAGGTCTTGCCCGTACCCGTGCCGGCTTCGACGATCAGCGTATTTTCACCGCCTTCGAGATTGCCTTCGGCAGACGAGGCTTCGTCCGCGTGAGCATCCGTCGCCGGTGACGATGGCTGCAGGCGCCGCGCGGGACGCTTCTGCGCCTCGAACATGGCGGGCTCGGGCATCGCGCGACCCGAAGCTTCCATCGCGGCCGCGACGGCACGCGCCATCTCGATTTGCGAAGCACGCGGCCGATAGCCGTCGATCTGACGCGCGAGGAGCCCATCGGCGGCGAAGATGTCGGCGAGTTCCGACGATCGCTTGTGAGTCAGCGACGCGGCCAGCGCGCCGCCGCCCGATGCGCCTTTTGCGGCGCGCTCGTCGCTGGCGGGCGCAGCCGCGCCCGATGCGTCATCGACGGATGCCGCCCGGGAAGAAGATTGAAGCGGTGAGTTCAAGGCAAGCGATTCCTGCAAAGTCCGGCGCGCCACACACTGAACGGGGCCGGCGCCTGCCTGGCCGCGCTGTCAGCTGCGTGCTTCCGGTTCAAGCTGCAATTGCAGCAAGATGATGGTGTCCTTGACCTTGAGTTTGCGCTTTTTCAGGCGCTGTATCTCGAGGTCGTCGATGCCGGGTTCCTCGGACATTCTGTCGATCAACCGGTCGAGGCCGCTGTGCTCCGACTCCAGTTGCAGAATGCGGTCGCGCAATGTGTCCGCGTTGATGACGCGATGATGGTCGCGCATGCTCGCCTCCTCTTTCGAAATGGCGAAGGCCGCGCTGCGCGGTCGCTCCGCTCGAGGTTGCTGTCCGGCCTGAAACGCGTTACGTCTGTTGCTGACTGATGTTGCCTGGCGATGCGGCTTGCTGGTGCGGCCTGTCGATGCCGCTTACTGCTGTTGCTGTTGCTTCTGTTGCTGTTCGAGCTGCTGTTGCTGCTTCGCCTGCTCTTCCTGCTTCTGTCTGGTTTTCTCGGCCGCCTGCTTCTGACGCTCTGTGACATCGGCCTTGTGCTGCGTCGCCTCCGTCTGCTTCTGTTCGAAGCGCTGCTGCTTCTCGACGCGCTCCTGAGCCTTCTGGGCCGCCTGACGATGCGCCTCGTCGAGCTTGCGCTGGAACTCAGCCTGCTTTGCGTCGTACGCCTTCTGGTTCGCCGCAGCCTGCGACGGCGAGATGCCGCGCTGCGCCTGATCGATCGCGTGCTGTTGCTGCTTCTGCTGATATGTCTGTTCGTTCGCGCTGCGCTGCGGCGCTTCTGCTTCACGCTGCGCCTGATTCAGTTGATGCTGGCGCTGCTTGTCCTCATACGCCTGCGCGTTGCGCGTGTCCTGCGCTTCGCGTGCGGGCGCTTCGGCTTCGTTCTGCGCGCGTTTGACAGCCGCCTGCTCGTCGCGTTGACGCGCGTGCTCCATGCGCTTTTCATCGTCGAGCGCAAGTTGCTCCTTGCGGATGTCGGCCGCGACCACGCGCATGTCATCGCGCGCCGAGTTCAGGCAATGATTGACGAAAAACTTGCTATAACAGTTGTGCTGGGCAACGGCGTAACGATAGTTGTTGTCAGCCGTGCGGGCATCGAGCGCCTTCTGACGCAGGTCGAAATCGTTCGAAGCCGATACGCCCGTAGCCGGCACACCCGAGGCGGCCACCGCCGGCGATGCGCCCATCGCGCTTTCCTGCGCCTCCGCCATCACAGGCGCAGCGGCCGCACAGGCGGCGAACGCGAGCGAAGCGGCAATTGCGACACGTCGAATGGACGCGGCAAACCCGACAGCGACGAAAGCAACGGGCGCCTTGCAAACGGGCGATGCCAGCGGGGATCGAAGCGGGGATCGAAGCGAGGATCGAAGCGAGGATCCGGGCGAAATGCGGGAGGTCGGCAACGTCGTAGATGGGCAACGGAACATGCCTGAAATTCTATCACCCCGCGGTTGAGCGCTCGGTCATTTATGGCAAAATGCCCCGCTTCAACGAGCTTTCACGCGCTTGCGCGCCTTTTCAGCAACCCGGCCGCCACGCCAGTCGCGGGGCGCGCCACAGTCGAATCCGGCAGGAACATCAAGACCCTATGACGGACACCGTAGCAATCAAGATCGTACAGCGCATCGCCACCGAACTGACCGTCCAGCCGCGCCAGGTCGCGGCCGCGGTGCAACTACTCGATGAAGGAGCGACTGTTCCGTTTATCGCCCGGTACCGGAAGGAAGTCACCGGCAATCTCGACGACACGCAACTGCGTACGCTCGAAGAACGACTGCTCTATCTGCGCGAACTCGAAGACCGCCGCGCCGCGATCATTGCGAGCATCGACGAACAGGGCAAGCTCACCGACGAACTGCGCACCGCCATCGAAAGCGCGGACAGCAAGCAGGTGCTCGAAGACCTGTATCTGCCGTATAAGCCCAAGCGCCGCACGCGCGCGCAGATCGCCCGCGAAGCCGGCCTGCAGCCGCTCGCCGACGCGCTGCTCGCGAATCCGCTGCTCGATCCGCAGACGGAAGCCGCGCAATACGTCGATGCCGAGAAAGGCGTCGCGGACGTCAAGGCCGCGCTGGACGGCGCGCGCGACATCCTGTCGGAGCAGTTCGGCGAAACGGCCGACGTGCTCGGCAAGCTGCGCGACTATCTGTTCAATCAGGGCGTCGTGACGTCGACGGTGGTCGAAGGCAAGGAAGGCGAAGAAGGCGAGAAATTCCGCGACTACTACGACTACTCCGAGACGATCCGCACGGTGCCGTCGCATCGCGCGCTCGCCCTCTTCCGCGGCCGCAATGCGGGCGTGCTGATGATCAAGCTCGGCCTTGGCGAAGAACTCGACGCGCAGGTGCCGCATCCCGGCGAAGCGATGATCGCGCGCCACTTCGGCATCGCGAACCAGGGCCGCCCCGCCGACAAGTGGCTCTCCGACGTGTGCCGCTGGTGCTGGCGCGTGAAGGTGCAGCCGCACATTGAAAACGAGCTGCTGACGAATCTGCGCGAAGAAGCCGAAAGCGAAGCGATCCGCGTGTTTGCACGCAACCTGAAGGATCTGCTGCTCGCCGCGCCGGCCGGTCCGAAGGCGGTGATCGGCCTCGATCCGGGCCTGCGTACGGGCGTGAAGGTCGCCGTCGTCGATCGCACGGGCAAGCTGCTCGCCACCGACACCATCTATCCGCACGAGCCGCGCCGCGACTGGGACGGCTCGCTCGCGAAGCTCGCGCGCATCGCAGCGCAGACGCAGGCGGAACTGGTGAGCATCGGTAACGGCACGGCATCGCGCGAAACGGACAAGCTCGCGAGCGAACTGATCGCGAAGCATCCGGAACTGAAGCTGCAGAAGATCGTGGTGTCGGAAGCGGGTGCGTCGGTGTATTCGGCATCGGAACTCGCCGCGAAGGAATTCCCTGAGCTGGACGTGTCGCTGCGTGGCGCGGTGTCGATTGCGCGCCGCCTGCAGGATCCGCTCGCCGAACTCGTGAAGATCGAGCCGAAGGCGATCGGCGTCGGCCAGTATCAGCATGACGTGAATCAGCGCGAACTCGCGCGTTCGCTCGATGCCGTCGTCGAGGACTGCGTGAACGCCGTCGGCGTGGATGCGAATACGGCGTCCGTCGCGCTGCTCGCACGCGTGTCCGGTTTGAACGCGACGCTCGCACGCAACATCGTCGATTATCGCGATGCAAACGGCCCGTTCCCGACGCGCGAGCATCTGCGCAAGGTGCCGCGCCTTGGCGACAAGACCTTCGAACAGGCTGCGGGCTTTTTGCGGATCAACGGCGGCGAGAATCCGCTCGACCGTTCATCGGTGCACCCTGAAGCATATCCCGTCGTCGAGCGGATGCTCGCGAAGATCGCGAAGAACGTCGGCGAAGTGCTCGGCAATCGCGATGCGTTGTCGCGGCTCTCGCCTGCCGAGTTCGTCGACGATCGTTTTGGTCTGCCGACCGTGAGGGACATTCTTTCCGAACTCGAGAAGCCGGGTCGCGATCCACGTCCCGAGTTCAAGACAGCGACGTTCCGCGAAGGCGTCGAGAAGATCTCGGATCTCTCGCCGGGCATGGTGCTCGAAGGCGTCGTGACGAACGTGGCGGCATTCGGCGCGTTCATCGACATCGGTGTCCATCAGGATGGACTCGTGCACGTGTCGGCGATGTCGACCAAGTTCATCAAGGATCCGCACGAGGTCGTGAAGGCGGGGCAGATCGTCAAGGTGAAGGTGCTTGAGGTCGACGTCAAGCGTCAACGGATCGCGTTGACCATGCGGTTGGATGATGATTTTGCCGCGGCCCCTGCACGGGCGCAGGATCGCGGGGCTGGCGGTGGTCGTTCGAGTGGTGCTGCCCGGCCCCAGCAGCAGCGGTCGCGTGGGCCCGAGCCTGTTAATGCGATGGCCGCTGCGTTTGCTAAATTGAAGCGGTAAGTGTGGTTTGCTGCGCAGGCAGTTGTGGTGATGTCTGCGCTGGCATCCGCGTTTTGCCTCTGGTTTGCTAGCGTTGCCCCTGTGCGGGGCGGCACCTACTACTTTTCTTTGCCGCGGCAAAGAAAAGTAGGCAAAAGAAAGCCGCTCACACCGCCAGTTTCTCTTCCTGCCTGCGGGCCCCCGACGGGTCCCGCACTCCACACGGCATCGCGCTATTTCATGTGCGTTGCCAGCGCCTTTAAGAGGCGCATCACCCATTCCACTCACCCGTAGCGCAGCCGGCGGCAGCGAATCGTCTGCGCCGCCCAGGTGGCAAACTGTGTGTAGGTTGTCGCACCTTACGCGTTGACGCTTCTACGACACCGATCCCGCTTTTCAGTCCGGAGTGGTGCACTTACGTCGCGACGGCCTACACACAGTTTGCCACCTGGGCGGCTGTGGACTTCCTGGTAACGCGGTCCGTGACGCGGGAATGTGAAGCGGGTGAGGCGTGAATTAGCGCATTGGCAACGTGCATGAAACAGCGCGATGCCGTGTGGAGTACGGGACCTGTTGGGGGCCCGCAGGCAAACACAAGAACTGGCGGTGTTAGCCCGCTTTCTTTGCTTACTTTCTTTGCGGCGGCAAAGAAAGTAAGTGCCGCCCCGCACAGGGGCAACGCAAGAAGCACCGATACGAAATCGCGGATGCCAGCGCAAAAACCCCTGGCCCGAGCAGGCAAACCGCAGATGCCAGCGAAACCCAAAAACCAAACAACGGCGACTAGCGTCGCAGACAAAAAAACCACTAGATTTCGATCTTGGTCCCCAACTCAACCACCCGATTCGCGGGAATACTAAAGAAATCCGTCGGCTTGGCCGCATTCTGATGCATCCACGCGAACACACGTTCGCGCCACACCGACATGCCCGGCAACTGCGTCGGCACGACAGTTTCTCTGGCGAGGAAGAACGACGTGTCCATCAACTCGAACGACATGTCATGCGATACGCTGATCTGTTCGAGCACGGCCTTCACATCGGGCGTCTCGTTGAACCCATATGCTGCCTTCACGAGAAACAGCCCGCCTCCGACGTCCTTCACCGTCAGCCGGTCCTTGTCGTCGACATAAGGAATGTCCCGCGTGATGAACGTCAGAAAGATCGTCCGCTCATGTAGCACCTTGTTGTGCTTGAGGTTGTGCAACAGGCTCACGGGAACGAGCGTCGCGCTGCCCGTCAGATAGATCGCCGTACCCGACACGCGATGCGGCGGATGCGCAAGCAGCCCCTGCACGAACGGCATCAGCGGAATACCGTCGGCCGCCGTGCGTTCCTTCACGATCATGCGCCCCTTGAACCATGTCATCAGCAGGAAGAACAGCAGCGCGCCAATACAGAGCGGCAGCCAGCCCCCTTCCGCCACCTTCAGCAGATTCGCGCCGAAGAAACCCAGATCGACGATCAGCAGCGCGCCAATGATCAACGCCACCACGCCCTTGTTCCAGTTCCACACCTTCACCATCACGACGCTGGCGAGGATCGTCGTGATCACCATCGTCGCCGTCACGGCAATGCCGTAAGCCGCGGCCAGATTGTCCGAACTCTTGAACGCGATGACGATGCACAGGATGATGAAGAGCAGCATCCAGTTGACGACGGGCACGTAGATCTGTCCGATCGCGAGCTCCGACGTGTGTAGGATCTTCATACGCGGCACATAGCCCAGCTGGATCGCTTGGCTCGTCAGCGAATACGCACCCGATATCACCGCCTGCGACGCAATGACGGTAGCAACCGTCGACAGCACCACGAGCGGCAGCAGCGCCCAGTCGGGCGCGAGCAGGAAGAACGGATTCTCAATCGCCTTCGGGTCGTGCATCAGAAGCGCGCCCTGGCCAAAGTAATTCAGCACCAGCGACGGCATCACGAGCGCATACCACGCGCAGCGAATAGGCGCCGCGCCAAAGTGGCCCATGTCGGCGTACAACGCTTCCGCGCCCGTCAGCACCAGCACGACCGAACCCAGCACAACATAGGCCTGCAACACGTGCGCCGACATGAACGAAAACGCGTAATACGGATTGAGCGCCTTGATGACTTCCGGCGACTGCACGATATGCGACAGACCGAGCACGGCGATAGTCAGGAACCACAGCACCATGATCGGGCCGAACAGCCGGCCGACCATCGCCGTCCCATGACGCTGGATCCAGAACAGCAGCACGAGAATCACCATCGTGAGCGGCAGCACCAGATGCGAGAGCTTCGGCGCCGCAATCTCCAGACCTTCGACCGCGGACATCACCGAAATGGCCGGCGTAATCACCGCATCGCCATAGAACATGCAGGCGCCGAAGATGCCCAGCATCATCAATAGCCCGGCCGCCTTGCTCTTTGTGTCGAACGAGCGCAGCGACAGCGCCATCAGCGCGAGCACGCCGCCCTCGCCGTTATTGTCGGCGCGCATCACGAACATCACGTACTTGATGCTGACGACCACGATGATGGCCCAGAACAGCAGCGAGATAACGCCGAGAATGGAGCTTTCGGTGAGAGGAATGCCGTGGGAGGGGCTGAAGGCTTCCTTCAGCGAGTACAGCGGGCTGGTGCCGATATCCCCGAAAACCACGCCGATCGCAGCGACTGCAAGCGATGGCAAGGGCTGCTTGGGGACGTGAGGGTTATCTGTCATAAACGCGAAAAGAATCCGTTCCTGAGCGGCAAAAACGAACGCTATTCTAAAGAATAGTGGCGTCAAAGCCCACCACCCGGCCCGTTGTGCGCACGCCACGCGATCGCGTAACGGCAGTCCAGTGTAGCATCGCGCCCTTGTTCCAGCCTGCGTTTGCGCGTGTCAAGAGTGGCTTTGTCAAATTTTTCTGGTCGCGCTGCGTGGCCATGCTTCGCCCATCTTCAGCATCTTCACCATGAAGCGGACAAAAAAACGGAGCCTCTCAAGGCTCCGTTTCAATCTGCCACGAATCGCGGCCATCGACTGGCGCGACGGCGGCGAAATACTAGCTGGCGTCCGTCGAACGCTCCTGGCCGCGCTTGATCCACGCGCTCAGGTTGTGCGGGCGCACGGTGTCCCACTCCTCGAACGGCTGGTGAATCCACGGGTTCGTCGCGAGATACTGGACGTGATAGTCCGGCTTCACCTTCGAGCACGCCTTCCACCACAACACGGCAGAACGCACCGCCGTGATCGCCGGATAGCGCTCCTTCAGATGCTGCTGCACACGTGCAAGCGTCACGCCGGAATCGACGAGATCGTCAACCAGCAACACGTTGCCCGACAGTTCGCCGCGCGTCATCGTGATGTATTGCGCGATATCGAGCTCGCCCTGCTCCGTGCCCGCCGCTTCGCGGTACGAACTGGTCGCGAGAATCGCGAGCGGCAGATCGTAGATGCGCGAGAGCTGATCGCCCACACGCAGACCGCCGCGCGCGAGGCACAGGATCTTGTCGAACTTCCAGCCCGATTCGTGCACGGCGAGCGCAAGCAGTTCGATCAGCCGGTGGTACTCGTCCCAGCCGACCCACAGGTTGCGGTCGTCGTTGCGCGGGTCCTTCATTTCAATCATCGGTACACCCTGAATCATGCTGCATTAAACCTTGAACGGGTGACGCAGAAGAATGGTTTCGTCGCGGTCCGGGCCTGTCGACACCATGTCGATCGGCACGCCCGCCACTTCCTGCACGCGCGCCAGATAAGCCTGAGCGTTGGCGGGCAGCTTGCTCCATTCCTTGATACCGACCGTGCTCTCCTTCCAGCCACCGAAGGTTTCGTACACCGGCTCGCAGCGCGACACTTCGTACGCGCCGCGCGGCAGGATGTCGGCGTCCTTGCCGTCGACCGTATAGCCGACGCACAGCTTCACTTCATCGAGGCCGTCGAGCACGTCGAGCTTCGTGATGCACAGGCCCGACACGCCGTTGATCTGGATCGCGCGGCGCAGCGCGGCGGCGTCGAGCCAGCCCGTGCGGCGCGGACGACCCGTGACCGAGCCGAACTCCTTGCCGACCTTCGCGAGCGTCAAGCCGACTTCTTCCTGACGGTTTGCGTTGTCTGCGTCGTACAGTTCGCTCGGGAACGGGCCCGAACCGACGCGCGTGCAGTAAGCCTTCGTGATGCCGAGAATGTAGTCCAGCTTCTGCGGACCGATGCCCGCGCCCGCCGTCGCCGCGCCTGCGACGCAGTTGCTCGACGTAACGAACGGATACGTGCCGTGATCGATATCGAGCAGCGTGCCTTGCGCGCCTTCGAACAGCAGGTTGTTGCCCGCGTGGTTCTCGTCGTACAGACGGCGCGACACGTCGGCCACCATCGGCTTCAGACGGTCGGCGTAGCTCAGCATCATGTCGAGCGTCTGCTGATAGTCGACAGCGGGTGCGCCGAGATATTGCGTGAGCACGAAATTGTGGAAGTCGAGATTCGCACGCAGACGCTCAGCGAACACTTCCGGCTGGAACAGATCCTGGACGCGCAGGCCGCGGCGCGCGACCTTGTCTTCATAAGCCGGACCGATGCCGCGGCCCGTCGTGCCGATCTTGCCGGCGCCGCTGCGTGCTTCGCGCGCCTGGTCGATCGCAACGTGGTACGGGAGGATCAGCGTGGTGGCTTCGGAAATGAAGAGACGTTTTTGCACGTCGACGCCGGCCGATTCCAGCTCTTCGATTTCCTTGAACAGCGCTTCCGGAGACAACACGACGCCATTGCCGATGTAGCAGGCGACGCCCGGGCGCATGATGCCCGACGGAATCAGACGCAAGATGGTTTTCTTGCCGCCGATGATGAGCGTATGACCGGCGTTATGACCGCCCTGGAAACGAACGACGCCTTGCGCGTGATCCGTGAGCCAGTCAACGATCTTGCCTTTGCCCTCATCACCCCACTGGGTACCCACGACGACGACATTGCGCCCAGGGTTCACATTCACTGCGCTGGCAGACATGTTGTTTCTTAAGCTGGTTAAAAACGTATTTTACCTATGTTCGCGGAAGGTTCCGGATTTTTTCGCGGACCGCAGCGCAAAAATTCCGTTTCCGCTCAAAGGCATGGATGAACCGCATCGTCCAAAGGCAGTCGCAGCGGCCGATGGCGGACGGGCATCCCGATCGTTGCGGCGTCACGTTTCACATGACGCCGCGCGCACTCACCACACTCAGGACTTCGGTTCGACGACCCACTTGCCGTTGCGCTCGACCAGCACGCGGTCGCACGCGAATTCATCCAGCGCGTGATCGTGGCCCGGCAGCGCCTGGATCACGACTTCGCCTGCATCGCGCAATGCGGCGACACTGGTGCGCAACGCTTCGTCGTGTTGCCACGGCGCGAGGATGGCGCTGCTGCGCGCTTCGATCGGCGAGATGCGCGCGACTTCGCGCAGATCCAGCGAGAAGCCCGTCGCTGCGCGCGCACGGCCGTATGCCTGGCCGACCTTGTCGTAACGGCCGCCGCGCGCGACGGCATTCGGCACGCCATCGACGTAGGCCGAGAACATCACGCCGCTGTGGTACGCGTAGCCGCGCAGATCGGCGAGGTCGATCATGACTTCCGCGCCGCCCACCTGTTGAGCGAGGAACGCGAGGTCGTCGAGCGCGCGCGCGATTTCCGGCGCATTCGGCAGACGCGCGCGCGCCTCTTCGAGCACGGTCGCGTCGCCGTACAACGTGGGCAGCGCGCGCAGTGCATCGCGTGTGACGGGCGTGAGGTTTGCCGTCAGCTCGTTGAGCAGCGGCACGTCCTTGCCCGCGAGCGCTTCATAGAGCGATTCGCCGAGCGCCGCCGCAGCCGGCTCGCCGTCGACCAGCGCGCCCAGCACGGCCGCATGACAGAGATCGAGACGCACGCGACCAAGTCCCGCGAGATGCAGCGCGTCGAGCATCAACTGCTGGATTTCCAGGTCGGCTTCGAGACCGGCATGACCGTAGATTTCTGCACCGATCTGGATCTGCTCGCGGGTCGCGTGCAGGCCGCGCGGACGCGTATGCAGAACGTTGCCCGCGTAGCACAGGCGCGTCACGCCCTGGCGGTTCAGCAGGTGCGCGTCGATGCGCGCGACCTGCGGCGTGATGTCGGCACGCAGGCCGAGCGTGCGGCCCGACAGCTGATCGACGAGCTTGAAGGTGCGCAGGTTCAGATCGCTGCCGCCGCCCGTCAGCAGCGACTCCAGGTATTCGAGCAGCGGCGGCATGACCATCTCGTAGCCGTATGCGCGAAAACGGTCGAGCAGGCGACGGCGCAGTTCTTCGATCTTGCGTGCTTCCGACGGCAGCACGTCGGCAATATTCTCGGGAAGTAACCAGGTCGACATCGATACAGTCCTACGACGGTGAATCCGGCGTCATGTCAGACGCCGTTGGGAATGGGAGCGACGCACGGCACGTGAGCGGCGCAAAGGGCGCTGACGCGCTTTGCCTGTTGCGGCCCGACGCAGGCGACGTGCCGGCCTGTCATGCGTGCCGGTCGATAGCAGCAGTTCAGTGCGCTGCACAGCCGGGTGCAGTTGAACGCACAGCCGTCTGATCCGGAACGGGACGCCGCCTCGTGAGCGACGTCCGGCATCTTCGCGACGCCTAGGTCGCGATCAACAGCAGCAACAGCCCGAGCACCATGACGATCAGTCCGCCGATCCGGATATGGTTCGGCGGGCGCTCCGCTATTTTACGAAACGTGTCGCGCCAGGCGCTCGGAAATACGAACGGGAACATCCCCTCGATGATCAGCATCAGTGCGATCGCGAGCAATAACGAGCCGGCTATGTCCATGCGATGAGGCCGCCGCGATTCGTATGCCGCGGCGTTCCGGTAATCAGTGTTTGTGGGCGCCCGTCGACGCGCCGGAAGACGATTGAGCGGCGGCGCCGCCATCCGGGCCGCGCATGAAGCGGAAGAACTCGCTGCTCGAGTCGACGACCATCATGTCGCCCGGCTTGAAGCTGTTCTTGTAGGCCTGCATGCTTTGGTAGAACTGATAGAACTGCGGATCGCGGCCGTACGCTTCGGCGGCAATCGAGGCAGCCTTGCCGTCGCCATCGCCCTTGATCGACTGCGCCTGCCTGTACGCATCGGCCAGCACCGCTTGCTGCTGCTCTGCCGCGTCCGCCTTGATCTTGTCCGCTTCCGCCGCGCCTTCCGAACGCTCCTGATTCGCGATCTGTGCGCGTGCGGCGATCATGCGCTTGTAGACGGAATCGGCCATTGCAGCGGGAAAGTCGATGCGCGTGAGCGTCACGTCGACGACGTCGACGCCCAGCGACGCCGCGCCCTTCTGCATGCCGTCGCGCGCCTGCGTCGCGATCGCGTCCTGCTTCGCGAGCGCGTCGGACAGCGTGTATTTTGCAAACGCATCGCCCAGCGCGCTGCGCGTGAGCAGCGCGAGACGATCGGACAGACTTTGCACGTCACCCTTCGTTTCGGAAACGAGCTTCACGGGATCGGACACGCGGAATTTGACGACGGGATTCACCAGCAGCTCCGTCTTGTCGGACGTGGCGTAGCGGTCCTCGTCAGGTGTGTCGAGCGACTGGATGCGCGTGTCCACCGACGTCACCGTCTGCAACGGCGGCGGGAGTTTCACGTGCAGGCCGGGACCGGCGAGCGTCGGCGCAGCGTCACCGCGCGCTGACACGACGGCCATGTGCCGCTGATCGACGACGAACACCATCGACGATGCCGCGAACAGCACGATGACGATAGCCACGACGAGCGCAACGATTTTGTTCATGTTCGCGCTCCTTATTGCAGATCGTCTTCGCGGCCGCGGCTGCGGAACGAATCGCGCGAACGGAAGGCATCACTGGCGGCCGCGGCCTGGCTCGCGCTGCTGACGGGTGCGGCCGGCGACGTGATGATGGTCGGCGTGTTGCCGCCTTGCGCTGCCGGTTGCGCACCCTGAGCGCCTTGTGCGTTTGCTTGACCTTGTGCGGACGCTGCACCCCGACCGCCCTGCGCTGCGGGAGCCGAACCGGCTGCAGCCGCCTCGGCCGTACGCTGGCGCGTCTGCTCGACGAGTTTGTCCAGCGGCAGGTACAGCACGTTGCTGCCCGACTTGCTGTCGACGAACACCTTCGTCGTATTCGAATAAATCTGCTGCATGGTTTCGAGGTACATCCGGTCGCGGATCACGGCAGGCGCCTTCGAATACTGCGCATAGACTTCCTTGAAGCGCTCGGCATCGCCTTGCGCCTGCGCGACAACGCGGTCGCTATACACCTTCGCTTCGTCGATCATGCGCTCGCCTTCCGCCTTCGCACGCGGCGCCAATTCGTTTGCGTAGGCCTGGGCATCGCGCTTCGCGCGCTCACGATCCTGACGCGCTTTCGCGGCGTCGTCGAACGCGGCCTGCACCTGATCGGGCGCCTGCACGCTCTGGATCGTCACGCCCGTGACAGCGAGACCCGTGTGATATTCGTCCAACGAATGCTGGATGGCTTCCGTCAGTTGCGCGCGAACCGACTCGCGATCCTGATAGAGGATGTCGTTCGTGCTGCGCGAGCCGACGATCTCACGCACCGCCGCCTGCGCGGCCTGCGTGACGCTCTGATCGGGATCTGCGCTGCGGAACAGGTAATCGGTCGGCTTGCGGATCTGGTATTGAACAGCGAAGCGGACGTCGACGATATCGGCGTCGTGCGTGAGCATCGACGCGTCCTTCACGTTCGCGAGACGCACCACGTTGTTGCGGCCGATTTCGACCGACCGCACCTGGCCGACATTGACGATTTCATGGGATTCGAACGGATACGGCAGGCGCCAGTGGACACCTTGACCCGCCGTGCCTTGCAGCTGGCCGAAGCGCAGCACGACGGCTGCCTGGCCGTCTTGCACGACGAACACGCCGCTACCCAGATAAATGGCAATCAGCACGCCGATGATGATGCCCACGCCGATACGCGCGCCGCGCCCATTGTCCGGACGCGGGCCGCCGCCATTGCCCTTGCGGCCGAACATGCGCGACAGGCGCCGGTTGAAGTCGCGCCACATTTCGTCGAGATCGGGCGGACCTTCACTGTCCTTGCCGTTAGGCGGACGCTTCGAATCGTTCAGACGCTGGCGATCGCCATTGCCTTCGCCCCGGCCCCAGCGCGGGTCGTTCAGCGACAACATGGCGCGCAGACGCAGCCAGATACTCCGCTCGTTGTAATCGTTCACCTGTGTTCGTTCACCAGAGTAGACAGCGGGTCAATGCAATTGGAACGGGTCGGTGCCCGTGTCTGGGATCTTGCGGTCGTCGCGGTCGTCTTCGCCTGCATCATCGCGTTGCTCTTGATGAATGACCGCCGCTCTCGGATCTCCCTCCGACAGTAGACCGTCAGACTCCGGAAGTTGTTCGGCAGTTGCGATTTCGGCGATGGCAGCGCGCAGCGTGTCCAGCCCTTGCCCCGTACGCGCGCTCAAAAAGACGCGCGAAATATTACCATACTCGTCCCTTTCAACCGTGTCGCCTCGGGCCGCCAGTTCAGGCACGGCGTCGATCTTGTTGAACACGAGCACCTGCCGGATCGTGTCCGCGCCGATCTCGCGCAAGACGTCGTTGACCTGATCGATCTGATCGAGCCGCACGGCGCTTGAGGCATCGACGACATGCAGCAGCAGATCGGCGTGAATGGTTTCTTCGAGCGTGGCGCGGAAAGCCGCCACCAGTTGGTGAGGCAACTCGCGGATAAATCCTACGGTGTCCGACACGACGATTTGTCCGACCTCTTCGCCGAGGTACACGCGGCGCGAGGTGGTATCGAGTGTGGCGAACAGCTGGTCGGCCGCGTAGGCCTGCGCCTTCGTCAGCGCATTGAACAGCGTGGACTTGCCCGCGTTCGTATAGCCGACGAGCGACACCGACATGGTGCGATTGCGCGCCCGGGCCCGACGCTGCGTGCCGTGCTGGCGGCGCAGCTTTTCGAGCCGGCCCTTGAGCATCTTGATGCGCTCGCCGATCAGCCGGCGGTCGGTTTCGAGCTGCGTCTCACCGGGACCGCGCAGACCGATACCACCCTTTTGACGCTCAAGGTGAGTCCATGCGCGCACGAGTCGCGTGGCGAGGTATTGCAGTTGCGCGAGTTCGACCTGCAGCTTGCCTTCGTGACTGCGCGCGCGCTGCGCGAAGATGTCGAGGATCAGGCTGGTGCGGTCGACGACGCGCCTGTTAAGCGTACGTTCCAGATTACGCTGCTGCGCAGGTGCGAGCGCATGATTGAAGATGACGATGTCGATGTCGTTCGCTTCACACGCGACGCGTAATTCTTCCGCTTTGCCGCTGCCGACGAACATCGCGGCATCGGGGCTGGAACGGCGACCGGTAAGAGTGACGGCGGGATGGGCGCCCGCGCTTTGCGCGAGCAGGCTGAGTTCTTCGAGACTGGCTTCGAAATCGATTTTCCCGAAGTCGATGCCGACAAGCGCTGCGTTGATCAAATTGGTCGATGTCAAAATGAAGCGGCCGGGCAGTGTCGCCTGCGGACGACGCTCGACCGGCCGCGACGAAGGGTTAGGACGATTCGGAATCCGGGTGGAAATTCACCGGACGGGCAGGCACGACAGTCGAAATGGCGTGCTTGTAGACCATCTGGGTGACCGTATTCCGGAGCAACACGACGTACTGGTCGAACGATTCAATGTTCCCTTGAAGCTTGATGCCGTTGACCAGATAGATCGAGACCGGCACGTGCTCTTTACGCAGTGCGTTCAAAAACGGGTCTTGTAACAATTGCCCTTTGTTGCTCATAGCAAACTCCGTGTTTTTTTGCAGGTTGACTTTATTGCCGGCGAAGAAAAAGAGATCCGCCGTCAATCGCTACACTATAGCCGATTTTTATTGACCAGCGCTTTGCCTGGCCATTCGGCCAGGCCCAATGTACATGCGGGTTTCAGCCCGGATTTCAAGCAGGGATCAGCCTGCGTTTCAACCCTTTCTCAGTCCTTGTCCGCGTAAGGATTCGTCGAGGACCGGAACTCTATCCGCAATGGAGTGCCCGTCAGCGCGAAAGTTTCCCGGAAGCGGTTTTCGAGGTAACGCTTGTACGTGTCGGTGACGGCGTCGAGTGCGTTGCCGTGAATCACGATGATCGGCGGATTCTGTCCCCCCTGGTGGGCGTAGCGCAGTTTCGGACGCACGGGACCCCGGCGGCGCGGCTGCTGGAACTCGACGGCTTCGATCAGCGCGCGCGTGAGCTTCGGTGTCGGCAGCTTGGACATCGCGGCCTTGTAGGCGTCCTCGACCGAGCGCATCAGCGGGCCGATGCCCGTCTTTTCGGCTGCGGAAATGAAGTGGAACTTCGCGAATTCGAGGAATTTTAGCTTGCGCTGAAGATCGTTTTTGGTGCGCTCACGCACATGCGGATCGAGCCCGTCCCACTTGTTCACGCCGACCACGAGCGCCCGGCCCTGCTCGACCACGAAGCCCGCGATGTGCGCGTCCTGCTCCGAAATGTCCTGGCGGGCGTCCAGCAGGAGAATCACGACGTTCGCGTCGGAAATCGACTGCAGCGTTTTCACGACCGAGAACTTTTCGATTGCCTCGAACACCTTGCCGCGCTTACGCAAGCCTGCCGTGTCGATCAGCGTGTACTTTTTGCCTTGCCGCTCGAAGTCGACGTAGATCGAGTCGCGCGTCGTGCCGGGCATGTCGAACGCGATCACGCGGTCTTCGCCGATCAGCGTGTTGACCAGCGTGGATTTGCCGACGTTCGGCCGCCCGACGATCGCGATCTTGATGCCGTGCTGCGCCTTCTCTTCTTCGCTTTCTTCCGGCTGGCCTGCGTACGCGACGTCGAGCGCCTCGTTGATCATTTCCGTCACGCCGTCGCCGTGCGCGGCCGAAATCGCGCGCGGGTCGCCGAGACCCAGCTCGTAGAAGTCGGCGGCCACGTTCGTGTACTTCATTCCCTCGGCCTTGTTGACGACGAGGAAGATCGGCCGGCCCGTCTTGCGCAGATAGTCGGCGATCGACTTGTCTTGCGGCGCAAGACCGTTCCGGCCGTCGACGATAAACACGATGACGTCCGATTCCTCAACCGCCTGGCGCGTCTGACGCGCCATCTCGAACAGGATGCCTTCCTTCGCGACGGGCTCGAAGCCGCCCGTGTCGACGACCAGATACGGACGTTCGCCGCCGACGCGCCCTTCGCCGTAGTGGCGATCGCGCGTGAGGCCGGGCAAATCGGCGACGAGCGCATCGCGCGAGCGCGTGAGCCGGTTGAACAGCGTGGATTTCCCCACATTGGGACGCCCGACGAGGGCAATAACGGGTTTCATCAGATCTTGTTCACAGTGAGGCGCGGGATCGAACGGTCGACCTGCCGCGCTGGCAACGCCATGCGGCCGTTGCACGGCTGCGTTTGACGAAAATTATCACGAATTTGACCCGTTTCGAACGCGCGGAGCTTGCGCGTGCGAACGGATGTCAGGTTGGCTGCCTGACGGGTCCGCCGGGTGATGGGTGCAACCCGGCCGGCGCGACATGAATGACGCGGCGCCTTCTGGATGACCGCCAGTGCAGCCGACTGGCGGTTCCGGCGGTGGAGCGGCTTGCTTCTGTTCACGCCTGCGCCCGAGCAGGCTCGGGACGCCATCAAAACACATGCGGCCGGCAAAACCGGCCTGCATTCACCGCACGACGCGCTTACAAGTGCGCGCCGCACAGCCCACAACGATCAACGCGGACGGAACCCGTACAGGTCGCCGTCGTGCGTCTGCACGATGAGCGTGTCGCCCGCCAGCACGGGGGCCGCCGTGATCGCGCTGCCGTCCGTCTTCGTGCGGGCGACAAACGTGCCGTCGTCGCGCGACAGGAAGTGTACGAAACCCTTGTAGTCGCCGACCACGGCGGCATGGCCGAGCAGCAGCGGCACGCTGACGTCGCGGCTCTTCAACTGGTCGTTACGCCACAATTGCTTGCCCGTCGCGGCGTCATACGCCGACACGACCGCCCAGTCGTCGCCTGCAACCACGACGCGGTCGTCCTGAGCCAGACCGCTCGTGCTCGAAAACGCCTTCTCCCACAGCGCGCGGCCCGAGTTCGCGTCGAAGCAG
Organism: Paraburkholderia azotifigens; assembly: GCF_007995085.1. Classification (GTDB taxonomy): domain Bacteria; phylum Pseudomonadota; class Gammaproteobacteria; order Burkholderiales; family Burkholderiaceae; genus Paraburkholderia; species Paraburkholderia azotifigens. The sequence continues at coordinate 1,156,178 of NZ_VOQS01000001.1, forward strand.
CCCAGTTGGCCCTGGAACGTCACTGCGCAGGTTTCCGCGCCGACCAGCGTGGGCGGGCCCGTCACGTCATTGATACGCTCGACTTCCGTCACGCCCTTCGGGTACGACACGGGCGTCGTCCAGTAGGCGTCGCCCGTTTGCAGGTTGATGGCCGCGAACTGGCCGCCGGGGAAGCCGGCCAGCACGGCCGCGTCGCCCGCGAACGTCATGCCCGACGATACGCGCAGGTTGAGCGGCACCGCGCGGTTGCGGTAGTTCCACTTCTGCTCGCCCGTTTGCGCGTTGAACGCGGTGATCTGGCCGTCGACCGTACGCACGACCACGAGGCCATTGCCGACCAGCGGCGGCGACAGGATTTCGCCCGGCGCCGTGCCCTTCCACGACAGCTTGCCATTCTGGTCGAGCACGAACACTTCGCCCTTCAGGCCGCCGACGGCCGTCAGCGTGCCGTCCGTACCAACGCCCGCCGACAGGTCGCCGTCGACCTTTGTGCGCCACACGTCCTTACCCGTCTTCGCATCGATCTTCGCGACCGAGCCGTTCGCGCCTGCCGCGTACACGGTGTCGCCGACCGCGACCGGCGAGAACATATAGCGCCCGGCCTTGCCGACGCTGGCCGTCCAGGTCTGCTGCACGTCGAGCACGGGTTTGAACTCGGTGAGCGGCGTGGGCACGCGGCGCTCGTCTTTCGACGATGAGCAGGCCGTCAGAGCGAGCATGGTCATCGCACAGGCAACGGGCACGGCGTAACGTTTCAGCAGATTCATCGGTGAACGAAGCATGTATGTTGTATTGATCAAAAGGTAACGACGAGCGTTGCAGCAGCGCGCAACGTTCAGCCGCCCAGCGCGTCCAGCTTGAACTGGATCAGTTGACGGGCCGAGGCGTCGTTCTTCGGCAGCGAGTCGAGCGCAAGCTTGTACGCAGTGCGCGCATCGTCGCGCTTGCCTTGCGCGGCAAGCAGGTCGCCGCGGCGGTCCGCGACCACGCCCTTGAACGCATCAGACGGATCGTTCAGCAATGCGAGACCGGCGTCGTAAGCCTTTTCGTCGAGCAGCAGCGACGCGAGACGCAGCTTCGCGATCTGCTTGAATTCGTCGTCTTTCGCGTGATCGATCGCCCATTGCAGCTGCGCTTTCGCACCCGGCTCGTCGCCGGCAGCGTACAGCGCCTTCGCGGCGGCAAGCGCCGTCATCTGCGCGTAGGCCGTGCCGCTGAACTTGTCTTCCATGTCGGCCGACACGCGCGTGATGGTCGCCTTGTCCGTGCCCGCCGTGGCTTGCTGAACCTGGTCGTACAGCACGGCCGCTTCCGCCGCCTGATGACGCTGCCAGTAGTTCCAGCCGTTCCAGCCCGCCGCAGCGACGAGCGCGACCAGCACGATCCACGTGACGCCGTTCCCCCACTGCGCCCACCAAGCCTTCAGGCTTTCAAGCGATTCTTGTTCGTCGTGGTAACTCATCGCGACGCGTTTTCCTTTCCTGTTGCCTTGTCTGATTGGGACCGCAGCCGGTGCGGTCCGCAGAACGTTGATGCGCGATGCCGCGCTCAGTCGTCGCCGTCTTCGGTGGACGCAACCATCGCATTGATTAGATATTCGGTCAAGTCTTCGAGCGGCACCGTTTGTTGCTCGCTCTTTCCGCCGCTTTGCGCGGTGTCGCGCAGTGCCTTCACGCCCGCCGTGCCGCTGGCGATTTCGTCTTCGCCGAGAATCACCGCGAAAGCAGCGCCGCTTGCATCCGCGCGTTTCATCTGCGACTTGAAACTGGCCGCCTGACCGTCAGGACTGCAATGCAGAATCACGTCGAGGCCCGTGTCGCGAAGACGCTCCGCGACGATGAATGCGTGGTCGCGCGCCGCGTCGCCCTGATGCGCGACATACACGTCGCAGCCTTCGTCCTCGGGCACGAGCTTTTCTTCCTTCAGCAGTTCGAGAATGCGCTCGATGCCCATCGCCCAGCCGCATGCCGCCGTCGGCTTGCCGCCGAGCTGCTCGATCAGCGGATCGTAACGGCCGCCCGCCGCCACCGTGCCTTGCGCGCCGAGCTTGTCGGTGACCCATTCGAACACGGTCAGGTTGTAATAATCCAGACCGCGCACGAGACGCGGATTGATCGTGAACGGAATGTTGTTCGCCTTCAGGATGCGCTGCAGTCCTTCGAAGTGGGCGCGCGATTCGTCGCCGAGGAAATCAATCAGCTTCGGTGCGTTCTGCGCGACTTCCTGCAGCGCGGGATTCTTCGTGTCCAGCACACGCAGCGGATTCGTATAGAGACGGCGCTTCGCGTCTTCGTCGAGCACGTCCATGTGCTTTTCGAGGTACGCAATCAGTTCGACGCGATGCTTCGCGCGCTCTTCAGCAAGACCCAGCGAGTTGATTTCGAGCTTGATACCCGTCAGCCCGAGGTCGTCCCACAGACGCTGGCACATCAGGATGATTTCGGCATCCGTATCCGGACCCGCGAAACCGAGCGCTTCGACGCCCACCTGATGGAACTGGCGATAACGGCCGCGCTGCGGACGCTCGTGGCGGAACATCGGGCCGATGTACCACAGACGCTTCGGGCCGTCGTACAGCATATTGTGCTCGATCGACGCACGCACGACGGCGGCCGTGTTCTCCGGACGCATCGTCAGGTTCTCGCCGTTGAGCGCGTCGGTGAAGCTGTACATCTCTTTTTCGACGATGTCGGTCACTTCGCCGATGCCGCGCGTGAAGAGTTGCGTGTGCTCGACGATCGGCGTGCGGATATTCTGGTATCCGTACGAACGCAGCATCGACTTGACCGTCGTTTCGAAAAATTCCCACAAGCCGGCGTCCTGCGGAAGGATGTCGTTCATGCCCTTCACGCCGGACAACTTTTCAAGCCGTTTCTTCTGTTCAGTCATCTGTCTTTGATTGACGATTGGAGATGGAGCGAATCAGTTCGTCGCTTCGGCGCGCACGGCGTTGGGGCCATAGCTGCGCTCGACGTAGTCGCTCACGATCTGCTGGAATTCCTGCGCGATGTTTTCGCCGCGCAGCGTCTTGACCTTCACGCCGTCGATGAACACGGGCGCGGCCGGATTCTCGCCCGAGCCCGGCAGGCTGATGCCGATGTTCGCGTGCTTCGATTCGCCCGGACCGTTGACGATGCAGCCCATCACGGCGACGTGCATCTTCTCGACGCCGGGATACGTGTCGCGCCACGCGGGCATCTGCGTGCGCAGATACGTCTGGATCTGCGACGCCAGCTCCTGGAACAGCGTGCTCGTCGTACGGCCGCAGCCGGGACACGCGATGACCATCGGCGTGAACGAACGCAGGCCCATCGTCTGCAGGATTTCCTGGCCGACGATCACTTCGCCCGTGCGCGATGCGCCCGGCTCCGGCGTCAGCGAAATACGGATGGTGTCGCCGATACCCTGCTGCAGCAGCACCGACAGCGCCGCCGTCGACGCGACGATGCCCTTCGAGCCCATGCCTGCTTCCGTCAGGCCCAGGTGCAGCGCGAAGTCACAGCGCCCTGCCAGTTCCTGATACACCGCGATCAGATCCTGCACGCCGCTCACCTTGCACGACAGAATGATCTTGTCGCGGCCAAGGCCGAGTTCGACCGCGCGTTCCGCCGAGCCGATCGCCGACTGGATCAGCGCTTCGTACATCACGCTTTGCGCTTCCCACGGTTCGGCGCGCGCGGCGTTTTCATCCATCATCTTCGCGAGCAGATCCTGATCGAGACTGCCCCAGTTCACGCCGATCCGCACCGGCTTGTCATACTTCGCCGCCGCTTCGATCATCTGCGCGAACTGCGTGTCGCGCTTGGCGCCCTGACCGACGTTGCCCGGGTTGATCCGGTACTTCGACAGCGATTCCGCACAGCCCGGATAGTCGCGCAGCAGCAGATGGCCGTTGTAATGGAAATCGCCGACGAGCGGCACCGTCACGCCCATACGGTCCAGTTGCTCGCGGATCGCGGGCACGGCGGCGGCCGCTTCCGGCGTGTTCACCGTGATACGCACGAGTTCCGAACCGGCCTGCGCAAGTTCCTTGATCTGGATCGCTGTGCCGATGGCGTCCGCGGTATCCGTGTTGGTCATCGACTGCACGCGCACGGGCGCGTCACCGCCGATCGTCACGAGCTGGCCGCCCCAACGCACATCGACCGCATGCGAGCGGCGACGGGGCGCATGACCGCCGAACACCGGCACGGTCGAAACAATCTGACTGCTGGATTTCACTTGATCGGAGTGCATCGATAAACCCGCTTGCGTCGCCTGCTCACGGCCCCGAAGATGCCGGACCCTGTTGCGAAAGACGACGCATGAATTGAAAAAGCGCCGCGGCCCCAAAGCCGCGACGCACACGATTGATTTGCGTCAAGGCAACGCGAAGCGCGCCACATTGCCCTTCGCCGACGCATATTTGGCCGGGTCGACCGGCTGGCCGTCCAGCGTGATCGAGTCCAGACCCGCCTTGTTGCCAACCGTCACCTTGAGCGGCGGCTGGCCGCTGATTTCCTTCGTCTCACCGCCGTGCACGAGGCCCGAGAACACTTCCTTGCCGTCCTTCTGACGCACGCTGAACCAGCTGTCCTGCTTGACCGTCAGCGATACCGTCGACGAGCCCTCGGGTGCAACTGTCGGCTCGGCAGCCGAAGCGGCCGACGCAACCGTTGCGACAGCGGGAGCCGCACTCGCGGCCTTCGGCGCGGCAGCAGCCGGCGCGGACGCCGATGCTGCATTCGATGCCGGCGCGGCGCCTGCCATTGGCAGCGGCGTGGGCATCGGCGTCGCGGACGCGCCTTCTGCGGCCGTTTGCGTTTGCGCGCCGGCTTGCGGTTCTGACGCCGACGGGGTCACTTCGCCCGTCACCGATGCGCCGCTCGCCGGCTGGCCCACTACCGACGACGCGCCTTCCGTGCTTGCCGAACCGCCCGCTATGCCCTTCAGACGCGCGAGCCATGCGTTCGAATCGCCATTGTTCGTATGCCACATCGCGAGCGCGACCACGACGACCACAGCGAGCGCGACCACCCAGATCCACGAACGACGGCGCGGCGCACCGGTGCCAAGCGACAGCGACACTTTTCCGCGCGGCAAATCCGTTCCCGCCGACGCGGGCATGGTCAGCGCGGGTTCCGGCACGCCTTTTTCACGACGCAGCGCCTGCGTCATCGGTGCAGGATCGGTGCCGACCATCTTCGCGTAGCTACGCAACACGCCCAGCGCGAAGGTCGTGTCCGGCAACTGGCTGAGATCGCCTGCTTCGAGGCCGCGCAGCTTGCCCGGCGACACTTTCAGACGCGCCGACACGTCCTCGACCGACCAACCTTTCGATTCGCGCAACTGCGCGAGCCGCGCGCCGACGGCAGCCAGCGAGTCGAACCCGCTCGGCACGGCAGCCGGCGCGGCCGCCGGCAGCGGTCGATCCGAATGCGTATCCATGTCGTGCGGTTGCGGGTGCTGCGGCTCACTCATCCCAAATCCTTTCGCGTCGATTCTTTTATCACTCATGCGAGCGGGCGGCTTTTTGCCTGGCCCGGTTTCGCAGACCGTTTATAACAAAATGTGCGGCTGTGCGTGCCGCTTCCGATCGATTTTGCAAACTTTCTTTTCACATCACCCGACATGACGCGCCCCGAGAGGCCGGCTTGCTGGCTTGCCGCCTCTTTGCGCCTGTCGAGAGCCTTACACGGGGCGGACTTCGATGACCTTCGCCTTGCCGGTGCGCTCGGCGAGGCGCGTACGATCCTTCACAGCGCCCGCCAGCTGACCGCAGGCTGCATCGATGTCGTCGCCACGCGTCTTGCGCACGGTCGTGACGACGCCTGCGTCGATCAGCACCTGTGCAAAACGCCTGATCTGTTCGTTCTTCGAACGCAACAAACCCGATTCCGGGAACGGATTGAACGGAATCAGGTTGAACTTGCACGGCACATCGCGTGTAACGGCCAGCAACTCGCGTGCATGGGCTTCGCTGTCGTTTACGCCGTCGAGCATGCAATATTCGAACGTGATGAAATCGCGCGGCGCGACTTTCAGATACCGCTGGCAAGCCGCCATCAGCTCGCGCAGCGGATACTTCTTGTTGAGCGGCACCAGTTCGTCGCGCAGTGCGTCATTCGGTGCGTGCAGCGACACGGCAAGCGCAACGGGGAGATCGGCGCCGAGCCGGTCCATCATCGGCACCACGCCCGACGTGGACAGCGTGACACGGCGGCGCGACAGGCCGTATGCGTTGTCGTCGAGCATCAGGCGCATGGCTGGCACGACCGCGTCGTAATTGAGCAGCGGCTCGCCCATGCCCATCATCACGACGTTCGTGACGACGCGCTCTCCCTTGCCTTCGCCGCCCGTTGCGCGACCGCCGGCCGCGCCGAGCGACGCGCGCAGCGCGAATTCGGCCATGCGCAACTGCCCGATGATTTCGCCCGTGCTGAGATTGCGTGAGAAACCCTGCTTGCCCGTCGAACAGAACCGGCAGTTGACGGCGCACCCCGCCTGCGACGACACGCACAGCGTGCCACGCGTTTCTTCGGGAATGAACACGGTTTCGACGGCATTGCCATTGCCGACGTCGACAAGCCACTTGCGTGTGCCGTCCGAGGAAATATTGTCGCTGACGATAGGCGGCATCGTGATCGATGCACGGCCTTTCAGCTTTTCGCGCAAGGACTTCGCGAGATCGGTCATCCCGTCGAAGTCGGCAGCGTTGTACTGGTGAATCCAGCGCTGCAATTGTTTGGCGCGAAACGGCTTCTCGCCGAGGCTGTCGCAATACGCGACGAGACCAGCGGCGTCGAGATCGAGAAGGTTGACGGTTGGACTGCTCGTCATATCGAATCCTGCCATTCAGTGCGAGACTGCGTTCATGCAACAAGCTGCATGAACGCGCATACCGCTCGCGCCCGCTCCTGCTGCTATTACTGCTGTCTTACGAAGCGCTTAGCGCGAGTAGACGTTGACCGCCGGGAAGAAGAACGCGATTTCGACGGCTGCCGTTTCCGGAGCGTCCGAACCGTGGACTGCATTGGCGTCGATGCTGTCGGCGAAGTCAGCGCGGATCGTGCCCTTTTCGGCCTTCTTCGGATCCGTTGCGCCCATCAGGTCACGGTTCTTCAGGATGGCGCCTTCGCCTTCCAGAACCTGAACCTGAACCGGACCCGAGATCATGAATTCAACCAGATCCTTGAAGAACGGACGTGCTGCGTGCACAGCGTAGAACTTCTCTGCGTCGGCGCGCGACAGGTGAACCATGCGCGAAGCCACGATCTTCAGGCCAGCGTTTTCGAAGCGGCTGTAGATCTGGCCGATCACGTTCTTGGCCACTGCGTCCGGCTTGATAATCGACAGGGTGCGTTCGAGCGCCATAAAAACTCCAGAAAATTAAGAGGTTACAGATTTAAATGAATCCGCTATTGTAGCATGTTCCCGTGTATGATTGCGATTGAACCCTTACGATACCGTAAGGTCGAAACGAAAGTGCCGCGATTCCCGCATACTTCTTTTTAAGACAGGGCTAAGAAAGGGGTAACACAATGAAATCGCACGGTGTTGTGCGCCGCATTGAAACTCCCCGATCCAGCGTTAATCTTAGGGTTGTGGGTTCGCGTGCCGGATGGCAACCGCCAGCCGGCACCGTACGAAAACCGTTGCAAGCCACGTCGCAACACTGCGTCTGACGCAAGGAGAGACCATGAACGAATATCCCTATAACTTTGGCCGCGGCGGCTCCGTCACCACGGCCGAGACTCGAAACCGGGTACTGCGCAACACTTACTGGCTGCTCGCGCTGTCAATGGTGCCGACAGTTCTCGGCGCGTGGGTGGGCGTCGCGACCGGCTTCTCGCTGTTCGCCGCCACCAGCCCGGCCATGAGCATGCTCGCGTTCTTCGCGATCGCGTTCGGCTTCATGTTCGCGATCCAGAAGACGAAGGACAGCGCCGCCGGCGTGTTCGTGCTGCTCGGCTTCACGTTCTTCATGGGCCTGATGCTGTCGCGGCTACTGAGCTTCATCCTCGGCTTTTCGAACGGGCCGTCGCTGATCATGCTCGCCTTCGGTGGCACTGGTGTGATCTTCGCGGCCATGGCGACGATCGCCACGGTCAGCAAGCGCGACTTCTCGGGCCTCGGCAAGTGGCTGTTTATGGGCGTGATCGTGCTGCTGCTGGCGATGGTTGCGAATATTTTTCTGCAACTGCCTGCGTTGATGCTGACGGTGTCCGTGCTGGCCATCGTGATCTTCTCGGCTTACATGCTGTTCGACGTGCAACGTGTGGTGAACGGCGGCGAGACGAACTACATCACGGCCACGCTCGCGATCTATCTGGATCTGTACAACGTGTTCGTGAACCTGCTGTCGATCCTCGGCATCTTCGGCGGCAACCGCAACTGATCGACGCCGGTCGTTAGCCGCTGGTAGCGGCTAGCCAAAACAAAACGCCCGTGACGAGAAATCGTCACGGGCGTTTTCATTTTGCCGTGAACCGCAAAGTCAAAGACTCAGCCAGGCGAATCCTTCGCTTTGCGTGGCGACCACCACTTCCGTCGCCGCCGCGCCGAGCACGGCGGCCATCGCCGCCTGCGCCAGCTCGGGCAGATTGTTCTGCTGGCTCAGATGCGCCGCGACCAGATGCCGCAGCTTCGAGCGGTCGAGCGACGCGAGGATTTCTGCCGCCGCGTCATTGTTCAAATGACCGTGATTTCCGCCGATCCGTGCCTTCAGCGACGGCGGATACCGCGATGCCGCGAGCATCTGAACGTCGTGATTGCATTCGAGGACGAGCGCATCGCAGCCGCTCAGCACGGCGGCGATATGCGGCGTCGACGTGCCAACATCGGTCAGCACGCCCAGCCGGGACGCGCCGTCAGAGAAGACGTATTGCAGCGGTTCGCGCGCGTCGTGCGGCACGGTGTACGGCAACACGCTCAGATCGCCGATCGCGACGGCCTCGTCGCCCCACAGCACGTGCAGGTCGATATCGGCCTCGTCGGCGCCGACAGCGCGCGCCGTACCCCAGCTCATGTACAGCGGAATCGACAGCTTGCGCGCCAGGGTGAGCGCGCTGCCAATGTGATCGCTATGTTCATGGGTGATGAGAATGGCGTCGAGTTCGTCGACGCCCGTGCCCAGCCGCTCTAGCCGACGGGCAATCTCTTTGCCCGAGAAGCCGCAGTCCAGCAGAACCCGCGTGGCCGTTGCACCGCTCTGGGCTTCGACCAGCAATGCATTGCCTTCACTGCCGCTTCCCAGACTGGCGAATCGCACGACCCGCCTTAGTTGAGTTGCGCGTGCAGCAGCGACACGATGCGTTGCGCGTCCGACGACGTATCCACCTGGCCGTTCGAGTCGACAACGGCAACCTGCGTCATCGCATCGCCCTTCGAGCGAACATTGACGAGGAATTCGTGGCTGTCCTTCTTCGCGCTCTTGTCGCTGTAGAACAGCTTGCCGAACAGGCCGTCGCGCTTGAGTTCCTGCATCGAATCCGCGTAACGGACGTAGTAGATGCCCTTTTCACGATCGCGGTTGTCGACCGTAAAGTTCGTGCGGTCGAGCGCGAGGCCGACACGCAGCCAGGCGCGATCGAACGATTCAGGCAGATCCAGCGTCGCGCCGCCTGCCGTCTTGTCGAGCTGCGCCGCCGCCGTTGCCGGACGCGCGTTCGTCAGCAGCTGCTTCGATTGCGCATCGGTGAGGCCGAACTTCTGCATCATCTTGGCCAGAAACTCGGCTTCAAGTGCGGGATCGCGCGGACGCTCGACCCAGCGCGACGACGTCTTGTCCTGCCCCGTCATCACTTCTTCCATCGCTGCGTGCGTGATCGAAATGTCCGTGCCGCCGCTCGCGTCGCGCGACACCAGCGTGCGGAAGCTGTCGCGCGTACCCGACGAGTAGGCAAAGTCGATTACCTTGCCAACCGTGCGACGGAACCAGTCGTCCGGAATGTTCGCGCGGTTCTCGGCCCAGTCGGTGGCCATGATGCCCGTCGACGGCGCGTCCGTCTTCAGCGAAAAGCCGTTCTCCGTCCAGAATTCCTGCAACTGCGGCCACAACTGTTCCGGCGAGCGGCCGTTCACGACGAGCCAGCGGCGATCGCCGTCACGCTCGACGTGCATGCCCATCGGATCCTGCGCGCTCGGCACGCCTTCCGTCAGATTGCCGGCCGCCGTCTTCGCGCGCTCCGGCGCGCCGCCAAGCGCAGTGCCTGCGGGCGGCGCCACATAGCGCTGATCGATCTGCGCAGCCGTCAGATCGCTCGGCACGGCGAGCGGCGGCGCGCTCGCGGTGGCCTTGTAGTTCACGCGGTCCGACGCGAGCATGTCGTTCAGCGACTCGCAGCCAGAAAGCGACACAACCGTGCCAGCCGCAAGCGTCAGCGCCGCCAGGCGCGTTGCGTGGAGGGAAAGTGCGGAACGTTTCATGGGGTCCTTCGTGAAGCTAGAACGCGCTGCCGGATTCGGTGCAGGACCGTGGGCGATATCGACGTCAGTTGAAAAAAAGCCGGAGGGCGCCTGAAAAACAGGTGCTCAGCCGAGCAGCCCTGCCTCGCGCAGCGCAGCGCGGACCACGTCGTGGTAGCGCGCGTCGAGCGGCGTGAGAGGCAGACGGATGCCGCCCTTGACGCGGCCCATTTGCTGCAACGCCCACTTCGCGGGAATCGGATTCGATTCGATGAAGAGGTTCTTGTGCAGCGAGAGAAGTTTCAGATGGATTTCACGCGCCGTCTTCGCGTCGGCCGCGATCGCCGCCTTGCACAGCTCGCTCATCAGACGCGGTGCGACGTTTGCCGTCACCGAAATATTGCCGTGGCCGCCCAGCAGCATCAGCGCAATCGCCGTCGGATCGTCGCCGCTGTAAATGCCGAAGTGCGCGGGCGCCGACTTGATCAGATGCGCGGCACGGTCGATATTGCCCGTCGCTTCCTTCACGCCGATGATGCCCGGCACGTTCGCGAGGCGCAGGATCGTCTCGTTCGACATATCCGCGACGGTGCGGCCCGGCACGTTGTACAGGATCACGGGAAGATCGACCGTTTCGGCGATCTTCGCGAAATGGCGGTAGATGCCTTCCTGCGTCGGCTTGTTGTAGTACGGCACGACCTGCAGCGTGGCATCGGCACCCACTTTCTTCGCCTGCTCGGTCAACTCGATCGCTTCCGTGGTCGAGTTGGCGCCCGCGCCCGCGATCACGGGAATGCGGCCCGCCGCCTGCTCGACGGCCGTCTTGACCATCAGCACGTGCTCTTCGACCGACAGCGTCGCCGACTCGCCGCTCGTGCCGACCACGACCAGCCCGTTCGTGCCCTCTTCGATGTGCCAGTCGACCAGTTTGCGGAACGCCGGCAGATCGAGACTGCCGTCTTCGAGCATCGGGGTGATGATGGCGGGAATGCTGCCGCGAATCGCGACGCCGTCTTGCTGAGTGCCGTTAGCCATGAAACGTCATGAATTTGTTCGATAAACTTCGATTGTAGCGGATTAGCCGGCCAAATCGTAACGCGGGGGAACCCCCTTATCTTTCGCTTTGACCGACCCGTCCGTTTCGCGAATCGCGCAGATGCGCTGCACGTAGGCGGGGCGCGGTTCCGCGAGGAAACCGTCCTGAAATGCAACGACACGTAACCGCCCTCGCACCGCGTCGAGCAGCTCGCCGGGCGCGAGCAGAAAAGCGGGGTTCGATGGCTTGCCGACCGTCTCGTTGCCTTGCGCAAAGGTCTCGTAAATCAGCACGCCATCCGGCGCGAGCGCAGCCAGCAAATGGGGAAAGAGCGGCCGGTGCAGATAGTTGGTAACGACGACGGCCGAGAATTGCGCATTCGACGCGAGCGGCCACGAACCGCTTTCGATATCGGCGGCGAGGGTTTCGATGCCCGGCATGCCGCTCATCGATGCCAGCGCCGCCGCATCGCGGTCGATGGCCATGACGGGATGGCCGCGCGACGCGAAGAACCGCGCATGCCGCCCCGCCCCGATGCGACGTCGAGCACCGCGCCACCCGCTTCCACCAGATGGGCCCAGCGCGTCACCCAGCGCGACGGCGCGCCGATCGCCGCATGGCTCGCACCCGACGCGCCCGGGCTCAGACTGTCCGCCATCAGGTGTACGACAGGCCCATCGCCTCGCGCACATCGCGCATCGTTTCCGTCGCGAAACGGCGTGCCTTGTCGCAGCCATCGGCGACGATCGCGCGCAACAGCGACGGGTCGTCCATGTACTTCTGCGCGCGCTCCAGCATCGGCTGCTGTTCGCGCAGAATGCCTTCGATCACCGGCTGCTTGCACTCGAGACAGCCGATACCCGCCGAGCGGCAGCCTTTCTGCACCCATTCGTGCGTGTCGCTGTCGGTGTAGACCTGATGCAGCTGCCACACCGGGCACTTGTCCGGGTCGCCCGGATCGGTGCGGCGCACGCGCGCCGGGTCGGTCGGCATCGTGCGGACCTTCTTCGTGATCGTTTCGGCGTCTTCACGCAGACCGATCGTGTTGCCGTACGACTTCGACATCTTCTGGCCGTCGAGACCGGGCATCCGCGACGCTTCCGTCAGCAGCACCTGCGGCTCGGGCAGGATGATCTTGCGCGAGCCTTCGAGGTAGCCGAACAGGCGCTCGCGATCGCTCATCGACAGGCTTTGCGATTCCGACAGCATCGCGCGCGCCTTTTCGAGCGCTTCTTCGTTGCCTTCCTGCTGATATGCGTTGCGCAGCTCGTGATACAGCTTCGAGCGTTTGCCGCCGAGCTTCTTCGCGGCTTCGTTCGCTTTCTCTTCGAAGCCCGGCTCGCGGCCGTACATGTAGTTGAAGCGGCGCGCCATTTCGCGCGCCATTTCGACGTGCGGCACCTGATCCTCGCCGACGGGCACGAGCGACGCGCGATACAGCAGAATGTCGGCTGCCATCAGCACGGGATAGCCGAGGAAGCCATACGTGCCGAGATCCTTATCGCGCAGCTTCTCGATCTGCTCCTTGTAGGTCGGCACGCGTTCGAGCCAGCTGAGCGGCGTGCTCATGCCGAGCAGCAGCGCCAGTTCCGCATGCTCGGGCACGCGGCTCTGGATGAAGAGCGTTGCCTGCGCGGGATCGATGCCCGAAGCAAGCCAGTCGATCAGCACATCCCAGACGCTCGTCTCGATGACGTCCGGCGTTTCGTAGTGCGTCGTCAGCGCGTGCCAGTCGACCACACAGAAAAAGCACGGATACTCGGACTGCAGGCGCACCCAGTTTTTCAGCACGCCGTGATAGTGGCCGAGGTGCAGCGAGCCGGTAGGCCGCATACCGGAGAAGATACGGTCGGGGTACATGGTTTTGATTTATAGAAGCGAAACGAGGGGAGTCAGGATAGCCGTCACTGCCGCGTAGCCGATATTCACGAGCGGACTCAGCCAGAAGCGCGTCAGCGTGCCCGTCATCACGAGCGCCATCACGATGAAAAAGCCAAACGGTTCGAGGCGCGCGAGCAACATTGCGGGACGCACGGGCAGCAGCGCCGTCAGCACGCGGCCGCCGTCGAGCGGCGGCAGCGGAAACAGGTTGAGCACGCCGAGCACCAGGTTGACGAACACGCCGGCGCGCGCCATGCGCGTGAAAAACGGTTCGTCGATGGCGAGCGCGGCGAGCGCCACGCCGAACACGCCCCACAGGAGCGCTTGCACGAAGTTGCACAGCGGCCCGGCGAGTGCGACCCACAGCGAGCCCCAGCGCGGATTGCGCAGATTGCCGAAAGCAACGGGCACCGGCTTCGCGTAGCCGAACATGAACGCGCCGCTGGTGGCGAAGTACAGCACCAGCGGAATCACGATGGTGCCGATCGGGTCGATGTGCCGCATCGGATTGAACGACACGCGGCCGAGCACGTACGCGGTGTTGTCGCCGAGCATGCGCGCGACGTAGCCGTGCGCCGCCTCGTGCAGCGTGATCGCGAAAATCACCGGCAGCGCGTAGACAACAATGGTCTGTATCAGGGAGGAATCCATATCGCTCTATTGTAACAACGGCGCCTTGCGGCTCTGTCGGCTTTCGTTCATGTGACTGCTATGCCGTCTCTTCGAGACCGAACGGCGCGAGCGAGCCGCGCCCTGGCCTCACCAGCACGGGCTCTTCGCCCGTCAGGTCGATCACCGTCGACGGCTCGCACGGACACGCGCCGCCGTCGATCACCAGATCGAGCTGTTTTTCCAGCTTGTCGCGGATTTCCTCCGGGTCGTTCAGCGGCTGCGTCTCGCCCGGCAGAATCAGCGTCGAGCCGAGCAGCGGCTGGCCGAGTTCTTCGAGAATGGCGAGCGTGATCGCATGGTCGGGCACGCGCAGGCCAATTGTCTTGCGCGACGGATGCGACAGACGACGCGGCACTTCCTTGGTCGCCTGCAGCACGAAGACATATGGACCGGGCGTCACGGATTTGATCAGGCGGTACTGGCGGTTGTCGACGAGCGCGAAATTCGCCAGCTCGGACAGATCGCGCACGAGCAGCGACAGCAGCTGCCGCTCGTCGATGCCGCGTATGCGCCGCAGGCGATCGACGGCATTCTTGTTGTCCAGCTGGCACGCGAGCGCGTAGCTCGAATCGGTCGGCAGCGCGACCACACCGCCGCTCTCGATGATCTGCACGGCTTGCTTGATGAGGCGCGGCTGCGGATTGTCGGGATGAAGCCGAAAGTATTGGGACATGATGTCGGTCAGGATGTCGGTGAACAGCGACGGCTCATGCAGCGCGTGCCCGTGCAGCGTGCGAAACCAGAGCTTACAGCCAACGTTCCCAGACTGGCTTCAGATCGGACGGCAACGGCGGCAGACTGCCGAGTTCGACGCGGCCCTCGCCCGCCGCATGAAAATCGGAACCGCGCGATGCCTCGAAACCGAAGCGCCGCGCGACGTCCGCGTATTCGCGGTACTGATCGGGCGTGTGGCTGCCCGTGACGACTTCGATTGCCTTGCCGCCGAGATCGATGAACTCGCCGAACAGCGCGTCGAACTCGGTCGGCGTGTATGCATAGCGGCCCGGATGCGCGATCACGGCTTCGCCGCCCGAAATCTGGATCCATTTGACGGCGTCGGCGAGCTTCGACCAGCGATGCGTCACGCAACACGGCTTGCCGTCGCCGAGAAAGCGGTTGAACACGTCCTGCGTGTTCTCCGCATACCCCTTGTCGACCATGAAGCGCGCGAAGTGCGTGCGCGAAATCATGTCGGGATTCGACACATACTTCAGTGCGCCTTCGTACGCGTCGGGAACGCCGTGCGCCGCCAGCTGTTCGCCGATCGCTTCCGCCCGCGCGGCGCGGCCATTGCGCGTGCGTTCGAGCCCTTCGACGAGTTCCTTGCAGGCAGGATCGACATGCAGACCGACGATGTGTATCGTGCGCGACGCCCATGTCACCGAAATCTCGACGCCGCTCAGATACTGCATGCCGAGCGCCTCGGCCGCCTCGCGCGCTTCGACCTGACCACCGATTTCGTCGTGATCCGTGAGCGCCCACAGTGTCACGCCGCCGGCTTGCGCGCGGCGCGCGACTTCGGCTGGCGCGAACGCGCCGTCGGACACAGTGGAATGGCAATGCAGGTCGGCGTTCATCATTTTCTTGATTGCGGAATCACTTCATTTTACTGCAACGCAGTAAGCGGACGCAGAGGATTCGCCGACTCACGATCCGCGACGGGTGCTAGGCGCAAAACGCTTCGATGAGCGCCGCGACCTGCTCCGGCTGATCGTGATGAACCATGTGGCCCGCGTTATCGATGAATTCTTCGCGCCAGTCAGGAAACGCCTGAAACCGCGCCTTGAATTCGTCGAGCGGAATGTTGCCTGCCAGCGCAGCGAGGGTCGGCGACGCGACGGCTTCGACGTGCAGCACGCTCGCGCGCACATTGGCCCAGACGGCCATCACTTCGTCGAGCCGATACAGCAGCGGCCCGCGAATCTTGTGCGCGGGATCGGCGAGCAGCATGTAACCGCCCGCGCCGTCCGGCTTCGACCAGTGTTGCGCAAGGAAACGCGCGCGCCGCGGGTCCAGCCGGGCGTTGGTCTTGATGAGGCGCGCGGCGACGTCGTCGAGCGTCGCGTAGGGGCGCAGCGTCGGCGGCTCACGCAGTTCGTCGAGCCAGGACGCAATCCGGCGCGGCAGTTGCGCCGCTTTCGACGGCGCGAGCCCGAATCCTTCCAGATCGACCACACGCCGCACGCGCTCGGGCCGCACGCCTGCATAGAGGCACACGACATTCGCGCCCATGCTGTGGCCCACGAGGTTTAGCTCGCCCGTCGGCGCGTAGTGATCGAGCAACGCTTCGAGGTCGGCCAGATATTCCTGGAACCAGTAGTGGCCACCGCTCTGCTGCGCGACAGGCCAATCGGACAGTCCGAAGCCGCGTGCATCGGGCGCGATCACCTGCCAGTCGCCCGCGAGCGCGTCGACGACGAACTGAAACGACGCCGCGACGTCCATCCAGCCATGCAGCATGAAGAGCATCGGCGCGCCCGGACGGCCCCAGCGGCGCACGTGCAGTCGCACACCTCGTACGGTGACGAATTCGGAAACAGAAGGTTGGAGAGGACGGTCCATGGCGACTAGCAAAAAAGAATGATCGTTCGATTATATCGGGATCGTTGCGCGGCGGTCGAAGACAACTTCGAAGCGCGTATCAGTCGTCCGTGCGCGGCGGCGCTTCGAGACCCGCCAGCGCGGCCAGCTCTTCTTCTTCGAAACCGGCGTCGCGGCGTGCTTCGAAGTTGAACGGTCCACGCAATTTCGGCGCGCGATATTCATCGGAAAGGCGCAGATACGTCTGATGCGCGTCGGCGCTTATCTTGTCGCACAAGTAACGGAACCAGCGGTTGCCGATCAGCACATGACCGATTTCATCGCGCAGGATGACGTCGAGAATCGCCGCCGACGCGTGATCGCCTGCCTGCTGCAGACGCGCGCGGATGGGGGGCGACGCGTCGAGTCCGCGCGCCTCGAGCGTACGCGGCACGAGCGCCATGCGCGCGAGCACATCGCCGCGCGTGCGCTCGCACATGTCCCACAGGCCATCGTGCGCGGGGAAATCGCCGTAGGTGTGGCCGAATTCCGCCAGCCGCGTGGTGAGCAGCGAAAAATGATGGGCTTCCTCGGACGCCACCTTCAGCCAGTCGACGTAGAACGCTTCGGGCATGCCGTTGAAACGCCACACGGCGTCGAGGGCGAGGTTGATCGCGTTGAACTCGATGTGTGCGAGCGCGTGCAACAGCACCGCCCGCCCTTCCGGTGACTGCATGCTGCGCCGTCCGAGCTTGCGCGGCTCGACCAATTCGGGCCGCTCGGGGCGGCCCGGCAAATCGGGCGGCTCGTCCAACACGCGTCGCGGCGACACGGCGGCCTTGCCTTCCTGCACGCGTGCATAAAGCGCCTGTGCCGCCGCGGCCTTCGCGGCGGGAACACGTTCCATCAGGACGGCGAGCGCTTCGAAACGGACGCAAGACCCGGAATGGGGGCGGAGGGTGTCGGCAGCTGGCATTGCTAAACAGAAAAACGGCGAAAAATTGGGCTAAAAACGAGGAATTCCGGCATGGCGCGGTCCAGACGCACGCTTCACACGGGCCTATGGCACAACCGTTTACAATACGCGATTCGACCATGCCGCGCGAAATGCAGCCATTTCGCGTAATCCGCTGCGCAAGCCGTTCACCGGCGGCACGGCGTCCGAGACCCGAGGAGACACTGTGGCAATCTACAAGCTTGGCGATGCAGCCCCGACCATTCACGAAAGCGTGTTCGTCGCGGACACGGCGACGATCATCGGCAAGGTGACGCTCGAAGAAAACGCCAGTGTCTGGTTTGGTGCATCGATTCGCGGCGACAACGAGCCGATCACGATCGGCAAGGGCACTAACATACAGGAGAGCGCCGTGCTGCACGCCGATCCGGGTTTTCCGCTGACGCTCGAAGCGGGCGTGACGGTCGGCCACCAGGCAATGCTGCACGGTTGCACCGTCAAGGAAGGCGCGCTGATCGGCATTCAGGCCGTGGTCTTGAATGGAGCGGTCATCGGCCGCAATTGTCTGGTTGGCGCAGGCGCCGTCGTGACAGAAGGCAAGATTTTTCCTGACAATTCCCTGATTCTCGGCTCGCCTGCAAAGGTTGTCCGGGAACTGACTGAAGCAGATATCAAAGGCCTTAAGCGCGCTGCAGACATCTACGTGGAGCGCAGGGATTATTTCAAGGCGCAACTCGTGCGCATCGGCTAGTTGCCGACCGCACGGCGCGCCACGCGTGGCTTTCCCACCGCGCGGTTCGACCGAGGAAAAGTTGTGAGTGACCAGTTGCAAAAATTCATGTTCAGCGCGGCGCCCGTTCGGGGCGAGATCGTTTCGTTGCGCAATACATGGCAGGAAGTGCTGACGCGCCGGAGCTATCCCGCGCCCGTGAGGAACGTGCTCGGTGAAATGATGGCCGCGTGCGCGCTGCTGTCGGCGAACCTGAAGTTCGACGGCACGCTGATCATGCAGATTTTCGGCGACGGCCCCGTGAAGATGCTCGTCGTCCAGTGCAACTCGGACCTGTCGATGCGGGCGACGGCCAAGTTTTCCGGCGACGCCGCGAACGCGATTCCCGACGATGTTTCGCTGGTCGATCTCCTCAACGTCGGCGGACATGGCCGCTGCGTGATCACGCTCGATCCGAAAAGCACAGTGCCGGGCCAGCAACCGTATCAGGGCATCGTGCCGCTGTCGGGCGTGGACGGACCGCTCGAGTCGATGGCGGAGGTGCTCGAGCACTATATGCGCCACTCGGAACAGCTCGATACACGCCTGTGGCTCGCGGCCAACGACGAGCGCGCCGTTGGCATGCTGCTGCAGAAGCTGCCGGGCGACGGCGGCATCGTTCCGCATCCGGGCGAAATCGACGCCGATACGTGGGATCGCCTGTGCACGCTGGGCAGCACGCTGTCGCAAGATGAGATGCTGGCGGAAGAGCCGAACACGCTGTTCCGCCGCCTCTTCTGGCAGGAAAACGTCCAGCATTTCGAGCCGGCACGGACGCGCTTCGAGTGCACGTGCTCGCGTGCGCGCGTCGGCAACATGCTGAAGATGCTGGGTCGCGAGGAAGTGGACGGCGTGATCGAAGAGCGCGGACACGTCGAGATTCACTGCGAGTTCTGCAATGAACGGTACGAGTTCGACCCCGTCGACGTCGCGCAACTTTTCGTGGCGAGCGGGCTCTCACAAGGCGTGGCGCCCGCCGCCGACCAGCGGCACTGAAGCTGACTGACTGCGTCGCCTGGTCTCGCTGCGGCGGGACGGCGACGCGGTATCATCAGTCGAGGGCGGTGCACCGAATGCATGCCGCCCATTTGCTTAGGTATCCGACCGATGGAGGTCGACATGTTTGCCCCTTCCCTTCTGCAATCCGCGCACCGCATGGCCGCGCTGGCGCTCGTGGCGGGCGCTGCCGCGCTGTCCGGCTGCATGATGGATCCGCCCGGTCCGTCGCCAATTTACAGCCGTCTGCCCGCTGACCAGTCCGGCATCGCCGCGACGGCGCAGCCGCTGACGCCCGAAGAGCGCGCCCGTTACGACGAGATCGACAAGCAGGTCATGGCCGAGCAGAACCAGGCGATGGCCGCCGACGCCGCCGCGCAGGCATGGTCGCGCTACGCGGCGCCGCCCGTCTCCGCCTACGGCAGCTATTCGAGCGGCGGATGGGGACATGGCTGGGGCACGGGCATCGGTTACGGCTATGCACCGGGCTGGGGTTGGGGCTGGTGAGTCGCGTAGCGGCGTGAATGACGGCCGGAGCACGCCGATACGTCACGCACAAAACAAAAGGCGCGGTTCGCATGAACCGCGCCTTTCTTTATTAATCCGATGCGCCCGTTTCGCTATTAGCGAACGATTAACCGGGCTTCTTCTCCTTCGCATCCTTTTTCGCGTGCTTGCGATCCGGCTTCGCGCGCGACTCCGGATTCGGCACCACACGCAGCGGCGCGCCTGTGATCTGTCCGCGCGTCGACGTGTTCGACTGCGGCGCGTTCGCCGCCGGCGACGGCGAATTGGGTGACACGAACTGCACGAACACCTCGCTGTCTTTGACCATGCCCATTTCGTAGCGGGCACGCTCTTCGACGGCTGCCGTGCCGTTCTGCAGATCCTGCACCTCGCCCTGGATGCGCTCGTTGCGCTCTTTCGCGTCTGCGTTCTTCTTCAGTTGCTGCGCCAGTTCCTGTTGCAGCTCGTGAACACGCAGCCAGCCGCCATGACCCCACCATAGCGGGTATTGGATCAGCACAAGCAGGACGAGCAGAACAACGGTGACGAGCCGCATGAAGTGAATTGCAGGGTTGAATATGCGTCGCCCTGCGCTTTACGCAGGGCGACAAGGTGAATCAGTAGCGAAGCATAACCGGTTTAACGCTTATTGAGACGAAATGTTGACAGCAAGCGTCATTCTTGCCCATCAATCCGTCTCAAAAGCATGAACCGATGGCGTTCAGCGCAGGTTGTAGAACGCCGACTTGCCCGGGTAGCTGGCGATATCGCCGAGATCTTCCTCGATACGCAGCAGCTGGTTGTACTTCGAGATGCGGTCGCTGCGCGACAGCGAGCCTGTCTTGATCTGACCGGCGTTCAGGCCGACAGCGATATCCGCGATCGTCGAATCTTCCGTTTCGCCCGAGCGGTGCGAGATCACGGCCGTGTAGCCCGCGCGCTTGGCCATTTCGATTGCCGCGAAGGTTTCCGTCAGCGTGCCGATCTGGTTGATCTTGATCAGGATCGAATTCGCGATGCCCTTCTCGATGCCTTCCTTCAGGATGCGCGTGTTCGTCACGAACAGATCGTCGCCGACCAGCTGGATCTTCTTGCCGAGCTTGTCGGTCAGGATCTTCCAGCCTTCCCAGTCGCTTTCGTGCATGCCGTCTTCGATCGACACGATCGGGAACTTGTCGGCGAGCGTCGCGAGGTAGTCCGCGAATTCTGCCGACGAGAGCTGCAGGCCTTCGCCCGCCAGCTGGTACTTGCCGTCGTGGTAGAACTCGCTCGCTGCGCAGTCGAGCGCGAGCAGCACGTCTTCACCGGCGCGGTAGCCGGCCTTTTCGATCGCTTGCAGGATGGTCGACAGGCACTCGTCGTTGCTGCCGAAGTTCGGCGCGAAGCCGCCTTCGTCGCCGACTGCCGTGCTCATGCCGCGGTCCGACAGGATCTTCTTCAGCGCGTGGAACACTTCGGCACCGCAGCGCAGTGCTTCGCGGAAGGTCGGCTGGCTGACCGGGACAATCATGAATTCCTGGATGTCCAGGCTGTTGTTCGCGTGCGCGCCGCCGTTGACGATGTTCATCATCGGCACGGGCAACTGCATCGCACCCGAGCCGCCGAAGTAGCGGTACAGCGGCAGGCCGGCTTCTTCAGCGGCAGCCTTCGCGACGGCCATCGACACGGCCAGCATCGCGTTCGCGCCAAGGCGCGACTTGTTGTCGGTGCCGTCGAGTTCGAGCAGCGTCTTGTCGAGGAAAGCCTGCTCGGAAGCGTCGAGGCCCATGATCGCTTCGGAGATTTCAGTGTTGATGTGCTCAACGGCCTTCAGTACGCCCTTGCCGCTGTAGCGGCCAGCTTCGCCGTCGCGCAGTTCGATCGCTTCACGCGAGCCCGTCGACGCACCCGACGGCACAGCCGCGCGGCCCATCGTGCCCGATTCGAGCAGCACGTCGCATTCGACGGTGGGATTGCCTCGCGAATCGAGAATCTCGCGACCGATGATATCTACGATAGCACTCATGGTTTCCTCTGAAATGACGATGAATTCTTAAGATGAGACGTCCGGATCACTTCGACAACACGCGTCCGGACGCGTTCGACGACCATCGGATTGAAACGCGCGCGCCGCGCCGCAAGGGCCTGGCGCGCGTGCGTGCATCAGTTGAAATCGTTCTCGAGGAACGGTGTGCGCTTCACGGCCTGATCGAGCGTCATCAGCGTCTCGAGCAGATCGGCCATGCGATGCAGCGGCACGGCATTAGGACCGTCCGACTTCGCTTCGGACGGCTTCGGATGCGTTTCCATGAACAGGCCCGCAATACCCGTCGCGACAGCTGCGCGCGCCAGCACAGGCACGAACTCGCGCTGACCGCCCGAACTCGTTCCCTGCCCGCCCGGCAATTGCACCGAGTGAGTCGCGTCGAACACAACGGGCGCGCCCGTTTCACGCATGATTGCGAGCGAACGCATGTCCGACACGAGGTTGTTATAGCCGAACGACACGCCGCGCTCGCAGGCCATGAAACGGTCTTCGGACAGACCCGCTTCACGCGCCGCGTCGCGCGCCTTGTCGATCACGTTCTTCATGTCGTGCGGCGCGAGGAACTGGCCCTTCTTGATGTTGACGGGCTTGCCCGAACGCGCGCACGCATGGATGAAGTCCGTCTGACGGCACAGGAACGCGGGCGTTTGCAGCACGTCGACGACGGACGCAACTGGTTCGATCTCATGCTCGCTGTGCACGTCGGTCAGAACGGGCAAGCCGAGCTGACGCTTCACTTCGGACAGGATGCGCAAACCCTCGTCCATTCCCAGGCCACGGAACGACTTGCCACTGCTGCGATTGGCCTTGTCGTACGAAGACTTGTAGATGAACGGGATCTTCAGCTTCGCGCAGATTTCCTTCAGCTTGCCGGCCGTGTCGATCGTCATCTGTTCGGATTCGACGACACAGGTGCCCGCGATCAGGAAAAACGGCTTGTCGAGGCCGATTTCGAAATCGCCCAGTTTCATACTTTCTCCTCGACGCTCGCTTCGCGATGCGCGCGCGCCGCTTCGACAAACGCCTTGAACAACGGGTGGCCGTCGCGCGGCGTCGACGTGAATTCAGGGTGGAACTGAACGCCGACGAACCACGGGTGCATCGAACGCGGCAGTTCCATCATTTCCGGCAGATCTTCGCTCGGGGTATGGGCGCTGATGATAAGGCCGCCCGCTTCGAGCTGGGGCACGAAGCGGTTATTGACTTCATAACGGTGACGGTGACGCTCGTTCACATCCTTGCCGTAGATCTCTTCGGCCATCGTGCCCGGCTTGATCGGGCAGCGTTGAGAACCGAGGCGCATTGTGCCGCCCAGATCGGATTCTTCCGTACGCTTCTCGACCTTGCCTTCACGGTCGTACCACTCGGTGATCAGTGCGACCACGCGGTTAGGCGTGTCCTGGTCGAATTCCGTGCTGTTCGCATCCTTGAGACCGACGACGTCGCGCGCGAACTCGATCACCGCGAGCTGCATGCCGAGGCAGATGCCGAGGTACGGCACCTTCGCTTCGCGTGCGAAGCGGATCGCCTTGATCTTGCCTTCCGTGCCGCGACGGCCGAAGCCACCCGGCACCAGCACGGCATCGAGATGCTTGAGGCTGTCGACGCCGTTCTCTTCCAGCTCTTCGGAGTCGATGTATTCGATGTTGACCTTCGTCGACGTGTGGATCGACGCATGGCGCAGCGCTTCGATCAGCGACTTGTACGACTCGGTCAGTTCGACGTACTTGCCGACCATGCCGATGGTCACTTCGCTCTTCGGGTTCTCGAGCTTCTCGACCATTTCCGACCAGATCGACAGATTGGCGGGCTTGGCCGTGAGCTTCAGCTCTTCGCAGATCAGTTCGTCGAGGCCCTGATCGTGCAGCATTTGCGGAATCTTGTAGATGCTGTCGACGTCCCACACCGAGATCACAGCGTCTTCCGGCACGTTCGAGAACATCGAGATCTTCGCGCGCTCGTCGTCGGGGATGCGGCGGTCGGCGCGGCACAGCAGCACGTTCGGATAGATACCGATTTCGCGCAGCTTCTGCACACTGTGCTGCGTCGGCTTGGTTTTCAGTTCGCCCGCGGTGGCGATGAACGGAACCAGCGTGAGGTGCACGAAACATGCGCTGTTGCGGCCCATACGCAGGCTCATCTGACGCGCGGCTTCGAGGAACGGCAGCGATTCGATGTCACCCACCGTGCCGCCCACTTCGACGATCGCGACATCCGGCTCGCCGCACGTCGCGGATGCCGCGCCGCGTTCGACGAATGCCTGGATTTCGTTCGTGATGTGCGGAATGACCTGGACCGTCTTGCCGAGATAATCGCCGCGGCGTTCCTTGCGGATCACCGATTCGTAAATCTGGCCCGTGGTGAAGTTATTGGCCTTGCGCATCTTCGTGCTGATGAAGCGCTCGTAGTGGCCGAGGTCGAGGTCCGTCTCAGCGCCGTCTTCCGTCACGAACACTTCGCCGTGTTGAAACGGGCTCATCGTGCCGGGGTCGACGTTGATGTAAGGATCAAGCTTGAGGAGGGTGACTTTCAGACCGCGCGATTCGAGGATCGCGGCGAGGGAAGCGGCGGCAATACCCTTGCCGAGGGAAGAAACTACGCCGCCGGTGACGAAAACATATTTGGTCATCGCTGGATGCTCGCGGGAAAAACGGATTATACCCGAACGCGTGCTTCCAGCCCAGACCTGGGGCGGCTCGTTCGCATCGACCGGACGTTCGTTTCGACGCGCTGCCGCGGCGGCATTTTGCTGCGATGTGCGGCGGATTCCGGCGCCCTATTCCAGCCCGCGCAGCATTCTCTGAACAGCACGCGCGGTTTCTATCGGGCGCTCCATGGGGAACAGATGACTGCCTTCGATCCATTCGAAGTGCTCGCCTGCCAGCCGCTGCGTCGCGTGCAAGCCCGCTTGCCGCACTTCCCGCGAGCGCGTCCCGGCGACGAAGCCGACAGGCACGGGCGCGCCGCGCAACAGGCGGCTTCCGAAGGTGTGCGGCAAGGTCTTGTAGATGCGGTATTCCGTCAGCCGGTCGAAGGCCAGTTCGCGCGTGCCGTCGCTGGCGGCCTGAGGGATGCCGAAGTCGATGTAATCGGACAGCACACGCTCGTCCCAGCGGGCAAATGCGGGCTTCGCGTGAAAGTGCCGCCACGCCTCGTCGCGGCTGTTCCAGCGCGTTCGGCGCGTGCGCGTCGCGGCTGCCGGCGACAGGCGCTCGTCGAGCCCCGTCCATTGCGACACGCGCAGCATGTTGCTGCGCCAGCCCGCGATAACGGGCGAATCGAGCATCACGACGCCGCGCACCCATTGCGGCTTTTTGAGCGCCGCCATCAGCGACAGATAGCCGCCGAGCGAATGACCGACGAGCCACACAGGGTTCTCGTAGGTCCGCTCCACGTCGTCCAGCAACTCCTCGACGAGATGCGGCCAGTCGCGCGTCACGGGATAGCGCGCGTCGTGTCCGATCCGTTCGATGAAACGCATGTCGTAGTCATCCGCGAGTTCGGCGAAGATCGTCCGATACGTGGACGCGGGAAATCCGTTTGCATGCGAGAAATGGATGATGTTCTTCAAGCGCCGCCACCTCCGTTCTGATTTGTTCTCGATCGCGCCGCCGGTCTTTCTTTATCGATCCACCCAGTAATGCCGATGCGTCTGCCGGTAGCGTTCGAGTGACAACATTGCGTCGCCCGCTTCGATGCGTGCTGCGCCGTCGTCGTCGCTGCGCGACAGCTCGATGCCGCGCGCCTTGTAGCGTTCGTAGACGCCCGCATACGGATGGTGAAACCGGTTGCGATAGCCTACCTGAAATACCGCGATGGACGGCCCGATAGAGTCGAGGAATGGCTCGGTCGACGACGTCTTGCTGCCGTGATGCGGCACGAGCAGGATCTGCGCGCGCAACGCGGCGCGATCGCGCGTGAGCAGCGTGCGTTCGACGGGCGCTTCGATGTCGGCTGCCAGCAAGGCGACCACGGGCTTTCGCTCCTTCGCGTGCGGCTGAACCTGCGTTTGCGCGTGCAGCCCGCTCGCGGTGCTGATGCGCAGCACGCAGCCATGCGCGTTCGGCTTGCCTTGCAGCGGACCGGGGTCCGGCCAGAGTATCGCGAAGTCGACGCCGTCCCATTGCCAGCGCTGGCCCGCCGCGCAGCGCACGGTCTGCGCACCCTTTGCGCTCGCGGTTTGCCATAGCAGGTTGGTCGGCGGCAGACCCGCCAGCAATTGCCTGACTTCGACACCTTCCAGCACGGCCGGAGCACCGCCCGAATGATCGGAGTCCGCATGGCTGATGATCAGCGAATCGAGCACGCCGATGCCCGCCGCCTGCAAATACGGCACGACGATGCGCTCGCCCGCGTGTGTCGATTCCGGCCCGGGCCCGGCGTCGAACAGCAGCGTATGGTGCGCGGTTTCGACGACGATCGACGAGCCTTGCCCGATATCGAGTGCCGTGAGCCGGAACGCACCTTCGGCAGGAGCCGCCGATGCCGGCGCCAGCAATGGCAGCCACGTCAGCGGCGCGGCCCAGCGCAACGGCCAGCCAGCCGGCGCGAGACACCACACGACACCGACGGCTGCCGACGCCAGCGCCCACGCGTCGGGCTGCGGCAACGGCCAAAGCGTCCACGAAGGCCCCGACAGCAGTTTCAGACCTGCCGTCAGGCATTCCAGCAGTTGGTGCGCAAGACGAAAAGCGAGCGCATCGAAGGGCGCGGGCAATGCGACACCGGCGATCACGGCAGGCGTCACGAACACGCTCACCCACGGAATGGCGAACGCATTCGCGACGGGGCCGATCAACGGTATCTGTGAAAAGAAGCAGACCGTCAACGGCGCGAGCGCGATCGTGACGGCAAACTGGACGCGCGCGCCGCTGCGGACGCGCCCGATCAGCGCGCCGCCTTGTGCACGCAGCGCTTCGGCGCAGCGCCGTGCGAAAACGCGCTCGCCCTCGTCTTCGCGCGCATCCGGCGGCGGGTTTTGCGCGACACGCGCATGCCCCGACATCCCGAACAGAATCGCGCCAACCGCGCAGAACGACAGCCAGAATCCCGCCGACACCACGGCCCACGGATCGGCCAGCAGCACGAGTCCGAGCGCCCACGCAAGCACCACGGAGGGCGCGACGCGCCGCCCGCCCAGATAGCCCAGCGCAACGATGCCCGCCATCCACAACGTCCGTTGCGCAGGCACGTTGAAGCCCGCGAGCGCGGCATGAACCGCGGCGAACAGCGCACCGCTCGCCATCGATACCTTCTGCACGGGCACGAGTAGAGGCCAGTTGCGTCCGATAAAACACGAGCGTCGCCACAGCCAACCCGCCAGCCATCCGGCAAGCCCCGCGACGAATCCAATATGCAGGCCGGAAATTGCGACGAGATGACTCGTACCGGTGCGACGCATCAGTTGCCAGTCAACCGCACTGACGGCATCCTGCGCACCGATCGCAAGCGCCACGACGATGCCCATGTGCGGCGCATCGGCCAGCACGGCGGCAATCCGGTCGCGAATGGCCGATCGCCAGCCGTCGACGATCACGCCGATTCCGCCCGCCTTGCCTTGAAGCTGCACTGCCAGCAACGGCAGATTCACATAACCCGTCGCCCGAACGTCGCGCGCGAGCAGCACGGCTTCGGCGTCGCGCACGCCCCAGTTGGCGTTGCCATGCGGACGCTTGAGGCGCACGCTCAGCCGCCAGCGCGAACCTGGTTCCAGCATGGGCGGCGGTGCGTCATCCGCGATCCACGACAGTTGCAGCGTGCGCGGGAAACGTTCGACGGGCGCATCGGCAGCTTCGACGGAAAACAGGAAGCGCACGCCGTCCGCGCTGCGCGTCGGCAAGCCCTTGATCCAGCCGCTCACGACGATATCGCGCCCTTCCCACTCGCGCGGCAATTCGAAAACGAGGCGCGTCTGCGCGCGCCATCCGGCATAAGCGAAGCCGACGCACGCCGCTGCAACCAGCACGGCAAGCCAGCCGGCGCGTGAGGACCATGCAGCGCCACGCAAAAAGCACAGCCGCGCAACGACGATCGACGCGCAGACGCCAGCGCTCAACCCGAGCAACAGGGCCCAGCCCGGCAACGCAGCCTGCTGCTGCAACCACACGACACCCAACGCAAATCCGCACCACACCGCCCGCATGCCGCCTCCGCACCCGACGCCCGCGCGGCAACACCGCGACATTCATCAGGAAACCGAAACAATGTCAGCGGCAGCGCATGGCGCGAGCCAGACACCGATTATGCAGAGTAATTGGCGAGCCTTGGCAACGCGGCATGCGCATTAGCCGTTGTGCCTAGTGCGAGTTCGTTTTGCTCGATACCGCGCTGTTCGGCGAGTATTGCGCCGATCGCGGGGATCTGATCCGGCGTGTTGCGCTGCTTGTAGCGCCACGAAGGGGCGATATCGGGCGCATCGGTTTCGACGACGAGTGCGTCGAGCGGCAGTTGCGCCGCGAGCCGCCGGATCTGCAGCGCGCGCTCGAATGTCACGTTGCCGCCGAAGCCCAGATGCATGCCGTGATCGATGAACGCCTGCGCCTGCTGAAAGCTGCCGTTGAACGCGTGTGCGATGCCGCGATGCACGTTGTTGCGTCGCAGCCCTTTCAGCACCTGATCCTGCGATTTGCGCACATGGCAGATCACAGGCAGATCAAATTCGCGCGCGAGCTTCAGCTGCTCGTTGTAGTAGAACTGCTGCGTCTCGTCGTCGAGCCCTTGCACGAAATAGTCGAGTCCGATTTCGCCAAGACCCACGAAGCGCGGATCGTCGAGACTCGCCTCGATCTCCATGCGCAGCACGTCGAGATCGGCCGGCTGCGCCTGCGGCGTGAAGAGGGGATGAATGCCGAGCGCATACGCCCCGCCCTGCACGCGATGCGCCAGCTCGCGCACCGTCGAAAAGTTGCTGCGCGCAATGCCCGGAATCACGATCCGGCTCACGCCCGCTTCGAGCGCCGCGCTCGCGACGGCATCGCGGTCCCCATCGAATTCGGAAGCGTCGAGATGACAGTGCGTATCGATCCACATGCGCGCGGCATTCCTCCTGGTTGAATGCGATCCGGCTCAGACGGGAACGGTAGGTTCCTCGTACAAGACGCCGTCGCGCAAACGCATCGTCCGGTCGCAGCGCGCGGCCAGATCGGAATCGTGCGTGACGATCACGAAACTGGTCGACAGCGTGTTCGACAGCTCCAGCATCAGGTTGAACACGGTCTCCGCGGTACCGCCGTCGAGATTGCCCGTCGGCTCGTCGGCGAGCACGCAGGCCGGCTTCGTCACCAGTGCACGCGCGACGGCGACGCGCTGGCGCTCGCCCCCCGACAGCTCGCCCGGACGGTGCTTCGCGCGATGCGCGAGCCCGACACGCTCCAGCATGTCGAGTGCCTGCTTGCGCGAATCCTCCGTAGTCATGCGGCGGATGCGCAGCGGCATCGCGACGTTGTCGAGCGCGCTGAATTCCGGCAGCAGATGATGGAACTGATAGACGAAGCCGAGCGCGCGGTTGCGCAAGTCGTTGCGTTCGCGCTCGGAGAGCTTCGTGAACGGCTTGCCCATCACTTCGACGTGTCCCGCGCCGGGATCGTCGAGGCCGCCCAGCACGTGCAGCAGCGTGCTCTTGCCGGAGCCGGAGGCACCGACGATCGCCAGCTTCTCGCCACGCCGCACGCTCAATTGCGTGTTGTTCAGCACGGGCACGTTCAGGCCGCCCTGAACGAATGCCTTCGAAATGCCCGTCGCTTCGAGCACATACGGATGCAAGCCAGAATCTTCAGAAGCCATCAGATTGTTGTCAGGACGGTCATTCATAACGCAGCGCCTCCGCAGGACGAACCTTCGCGCCGCGCCAGCTCGGGTAGAGCGTGGCGAGGCACGACAGCAGGAAGGCGATTACACCGATCTTGATCACGTCGCCGGGCACCAGTTCCGACGGCAGCTCGCTGATGAAGTACACCGACGGCGGCAGGAACTGCACGTGCAGCAGGTGCTCGATCATCGGCACGAGCCACGGAATGCTCCACGCGATCAGGCAGCCGAGCGCGACGCCGATCCCCGTGCCGACGAAGCCGATCGTCATGCCCTGCACGACGAAAATCTTCATGATCGAACCGGGCTGCGCGCCGAGCGTGCGCAGAATCGCAATATCGGCCTGCTTGTTGGTCACCGTCATCACCAGCGACGAAACCAGATTGAACGCGGCCACCGCGATGATCAGCGTGAGGATGATGAACATCATCCGCTTCTCGATCTGCACCGCCGAGAACCATGTCTTGTTCTGCTGCGTCCAGTCGCGGATATACAGGTCGCCGGAGAGCGTGCGCGCAAGCTGATGCGCGACTTCCGGCGCGCGCTGCATGTCCCGCAGACGCAGACGCACGCCCGTCGGCGCGGGCAGCCGGAACAGCGCCTGCGCGTCCTTGATGTTGATCAGCGCGAGCGTGCTGTCGTATTCGTAGTGACCGGATTCGAACACGCCGACCACGTTGAACTGCTTCAGACGCGGCAAGAGGCCCGCGGGCGTCATCGTGCCTTCGGGCGCGACGAGCGTGATCTTGTCGCCCGTCATCACGCCGAGCGCCGCGGCGAGATCCGCCCCGAGCACGATGCCGAATTCGCCCGGCTTCAGGTCGTTCAGGCTGCCCGCCTTCATTTCCTTGCCGATGTCCGACACTTCGGGCTCCAGCGACGGTTCGACGCCGCGCAGCGCGACGCCGCTCACGGCGTCCTGACGCGTGAGCAGCGCCTGCGCTTCGACGTACGGCGCCGCGCCGATCACTTCCTTGTTCTGCTTCGCTTCCTGTGCGGTCAGCTGCCAGTTCGGCATCGAGCCCGTCGGCGAAAAAATTTCGACGTGCGCCAGCACCGACAGCATCCGGTCGCGCACCTCCTTCTGGAAGCCGTTCATCACCGACAGCACGACGATCAGCGCGGCGACGCCGAGCGCGATACCCGACATCGACACGAGCGCGATGAACGAGATGAAGCCGTTACCCGTGGTGCGTTTGCCGGCGCGCGTGTAGCGCCAGCCTATCTGCCATTCGTATGGAAATTTCAAGCGAGTCCTTTTTCAGCGTGATTGCGCTGTGTTCTGCAGTTGCCCGACCGTCGCGCCGCGCACGGATGCCAGACCGTCCGGCGCGCGAAAGCCGTGTCCTTTGGGCGCGAAATACAGCCGATGGTTCCAGAACGCCGGCTTGCGGCGGCTTTCCTCATACGGCGCATGGCTGGCGGCCGCGCGCAACGCCGCTTGCGGCGCTGCGCGTCTTCCGGTGCAATCGTTGCGCGAATTGTACGCATCGGCGCACAAGTCACCGTTTCCCTTCTCCGCCATCGCGGATCAACGGGGCGAAGTTTGCCATACAATGCGCAGCATCATGAATGCCAACCGACTGCACCTCCTTCTGCCCTTCGCGCTGCCCGCGGCAGCCGACGCCTCCACCGCACTGCATTCCCTCGACATTCCTGCCCTCGACAAGCTGGTCGCCCGTGCGACGCTTGTCGAACGTGTGATCGGCGAAGACTTCCAGCGTACGCTGCCGCACGAGCGCTGGGTGGCGCGCAGCTTCGGCGCGGTGCCGGCGGGCACGGCCGCCGCGGACGAGGCGCCGCTCGCGCCGTACATGCTGCTCGCCGACGGCGGCCAGCCGGGCGACGCGACGTGGGCCTGCGTGCAGCCGGTGCACGTGCGGATCGCGCACGATCACCTGGTACTGATCGATCCTGCCTCGCTGGAGCTCGCCGATGACGACGCACGCGCGCTCTTCGACGTCGCGCGTCCGTTGATCGAGGAACTGGGCGTGCGCGTCGAGGCGCCGCAGCCGTCACGCTGGTATCTGTCGAGCGATGCGTTCGGCACGCTCGCGGGCGCCTCGCCGTTGCGCGCGAGCGGCCGCAACATTGAAATCTGGCTGCCGCATGAAGCGCACACGGGCGAGCGCTCGCGCGCATGGATGAAGCTGCAAAACGAAGTGCAGATGGCGTGGTTCGAGCATCCCGTGAACGCGGCGCGCGAGGCGCGCGGCCTGCCCGCCGTCAATTCGATCTGGTTCCACGCGCAGGGCGCCGCGCAGCCGGTGCGCAGCGACTTTGCGCGCGTGCTGTCGGATGCGGCCGCGACGCGCGGTCTCGCGCTCGCTGCCAGGGCCGCGACGGGCGCGCCGCCCGCTGCATTCGGCGCCTGGCGCCCGGACAGCGCAAACAGCACAACCAGCGCGGCCACGCTGATCGAACTCGATCCGTTCTCCGCGCCCTTCATCGAGCAGGACTGGGGCCGCTGGAACGCTGCGTTCGCCGCGCTCGAGCGCGACTGGTTCGCGCCCGCGCTGGCTGCGCTGCAGGCAGGCGAACTGGCCGAACTCGGCCTGACGCTGTGCGGCGACACCGGCTCGGTGACGCTGAACATCACGCGCGGCGATTTGCGCAAATTCTGGCGGCGGCGTCTGTTCGCGTCGCTCTTCATCGAATGACCTGCTTTTCCTCTGATCTCGCCGCATGACCCAAATCGTTACGCGCCCCTGCTCTCCCGCCGACGCCGAAGCCCTGATCCGCCACGGCCTGCATCCCGTGCTTGCGCGCCTGTACGCGTCGCGCGGCGTCTGCCTGCCCGATGAAATCGAAACCGGTCTCGCGCGCCTCACGCCGCCCGCGTCGCTCAAGGGCTGCGACACGGCGGCCTCGCTGCTCGCCGACGCGATCGAAGGCAAGCGCCGCATGCTGGTCGTCGCCGACTACGACTGCGACGGCGCGACGGCCTGCGCCGTGGCCGTGCGCGGCCTGCGGATGTTCGGCGCGCAGATCGACTACCTCGTGCCGAACCGCTTCGAGTACGGTTACGGCCTCACGCCCGAAATCGTCGCGCTCGCCGCGCAACGCCCGGGCGGGAAACCGGACCTGCTGATCACCGTCGACAACGGCATTGCGAGCGTCGACGGCGTCGAAGCGGCGAACGCGCTCGGCATCGACGTGCTCGTCACCGATCACCATCTGCCCGGCGACGAACTGCCCGCCGCGCGCGCGATCGTCAATCCGAACCAGCCGGGCTGCACGTTCCCGAGCAAGTGCATCGCGGGCGTGGGCGTGATGTTCTATGTGCTGCTCGCGTTGCGCGCCGAGTTGCGCAAGCGCGGCGCGTTCGGCGACACGCGTGCGGAGCCGCGCCTCGACGGCCTGCTCGATCTCGTCGCGCTCGGCACCGTGGCCGATGTCGTGAAGCTCGACGGCAACAACCGCGTGCTGGTCGCCCAGGGTCTCCAGCGAATCCGCAACGGCCGCATGCAACCTGGCATCGCCGCCCTCTTCCGCGCCGCGGGACGCGATGCGCGCAGCGCGTCGGGTTTCGATCTTGGCTTTGCGCTCGGCCCGCGCCTGAATGCGGCGGGACGTTTGTCGGACATGTCGCTGGGCATCGACTGCCTGACGACGGACGACATCGGACGCGCCTGGGAACTCGCGCAGCAACTCGACACGATGAACCGGGAGCGGCGCGAAATCGAAGCGGGCATGCAGCAGCAGGCGCTCGACGATCTGTCGGGCGTCGATCCCGCCGGCTCGACGACGATCACGCTGTTCAATCCGACGTGGCATCAGGGCGTGATCGGGATTGTCGCGGGACGCCTGAAGGAAAAATTCCATCGGCCGTCGTTCACGTTCGCGCTCGCCGACGACAGCGGCCAGACCGTCAAGGGCTCGGGACGCTCGATCCCGGGCTTCCATCTGCGCGACGCGCTCGATCTCGTGTCGAAGCGCGAGCCGGGACTGATCGCGAAGTTCGGCGGGCACGCGATGGCGGCCGGCCTGACGATCGCCGCAGCGGATTTGTCGCGCTTCACGGCGGCCTTCGAGCAGGTCGGCCGCGAGTGGCTGACGCAGGACGTGCTGGCACGCACGGTGGAGACGGACGGCG
Source organism: Paraburkholderia azotifigens (assembly GCF_007995085.1). GTDB lineage: Bacteria > Pseudomonadota > Gammaproteobacteria > Burkholderiales > Burkholderiaceae > Paraburkholderia > Paraburkholderia azotifigens. The sequence continues at coordinate 1,189,828 of NZ_VOQS01000001.1, forward strand.
ATCTCGAAGATGCGTATTTCACGCCGCAATTCGTCGAGATGCTCGATGCGGCTGTGTGGGGACAGGGGTTCCCTGCACCCGTTTTTTCGGGCGAATTCGATGTGATGTCGCAGGCGCTGGTGAAGGACAAGCATCTCAAGCTGCAACTGATGCGCGGGCGTCAGCGATTCAATGCGATCTGGTTCAATAACACGGAGCCGCTGCCCGCGCGGACGACTGTTGCCTATCGGCTTTCGGCAGATACGTGGAATGGGGTGTCGCGGGTGCAGTTGATCGTTGAACACGCTGTGTTGTAGGCCTGTGTTGCGCCTGGCCCGGGCGCTGGGGTGATCCGTTATAATTTTGGTTTTTGGTGTTGCTGTTGGGTTTGGGTTTTGCGGTTTTTTTTGCTGGCATCCGCGATTTCGTTTTGGTTTGCCAGCGTTGCCCCTGTGCGGGGCGGCACCTACTTTTCTTTGCCGCCGCAAAGAAAAGTAGGCAAAAGAAAGCGGGCTAACACCGCCAGTGCTAGTCATTGCCTGCGGGCCCCCAACCGGTCCCGCACTCCAGACGGCGTCGCACTTTTCCACGCGCGTTGCCAGCGTGCTAACTCACGCCTCACCCGCTTCACACTCGCGCGTCGGGAATTGCGTTACCAGAAGTCCACGGCCGCCCAGGTGGCAAACGGTGTGTAGGCAGTCGCGACATAAGTGCACCACTCCGGACTGAAAACCAGGATCGGTGTCGTAGAAGCGCGAACGCGTAAGGTGCGACAAGCTACACACCGTTTGCCACCTGGGCGGCGCAGACGGTTCGCCGCCGCTGGCTGCACTACGGGTGACTGGAGAGGGTGATGCGCCGGTTAAAGACGTTGGCAACGCGCATCAAATAGCGCGTTGCCGTGTGGAGTGCGGGACCCGTTGGGGGCCCGCAGGCAAACACAAGAACTGGCGGGGTGAGCGGCTTTCTTTTGCCTACTTTTCTTTGCCGCGGCAAAGAAAAGTAGGTGCCGCCCCGCACAGGGGCGACGCATGTAGCACCGCTACGAAATCGCGGATGCCAGCGAAGCAAAAGCCCAAAACCCAAGAACCCAAACCCCAACAGCGTCGCAGACGAAAAAACCTTATTCACTGAAACTGGATCGACATGGAAGCGGAACGCCTGAACTCCATCGACTCCTCTCTGGCGGACCTGCGCACACGCGCGGGCGAGCTCCGGGGGTATCTTTGACTACGATGCAAAGTCGGTACGACTGATCGAAGTCAACAAGGAACTCGAAGACCCGAACGTCTGGAACGACTCGCAGCACGCGCAGGCGTTGGGCAAGGAAAAGAAACTGCTCGAAGGCGTCGTCGACGTCCTGTCGACGCTCGATAACGACTTGCGCGACACGAAAGAACTCTTCGACATGGCGCGCGAGGAAAACGACGAGGACACCCTCGTCGCGTGCGAGGAAGACGCCGCGAAGCTGATGGCGCGCGTCGAAGACATGGAGTTCCGCCGGATGTTCTCGAATCCGGCCGACCCGAACAACGCGTTCATCGACATTCAGGCAGGCGCCGGCGGCACGGAAGCGTGCGACTGGGCGTCGATGCTCCTGCGCCAGTACCTGCGCTACTGCGAGCGCAAGGGCTTCAAGACGGAAGTGCTAGAAGAGTCGGAAGGCGACGTCGCGGGCATCAAGAGCGCGACGATCAAGGTCGAAGGCGAATACGCATACGGCTTCCTGCGCACGGAAACGGGCATTCACCGCCTCGTGCGCAAGTCGCCGTTCGATTCCTCCGGCGGTCGTCACACGTCGTTCTCGTCGGTGTTCGTGTATCCGGAAATCGACGAGTCGTTCGAGATCGAAGTCAATCCGGCCGATTTGCGCATCGACACGTACCGTGCTTCGGGCGCGGGCGGTCAGCACATCAACAAGACCGACTCCGCCGTGCGTATTACGCACGTCCCGTCGGGCATCGTCGTGCAGTGCCAGAACGACCGCTCGCAGCACCGCAACCGCGCCGAAGCGATGGCGATGCTGAAGTCGCGCCTGTACGAAGCCGAAATGCGCAAGCGTCAGTCGGAGCAGGACAAGCTCGAAGCGGGCAAGTCGGACGTGGGCTGGGGTCACCAGATCCGCTCGTATGTGCTCGACAACAGCCGCATCAAGGATCTGCGCACCAACGTCGAAATCAGCAACACGAAGAGCGTGCTCGACGGCGATCTCGACGCGTTCATAAGCGCCAGCCTGAAACAGGGCATCTAAGCGCAGCCGGCGCGGCACATTCTGCCGCGCCGCATTTTTTCACCGCCTGTGTGCCCGCGTCGCCGAACGCACGCGAGGCACCGGACACCGAACATCATTACCATGACCGAACCGACCCAGACGCCTGCCGCCACGACGAACGTCGAACTGGACGACAACCAGATCATCGCCGAGCGCCGCGAGAAACTGCGCGCGCTGCGCGAGCAAGGCGTCGCCTATCCGAACGACTTCCGTCCCACTCATCACGCCGCCGACCTGCGATCGGAATACGCGGACGCCGACAAGGACGCGCTCGAAGCGAAAGCGTTGCAGGTCGCGCTGGCCGGCCGGATGATGCTCAAGCGCGTGATGGGCAAGGCGAGCTTCGCGACGGTGCGCGACGGCTCGGGCCAGATCCAGTTCTTCATCACGCCCGCGGATGTCGGCGAAGCAACCTACGAAGCCTTCAAGAAGTGGGACCTGGGCGACATCGTCGCCGCGCAAGGCGTGTTGTTCCGCACGAACAAGGGCGAGCTGTCGGTGCGCTGCACGGAACTGCGTCTGCTGTCGAAGGCGCTGCGTCCGCTGCCGGACAAGTTCCATGGTCTCGCCGACCAGGAAATGCGCTATCGCCAGCGCTACGTCGATCTGATCGTGACGGACGAAGCGCGCAAGACCTTCGTCGCGCGCACGAAGGCCGTATCGTCGATCCGCAAATTCATGGCCGACGCGAACTTCATGGAAGTCGAAACGCCGATGCTCCACCCGATTCCGGGCGGCGCGGCGGCCAAGCCGTTCGTCACGCATCACAACGCGCTCGACATGCAGATGTTCCTGCGCATCGCGCCGGAGCTGTATCTGAAGCGGCTCGTGGTCGGCGGCTTCGAGCGCGTGTTCGAGATCAACCGGAATTTCCGTAACGAGGGCGTGTCGCCGCGTCACAACCCGGAATTCACGATGATGGAGTTCTACGCCGCGTACACCGACTACAAGTGGCTGATGGACTTCACGGAACAGCTGATCCGTCAGGCCGCCGTCGATGCGCTCGGCAACGCGACGATCACGTATCAGGGCCGCGAGCTGGATCTGGCCAGGCCGTTCCATCGTCTGACGATCACGCAGGCCATCCAGAAGTACGCGCCGCAGTACACGGACGCGCAACTGGCGGACGGCGGGTTCCTGCGCACGGAACTGAAGAGGTTCGGCGTCGACACGACGCAGCCGGCGTTCCTCAACGCGGGCATCGGCGCGCTGCAACTGGCGCTGTTCGAAGAAACGGCTGAATCGCAGCTGTGGGAGCCGACCTTCATCATCGATTACCCGGTTGAAGTGTCGCCGCTCGCGCGCGCATCGGATTCCGTCGACGGCATCACCGAACGCTTCGAGCTGTTCATCACGGGGCGCGAGATCGCCAACGGCTTCTCGGAACTGAACGATCCGGAAGACCAGGCCGCGCGCTTCAAGAAGCAGGTCGACCAGAAAGACGCCGGCGACGAGGAAGCGATGTACTACGACGCCGACTACATCCGCGCGCTCGAGTACGGCATGCCACCCGCGGGCGGCTGCGGCATCGGCATCGACCGTCTGGTGATGCTGCTCACCGACAGCCCGAGCATCCGCGACGTCATCCTGTTCCCGCATCTGCGTCGCGAAGACTGATCGCCGGCCGCGTTCGGCGCGGCCTCAATTCCCGTGCACGGTGCGTTTCGCATGCGCCGTGCACGGCGCGTCCCCCTCCTCTCTTCGCTCCCCTGTTTGCCGACGGTTTGTAACTATCGGTAAAAGCTGCCCTGTCGCGGCGCGCCTTCGTGCGACCTGCATCCGCGCGATCTCAATATTGGCGGGGCTTGGCGTTTCCGGTGCAGTTTTTGCATGAACTGGAAAACAGAAGTGCCGCTGCGCAAGGTTACATATTGAAACCCTGCCCTTATTCTGATGTCCGACACTTGAAGCGCGCATGAATCCGCGCGCAAGGCAGTTTCAACCAGGTCAACTCTCCCCGGACGAGGCCAAACACCATGGATAACCCGACCAACCAGCAACGCCGTCTTCATCCGCTCATCGCCGTGGCGGCAGGCGCGGTGATCATCGCCAGTCTCGCTGCAACAGCCGCCGTGACGGGACTGTTCCCCAAGGCGTCGAGCAACGGCGCGGAAAACGATCAGACGCAATCGGCGGCGGTCACGCAACAGCAGCAGCCTGTCGTCGATACGACGCAACCGGCCGCCTTGCAGGCGCAGCAGGCAACGGCGGCTCAGCAGGCTCCAGCTGAACAGGCCCAGCAGCAGGCGGCGGCTCAGCAAGCCGAGCAGCAGGCGGCGGCACAACAGCAGCAACAGCAGCAACAGCAGCAACAGCAGGCTCAGGCTGCACAGCAGGCGCCGCGCGCACCTGCGCCGCCCAGCCCGCAGTACGGCCAGCAGCCTCAATACGCACAGCAACCGCAGCAGCAGTACGCGCAACAGGAGCCCGCTCGCCCCGCGTACTGCTCGACGTGCGGAACCGTCGAAGCGATTTCCGCCGTCCGTCAGGAAGGACACGGCACGGGGATCGGCGCCGTCGGCGGTGCAGTGGCGGGCGGTGTCGTCGGCAATCAGTTTGGCAGTGGCGGCGGACGCACGGCGATGACGCTGCTCGGCGCGCTCGGCGGCGGCCTTGCCGGGAATTCCGTCGAGAAGCATCTGCGCAGCACGACCAGCTACTCGGTGCGCGTGCATATGGAAAACGGCAAGACGCGCTACTTCACATACCACGAAGCGCCGCCGTTCCAGCAAGGTCAACGTGTGCGCGTGCAGAACGGGACGCTCGTCGCAGGCTGAGCTCGTTTTCTAAGTACCAACAAAAAGGCGACTTCCCAGGAAGTCGCCTTTTTGTTTCGAGCTTCTGAAGCGTCGCGCTCAATAATCTGCGTCTTCAATCCATGCAGCCTGGATCGCTTCGAGAATCTTCTCGTTCGAGCGGTTCGGATCGTCGTCGAAGCCGTCCAGTTCCATCACCCAACGATGGAGATCGGTGAAGCGCACCTGCTGCGGATCAATCTCCGGATGCTTGTCGGTCAAGGCCATCGCGATATCTTGCGTGTCGGTCCACTTCATGGCTGCATGCTCCTGTTAGTGATTTTCCTTCGCGTGGTTGATCGAATAACGCGGAATCTCGACCACGAGGTCGTCGTTCTCAGGCACGAGCGCCTGACACGACAACCGCGATTCGCGCTCGAGACCCCATGCCTTGTCGAGCAGATCGTCTTCTTCCTCGTCCGACGGCTCCAGCGCGTTGAAGCCCTCGCGGACGATCACGTGGCAGGTCGTGCACGCGCAGGACTTCTCGCACGCATGCTCGATTTCGATGCCGTTGTCGAGCAGGTTGTCGCAGATGCTCTTGCCCGGCACGGCGTCGATGACCGCGCCGTCTGGACACAGTTCGACGTGAGGCAGCACAACGATTTGAGGCATACAAATTCCGTTTTGGTCTGTGGGGCACGGACGCCGCCCTTCAGGCACCGTACCATTTTACTGGTGGCGCAGCCGTTTTTGGCACGCGCCGCGTGAATCAGATTTCGTCGAGCTTCTTGCCCGCGAGCGCACGGCGGATTCCCTTGTCCATCCGGCGCGCGGCGAATTCGTCGGTGCCTTCGGCAAGCGTCTTCGTGGCCGCTTCAATCGCATCGACATCGTCGCCCGGCGCGACCATGCGCAGCGCGGCGACGAGGCGGTCGAGCGTCGCGCGCTCGGCGGCGTCGAGCAGTTCGCCGTCGGCGGCAAAGGCCGCTTCCGTCGCTTCGATCAGCCGCTGCGCTTCGACTTGCGCCTCGCGCAACGCACGCGCGCGCATATCGACTTCGGCCGTCTTGAAGCTGTCTTCGAGCATGCGCGCAACGTCGTCGTCGGCGAGACCGTACGACGGCTTCACCACCACCGACGCTTCCACGCCCGAGTGCTGCTCGCGTGCGAACACGGACAGCAGGCCGTCCGCGTCGACCTGATACGTGACGCGGATACGCGCCGCGCCCGCCGCCATCGGCGGAATGCCGCGCAGTTCGAAGCGCGCGAGCGAACGGCAATCGGACACGAGTTCGCGCTCGCCCTGGACGACGTGAATCGCCATCGCCGTCTGGCCGTCCTTGAACGTCGTGAATTCCTGCGCACGCGCGATCGGAATGGTCGAGTTGCGCGGAATGATCTTCTCGGCAAGACCGCCCATCGTTTCGACGCCGAGCGAAAGCGGAATCACGTCCAGCAGCAGCCAGTCGTCGCCATCCGCGCCGCGGTTGCCTGCCAGCAGATCGGCCTGGATCGCCGCGCCGAGCGCGACGACCTGATCGGGATCGAGATTGGTCAGCGGCGGCTGGCCGAAGAAGTTTTCGACCGCGCGGCGGATCACCGGCATGCGCGTCGCGCCGCCGACCAGCACGACGCCCTTGATGTCAGCCGGCGTCACTTTCGCGTCGCGCAGCGCCTTCTTCGTCGGGCCGAGCGTGCGCTGCACGAGCGCCTGCGTGATCGCTTCGAAGGCGGCTTCGCCGACCGTGACGTCGATCTTTGCGCCGCTCGCGAGCGTCACCTGAACGGGCGCGCTCGGTGCCGACGACAGCAATTCTTTCGCGACGCGCACCGTGTCGAGCAGCAGACGCACGTCTTCCGGCGTCAGCGACTGCGGCACGACGTTCGCCTGTTCGAGCACATGCCGATACAGCGCGTGATCGAAGTCGTCGCCGCCCAGCGCCGAATCGCCGCCCGCAGCCAGCACCTCGAAGACGCCCTTCGTGAGCTTGAGGATCGACAGATCGAACGTGCCGCCGCCGAGGTCGTAGACCGCGTACAGGCCTTCCGCGCCGTTATCGAGGCCGTAGGCAATTGCCGCCGCCGTCGGCTCGTTCAGCAGACGCAGCACGTTCAGGCCGGCGAGACGCGCGGCGTCCTTGGTTGCCTGGCGCTGTGCTTCGTCGAAATAGGCGGGCACCGTGATCACGGCGCCGACGAGTTCGTCGCCGAGCGTGTCTTCCGCGCGATAACGCAGCGTCGCGAGAATTTCCGCGGACACTTCGACGGGACTCTTCACGCCGTCGACTGTCCGGATCTGCACCATGCCCGGCGCGTCGACGAAATCGTACGGCGCGTTTTCCGCGTGCTCGACTTCGCTCTTGCCGCGCCCCATGAAGCGCTTGACGGACACGATGGTGTTGCGCGGATCGGTGGCGGCTTCCGCTTTCGCGACGCGCCCGATGCGCCGGCCGCCCTTCTCCAGATACCGCACGACGGACGGCAGCAGATAGTGGCCTTCTTCGTCGGGCAGCACGTCGGGCACGCCGCTGCGCACGGCCGCGACGAGCGAATTGGTGGTGCCGAGGTCGATGCCGACGGCAAGACGCCGCTGGTGGGGCGCGGGCGCCATGCCGGGTTCAGAGATTTGCAGTAAAGCCATCTGGAATCTTCTTCGGGGACTGTTTCGCCCCGGTCCTGATCATGTTTGGTTCGCGTGGTGATTACGCTGTTGGGTCAGGCGGCGTCAGTTGTCGAGCCGCTCGATCTGCGTGCCGATCTCCGCGGCCACGCGCTCGATGAACATCAGTTGCCGCACCGCCTCGCCCGCCGCCTGATTCGAGCCGCTATCGAGCAATGCGGCCAGCTTCGTGAAGCGCACCTTCTCTTCGTCGCGCAGATCGGCCAGCAACGCGTCGAGCGCGTCGATATTCTTCGCCGCCGATGCATCCTCGATATTCTCGCGCCATTCCATCTGCTGCATCAGGAAGGCCGGTTCCATCGCGGTGTTGTTCTCGGCGCCGACGTCGATGCCGCGCAGCGAAAGCAGATAGCGCGCGCGCTTCAGCGGATCGCGCAGCGTCTGGTACGCCTCGTTCGTGCGCGTCGCCCATTGCATCGCGATGCGTTTTTGCGCGTCGCCCGCCGCGGCGAAGCGGTCCGGATGCACTTGAGCCTGCACCGTGCGATACGCGTGATCGAGCGCGGGCGCGTCCAGCGCGAACTGCTCCGGCAGGTCGAAAAGTGCGAAGTGACTGTCGTTCAGCGAGGCCATCGGATTACTTTGTCCATCCAGGGCGCGCAGTGCAGCGCCCGAAAGTGATACGCGGATACGTGATACGCAAATGAATATGCGGCGAAATTGAAAAAAGGCGGCACAGGCCGCCTTTTCAGCATGACTCGCGCGCTTACACGCGGAACGATTCGCCGCAGCCGCACTCGTCCTTCACGTTCGGGTTGTTGAACCTGAAGCCTTCGTTCAACCCTTCACGTGCGAAGTCGAGCTCCGTCCCGTCGATATACGCGAGGCTCTTCGGGTCCACGATGATCTTCACGCCATTGCACTCGAACACCTCGTCTTCAGGTGCGAGTTCATCGACGTACTCGAGCTTGTATGCGAGGCCCGAGCAACCCGTCGTGCGCACACCGAGCCGCAGCCCGACGCCCTTACCGCGCCGGGTCAGATATTTCTGCACGTGTTGTGCTGCCTTTTCGGTCAACGTAATTGCCATAGCGTTTCTCAATGTGCGCTGCGCCGTCGTTCGTCACGATGCGTCGCGCGACCCTGCCTGCTTCTCAAATCGTTCCGGCGGGCGTCGGATTCAGGCACCGCGTGTGCCGAACCTGACGCCGCACCGTGCCACTCATGCGTTTGCCTGCTGCGCCGCTTAAGCCGACTGCTCGGCCTTGGCCGTTTCGCCGTGACGCTGCTTGTAGTCCGCGACGGCGGCCTTGATCGCGTCTTCCGCGAGAATCGAGCAGTGAATCTTCACGGGCGGCAGCGCGAGTTCTTCGGCGATCTGCGTGTTCTTGATGGTGAGCGCTTCGTCGAGCGTCTTACCCTTCACCCATTCCGTGACCAGCGAGCTCGACGCGATGGCCGAACCGCAGCCATACGTCTTGAACTTCGCGTCTTCGATCACGCCGTCCGCGCCGACGCGGATCTGCAGCTTCATCACGTCGCCGCAAGCCGGCGCGCCGACCATGCCGGTGCCGACCGTGTCGTCGTCCTTCGCAAACGAACCAACGTTGCGCGGGTTTTCGTAGTGGTCCAGGACCTTATCGCTGTATGCCATGTTGTCACTCCTTGATTCGATTCAACCTGCGTTCGTGTTCGACCAGTCGAGGCGCGCTCAGTGCGCAGCCCACTGGATGGTCGACAGATCGATGCCGTCCTGGTGCATTTCCCACAGCGGCGACAGATCGCGCAGCTTCGCAATCTTGCTCTTCAGCAGGTTGATGACGTAATCGACGTCCTGCTCCGTCGTGAAGCGGCCGACCGTGAAACGGATCGAGCTGTGCGCCAGTTCGTCGTTGCGGCCGAGCGCGCGCAGCACATACGAAGGCTCCAGCGAAGCCGACGTGCAGGCCGAACCCGACGACACGGCCACGTCCTTCACCGCCATGATCAGCGACTCGCCTTCGACGAAGTTGAAGCTGATGTTCAGGTTGTGCGGGACACGCTTTTCCATGTCGCCATTCACATACGTTTCTTCGATCTCTTGCAGCCCGCGCAGCAGACGGTCGCGCAGCATCCGGATGCGTTCGTTTTCCGTCGCCATTTCTTCGCGAGCAATACGGAACGCTTCGCCCATGCCGACGATCTGGTGCGTGGCCAGCGTGCCCGAGCGCATGCCGCGCTCGTGACCGCCGCCGTGCATCTGCGCTTCGATGCGCACGCGAGGCTTGCGGCGCACGTACAGCGCGCCGATGCCCTTCGGGCCATACGTCTTGTGTGCCGAGAACGACATCAGATCGACCTTGAGCTTCTGCAGGTCGATTTCGACCTTGCCCGTGGCCTGCGCCGCGTCGACGTGAAAAATGATGCCCTTTTCGCGGCAGATTTCACCAATCGTCTCGATGTCCTGGATCACGCCGATCTCGTTGTTCACGTGCATCACGGAAACGAGGACCGTGTCCGGGCGCAGCGCGGCCTTGAAGACGTCGAGGTCGATCAGACCGTCGTCCTTCACGTCGAGATACGTGACTTCGTAGCCTTCGCGCTCCAGTTCACGCGTCGTGTCGAGCACGGCCTTGTGCTCGGTCTTCACGGTGATGATGTGCTTGCCCTTGCTCTTGTAGAAGTGCGCGGCGCCCTTGATAGCCAGGTTGTCGGATTCCGTTGCGCCCGACGTCCAGATGATTTCGCGCGGGTCGGCATTGACGAGCGCCGCGACGTTCTCGCGCGCTTCTTCGACCGCGCGCTCCGCGTCCCAGCCATACGCATGGCTGCGCGATGCCGGATTGCCGAACTGTTCGCGCAGATACGGAATCATCTTGTCCACCACGCGCGGATCAACGGGCGTCGTCGCGCTGTAGTCCATGTAAATGGGCAGGTGGGGAATGTCGTTATTCATCAATCGCTCCGGGGACATCAGTGCTTATGGCTTCTCGGTTCTGTCGTTCGCGTCTCTTGCGCGCTCTGTCAGCCGGCCATGTTGAAAACGGAATTCGGCCCTTTCGGCACCGCGCGCGGCTCGACGGCGGGCGCTTCGGTGCGACGGTCGCGCAGCACAGCCGTCGCGCCTTCGCGCGAACGCTGCTGGTCAACCAGATCTTTCAGGGAAACGGAGTCGAGATACTCGACCATCTTCTGATTCAGCGTCGACCACAACTCATGCGTCATGCAATGGCCGTCGTGATGCTTCGTACCTTCGCAAGAACCCTTGCCGCCGCACTGGGTGGCATCGAGCGGTTCGTCGACGGCGATGATGATGTCCGCAACCGTCACATCCTCCGCGCGGCGCGCGAGGTTGTAGCCGCCGCCCGGCCCGCGCACGGATTCGACGATCTCGTGCCGGCGCAGCTTGCCAAACAGCTGCTCGAGGTAGGACAAGGAGATGTGTTGGCGCTGGCTGATACCCGCAAGCGTCACCGGGCCCTGCTCCTGGCGCAGTGCCAGGTCGATCATCGCCGTGACGGCGAAACGGCCTTTCGTGGTGAGTCTCATATGTGGTGGGAACCGCAATTCTCGACAAGTTTGGTCAAGTATAAATACATGACAGATTTAGTCAAGTATCCCTATCCCGATTTGGGTCATTTACTTAACGAAAAACTCGTCTTACAGGGTCAATTGGGGCCGCAGCGCCGCGATCAGGCCGCGGCAGGCGGCTTCGCACTGGTCCAGCACGATTTCGAAGCCCTCGCCGCCGCCGAAATACGGATCGACGACTTCGCGTGAATCGAATCCGGAAGCGCGCTGTGCTGCGCCGCCTGCGTCAGACGCAGCTGCGTCTGTCGCGAATTCCATCAGCAGGCGAATCTTGTCGCGCTGTGCGGGCGGACAGACCTGCCTGAGCGCGGCGACGTTCTTGTCGTCCATCGCGATGATCAGATCGAAGCTTTCGAAATCGGCGGCCGTGATCTGACGGCCACGAAATATCGACAAATCGTAACCGCGGTTTTTCGCGGCGCACTGCGCGCGTTCGTCCGGCGCTTCGCCGATATGCCAGTCGCCCGTCCCCGCTGAATCGACAATCACGCGATCCGCGAGCCTCGCCTCTGCAAGCAAATGCCGCATGACGCCTTCCGCAGTCGGGGAACGGCAAATGTTCCCAAGGCACACGAAGCAGATAGCGACGGTTTTCATCGATGGCTGAGCGGCCCAGCCGCAAATGTCATAAGTGGTGAAACACTGCCGCGATTATACAAAGACGTGCAAAATCACGCCCGCGCCACGCCAGCCATGACCGCTTACATCGGCTGGGCAGGCATGCGGGAAGCGGCAGACATGGTCTCAGCGGGCATCGCGGCCTCGCCGCCGACGAACCCGTACGACACCGTGCGCGCGAGTTCCGCCGACACGCGCTCCGCAGCCAGCGGCGACGTCGATGATTGCGCGGGCGCGCCGTTATACAGATGTAGACAAGCAATAGCCGCAAGCGGCACGACGATGGCCAGAGGCCAGTACACCGATATTTTCTTTTTCATGATGTCGTTTTCTCAAAGCGGGCCGCAGTGCATAGGCGCACTTTGCCCAGTCGAAATGGTAGACGAGGACGCAATCCGGAAAAACCCGCCCCAGCAGAACACAGCGTTGCGCCGGGGTGAACAGTCGCGTTCGTCAGTTCGGTCTGCGGTGCCCGCGATCAACTTTCGACCACCGAAAGAAATCCTTACAAAAGCACACACAGGTAAGGCCCAGTCGGCGCTACAAATAGGCTTATGGACATTGCGCCTCTCGCGCCTCTCGCTTGTCTTAACACTCACATGAAACGACTTATTCCTTCTCTCGCTCCTGCCGTCCTCGCCGCGTGTGCGGTTGCCGCGCTTAGTGGCTGCGTCGCCTATCCGGCTGGCGGTGCGCCCGGCTATGGATACAACGACGGCTATTACGATGGCTACGGCGCGCCCGCCTACGGATATGCCGAGCCGCCCGTTCAATCGAGTCTGTTCCTTGGCTTCGGCGGAGGCGGATATTCGGACTATGACCGCCACTATTGGGGCGGTCGTGGCTACGACCACGGCTACAACCATGACCGCGGCAACTGGAACGGACATGGCGGCAACAACGGCGGGCCGCCGCGCGGTCAACCGCCGCAGGCCGGCAATCCGCCTCCAATGGCGCCCGGCGGCAATTCGGGCGCCGGACACGGGGTTCGCCCGCCTGTCCAGGCAGGCGCCGGACAGCAGCAAGGCGGAGGGGGAGGCAACCGCGGCGGCGGAAGTTCGCCGCGCCAGCCGGGACGCTGGGACGGAGGCGGCACCTTGCACTGAAGGGGCGTGGCCTGTGTTCGGATGATCCCTGGAAGCAAAAGAGGCTGCATCGCGCGAGCGATGCAGCCTCTTTCAATTGCAGCGTTGCCCCGGCGTGGGCGCGCTATCCCAGGTGCGTCTTGCTCGCGGCGTACAGTTCGCGGAACGTCCGCCCGACGGGCGCCGGCATCTCGCGCGTATTCGTCCAGCCTGCGGCTAGCGGAAGCTTTGCGATCGACTTCCCGCTGCCGCCCATACGCTCGAGAATCCGCACCGCGAGCTTCGTGAACAAGCCGTATGCAGCCGGATGCATCGCCAGATAGCCCCAGACAGCGAGCCCGAAGCGCTCCTGCCACGGCCGCAGATGCCGCTCCATCTGGCGCTCGCGCAGCTTGCGCAGCAGATCGGAGAGCGGAATGCCGACGGGACACACGCTGTTGCACTCACCGCACAGCGTCGCGGCCTGCGGCAGATCGAGCGCCTTTTCGATGCCGACATAGCTCGGCGTCAGCACCGACCCCATCGGCCCGGGATACACCCAGCCGTACGTATGTCCGCCGACCTTCTGATACACCGGGCAATGGTTCATGCACGCGCCGCAGCGGATGCAGCGCAGCATCTCCTGAAAGTCACCGCCGATCAGCCCGGTGCGTCCGCCATCGACGAGTACCACGTACATATGCTCCGGCCCGTCCTGGTCGTCGGCGCCGCGCGGGCCCGTGAGGACGGAGAAATAGTTCGAAACGTCCTGCCCCGTCGCTGATCGAGGTAGCAGACGCATCGCCGTCGCGAGATCTTCCAGTGTCGGCAGCACCTTCTCGATGCCCGTCACCGCGACGTGCACGCGCGGCATCACGGTGCACATGCCTTCGTTGCCCTCGTTGGTCACGAGCGCGACCGAGCCCGTCTCCGCGATCACGAAGTTGCCGCCCGTCACACCCATGTCGGCCGTCATGAAATGCGGACGCAGCATCTCGCGTGCTTCGCGCGTCATCTCGGGGATCTCCGTCAGACGCGGCTTGTTGTGCGTCTTCGCGAACAGATCGGCGATCTCTTCCTTGTCCTTGTGCACGACGGGCGCAATGATGTGGCTCGGCGGCTCGTTGTCGTTGATTTGCAGGATGTATTCGCCGAGGTCGGTTTCGATGGACTGCACGCCCATCTGTCCGAGCACCTCGTTCAGGCGCATTTCCTCGGACACCATCGACTTCGTCTTGATCACCTTCTTCACGTCGTGCTTGCGCGCGATGTCGGCGACGAGCTTCGCCGCGTCCTGCGTCGTCTCCGCGAACAGCACGGTGACGCCGCGCCGCGTGGCTTCGCGCTCGAAAGTTTCGAGCCACACGTCCAGATTCTGCAGCGCGCGGTCGCGACGCTCCTTCAGCGCCGCGCGCGTGGCGGGGAAGTCGATCGCGGTCATCGCCGACGCGCGGGCCGAGACGAATTTCGTCGACAGCTTGGTGAGGTTCTGCTGGAGGCGTTGATCGGCGAGTTTCTGGCCCGCGCGCGCCTTGAACTGCATCGTTTGGACTTGCATGACGGCCTTGGGGATCGGTTGTAGGTATCCGCTACGGCTAGACCGGCGGGGAAAGCATCACGCGTCGCCCGCCAGCACCTGCGCGATGTGCAGCACGCGTGTGGTCGTGTCACCCGTACGCCGCAGGCGCCCTTCGATATTCAGCATGCAGCCGAGATCGCCCAGCACCACCGCGTTCGTGCCGCTCGCCTGAATATTCGCGCACTTCTCGTCGACGATGGCCGTCGAGATATCGCCGAACTTGAGCGCAAACGTCCCGCCGAAGCCGCAGCAGTGCTCGCAGTCCTTCATCTCGGTCACGACGACGCCAGCCTGCGCGAGCAGCGCGCGCGGCTGCTGCTTGACGCCCAGCTCGCGCAGCCCCGAGCAGGAGTCGTGATAGGTCACCGGCCCCTGGAATTCGCCCGGCGTCAGTTCGATCTTGGCGACGTTCGCCAGAAAATCGGTCAGCTCGTAGACCTTGGGACGCAGCCGCGCGAAGCGGCCCATCAGTTCGGGATCGTCGGCGAACAGATCGCCGTAATGCACACGGATCATCCCGCCGCACGACCCCGACGGCACGACCACGAAATCGTACTGTTCGAACTCGCGCAGCGTTTTCTCCGCGAGATCGCGCGCGATGCGCCTGTCGCCGGAGTTGTAGGCCGGCTGTCCGCAGCAGGTTTGCGCGGGCGGGACGAACACCTCGAAGCCCGCGCGCTCGATCAGCTTGATCGCGGAAAAGCCGATTTCGGGGCGCATCAGATCGATCAGGCAGGTGACGAAAAAACCGACTCGCATGGGTGCTCCTCCAGGGAAACGTCCCCGATTATCCGCTGTTTGACGCGCAATACCAACGCGTAACGGCCCCAATGCGCAATGATCCGCCAAATATTGAGATTGGAAGTTCAATTCCAATGGCGTTCGCTTTTTTCACAATACGAGATACAATCGGTTTTCCGCTGTTTGACGCGTCAACCGTTTAGCCTTATGAGCGATACGAACCCGGACCCCAAGACATCGATCCAGGTGATCGAGCGCATGATGCGGCTGCTGGACGCCCTCGCCGCACATAGCGACCCGGTCAGCCTGAAGGAACTCGCGCAACGCACCGACCTTCATCCGTCCACCGCCCACCGCATCCTGAACGATATGGTGACCTGCCGGCTGGTGGATCGCTCGGACCCCGGCACCTATCGCCTCGGCATGCGGCTGCTGGAACTGGGCAATCTCGTCAAGGCGCGCCTCTCTGTGCGCGACGCGGCGCTGATGCCGATGCGCGAGCTGCACCGGCTGACGGGCCAGACGGTCAACCTGTCGGTCCGTCAGGGCGACGAGATCGTCTATATCGAACGTGCCTATTCCGAACGCTCGGGCATGCAGGTGGTCCGCGCGATCGGCGGCCGCGCGCCGCTGCATCTGACGTCCGTCGGCAAGCTCTTCCTCGCCGCCGACGAATCGACCCGCGTGCGAGCCTACGCAACGCGCACAGGCCTCTCGGGGCACACGCAGAACAGCATCACCGATCTCTCGAAACTCGAACGCGAGCTATCGCATGTGCGCCAGCAGGCTTGCGCGCGCGACAACGAGGAACTGGAACTGGGCGTGCGCTGTATCGCGGCCGGCATTTATGACGATACGGGCAAGCTCGTCGCGGGCCTGTCGCTGTCGGCGCCCGCCGACCGACTGCAGGATTCGTGGCTCGGGCAGTTGAGCAAGACTGCGCTCGTGATTTCCGAGTCGCTCGGGTATCACCCGCAAGCGCAGCCGATGGGCGCATCGGCGCAAGCCGTCTGACGCGCACTATGCGGCGATCCACCGCCCTACGCCGCACCAAGCACTAGCAAGCAAAAAAAGCCCCGCAATGCGGGGCTTTTTGTTTTGGTCTGAGTCCTGACGTCCGGGCGCTCAGGTTCCCGCGCCGTTGGCGTCCGCGCTCGTGATGCGCTGTTCGCCGCCGTTGTCGAGCCACGTACGCAGACGCTGCGCATCGGCGAAACGCGAGTACTTGCCCGACGAATCGAGCAGCACCATGATCATCGGACGATCGTGGATCGTCGCCTGCATCACGAGACACTCGCCTGCTTCGTTGATAAAGCCCGTCTTCTGCAGACCGATGTCCCACGACGGATTGCGCACCAGCGCGTTCGTGCTGTTGTAGGCGATCGAGCGCTTGCCCGTATACACCTCGTAACTGCGATCGGTCGAGAACTTGCGGATCATCGGGTACTGATACGCAGCGTTGACCATCTTCACGAGGTCCCGCGCGCTCGACACGTTCTGGCTCGTCAGACCCGTCGGGTTTTCGAAGTGCGTATCGGTCATGCCGAGCGCCTTCGCCTTCGCGTTCATCGCGGCCATGAAAGCGGGACGGCCGCCCGGGAAGTAGCGCGACAGCGCCGCTGCCGCGCGGTTTTCCGAGGCCATCAGCGCGATGTGCAGCATGTCTTCACGCGACAGCACCGAACCGACAGACAGACGCGAGCCCGTGTTCTTCTCATAGTCGCGATCTTCGTCCGTGACTTCGATCTGCTCGGTCATGGCCGCCTTCGAGTCGACCACGACCATCGCCGTCATCAACTTGGTAATCGACGCGATGGGCACGACGGCGCGTGAGTTCTTGTCGAACAGCGACTCCGACGTGTTCTGGTCGACCACGTAGGCGACGCTCGAACGGAGCATCAGCGCGTCAGGCGTTTCGTGCAGGCCGAACGCCGTGCCGACGGACGGCTGGCGCGGTTCGAACGCGACGCGGCGCATCACCGAGTGATGGCGGCCATTCACCGTGTACGACACGCGGCGCTTCTTCGAAACGGTACGGGGCTCGTCGTCCTTCGCGGCAGCCTTCACGGCCTTCGACGGCTTGCTGGAGACCTTCTCGGCAGCCGCCTTCTTCGAAGACTTCTTGCCGGCTTTCGCGGTTTTGACGGGGGCCGTGTCGGACGCGGCGAACGCGTCCACCGGCGCGGCAAACGCCGCTGCGATGACCACCGAGGCAGCCACCGACAGAGCGGTACTGAGCGCCGCGCCGTGCATCACTTTCAGTGACGAAAACATGTCGGTTTTCATTGGTGTTCTGGTTGGAGCGGCGAGAGAGATTTCCGCCAGTGTAGTAAAACGGTTAAAAATTAGCAATATTAAGCACTTATCGACAGTCCTTAAACCGAGTTGTCAGGCTCGATTGAAGAAAGGCAATAGGTTGCAGGTACACCATCGAAAATACCAATGACACGCCGGCAAAACCGCCATCGCCCATGTCGCTGAAGGCTCTCACTCGTTCAGCATATCGGCATATTCGACACAAACTTGATCGGGGAAGTACGGTCGCGCACGGTGGGAATGCAAATCCGCCGCGAGCATCCGGAACACGATGCCCTGCTGCTCCGATGCACGCCTGCAGTACGCCGCGAGCCGATCGACTGTTAAGCGACTACTGCGAAGCAGCACGACGCGCATTCGACCGGGATGGGGATTTAACGTTCCGCTACGGTTTTCGGTTTACCCGCGAATTTTACCTTTTCACCCGGAAATGCGCCGTCGGCGCGCTCTCTGCCTCATCCTGCTTGGGAGACCACGATTTTTGCCGCACCACATCGGTGCAAACCCTAATGTGCATGCGCTTCACCACAATGTCATAAACGCTACATAACGTATTGTTTTATTAGTAATTTTTATGCGTTGTGCGTTGCACAAAAAAGTCCTTGACATCTATCGGAGCCGTCCTAAAATGGGAACCATTGCTGCGACGCACAATGAACTGCGATCCAGCGATCCCTAATAGTTCTGCAGTTAACCCAACTCGGTTCGCGCCAGACGAGCCGGTAATCCAGGAGCGTAAACATGACTCTGCTGACCCCTGAGCAATTCGCCGCAGCACAGAAGGCCAACCTCGAAACGCTGTTCGGCCTGACCTCGAAGGCATTCGAAGGCGTCGAAAAGCTGGTCGAGCTGAATCTGCAAGTCGTCAAGTCGACGATCGCTGAAAGCCAGGAAAACGCACAACGCGCGCTGTCGGTGAAGGACGCGCAAGAACTGCTCGCGCTGCAAGCAGGCCTGACGCAGCCGGTGGCAGAAAAAGTTCTGTCGTATGGCCGTCACCTGTACGAAATCGCATCGGCTACGCAAGCTGAATTCGCCCGCGTCGCTGAAGCTCAATACGAAGAGCAGAACAAGAAGGTGCAGGCGCTCGTCGAGAACGTCGCGAAGAACGCACCGGCTGGTTCGGAAACGGCTGTCGCCGTGATCAAGTCGGCCATCACGGCCGCGAACACGACGTACGAAACGGTTCACAAGGCAACGAAGCAAGCTGTCGAAATCGCTGAAAGCAATTTCAACGCGGCTGCAACGGCTGCATCGAAGGCCGCTTCGCAAGCTGCTGCACAAGCTTCGCGTACGGCAGCATCGGCCAAGAAGGCTGCTGTCTAAGAACGCACTGAAAACGTAACGGATTCAACGGATCGGGCTTCACCTGCGCACTGACGGATGCCCCATCATCCCTCGATGCGCAGCCGCGAGATACACTGTCGAAGTGACTGGCGGTACTGAACAGCGCCGCACGGGTCGAGACTTCGGCGACCAGGCGGCCAGACGCTCCGATACGTTAAACAGCGTATCGTTTCCCCGGCTCAGGCCGGGATTTTTTTGCCTGCTTGTTTTGTGTCGAATCGCTGGCCCTGAGCGACGCGCATAAAAAAACGGCGCGCCCTTCTTCCGAAGGACGCGCCGTTTTCACATGCGCTGATCGAACCGGCGTGAGCCCACGCCGTTCGCGCTTACTTCTTCTTTTGCGGTGGCAGATCGGTACAGACGCCTTCGTACAGCTCGGCGGCCATACCGATCGATTCGCCGAGCGTCGGGTGCGGGTGGATCGTCTTGCCGATATCCGTCGCGTCCGCGCCCATTTCGATTGCGAGACACACTTCGCTGATCAGGTCGCCCGCATTCAGACCCACAATGCCGCCGCCGATCACGCGATGCGTCTCTTCGTCGAAGATCAGCTTCGTGAAGCCCTCATCGCGGCCATTCGCGATCGCGCGGCCCGATGCGGCCCACGGGAACACTGCCTTGCCGTACTTGATGCCTTCGGCCTTGCACTGGTCTTCCGTCTTGCCCGCCCATGCCACTTCCGGATCGGTGTAAGCCACCGACGGAATCTGCAGCGCGTCGAAGTACGCCTTCTCGCCATGCGCCGCTTCCGCCGCGACGTGGCCTTCATGCACCGCTTTGTGGGCGAGCATCGGCTGACCGACGACATCGCCGATCGCGAAAATGTGCGGCACGTTGGTGCGCATCTGCTTGTCGACGTCGATGAAGCCGCGATCCGTCACAGCCACGCCTGCCTTGTCCGCGCCGATCTTCTTGCCGTTCGGGCTGCGGCCCACGGCAACCAGCACGAGATCGTAGCGTTGCGGCTCGGCGGGCGCCTTCTCGCCTTCGAACGTCACGTAGATGCCGTCCGGCTTCGCTTCCGCGCCCGTCGTTTTGGTCTTCAGCATCACGTTGCCGAAACGCTTGCTGTTGAACTTCTCCCAGACCTTCACGAGATCGCGGTCCGCGCCCAACATCAGGCCGTCGAGCATTTCGACCACGTCGATCTGCGCGCCGAGCGTTGCGTACACCGTCGCCATTTCCAGGCCGATGATGCCGCCGCCGATCACGAGCATGCGCTTGGGCAGCTGACGCAGTTCCAGCGCACCCGTCGAATCGACGACGCGCGGATCCTCCGGAATGAACGGCAGCTTCACGGCTTGCGAACCGGCCGCGATGATCGCCTGCTTGAACTTGACGACCTTCTTGCCGCTTTCGCCCTGCACTTCCATGTGATAAGGATCGACAAAAGTGCCGACGCCCGTCACGACTTCGACCTTGCGCGCCTTCGCCATCCCCGCGAGACCGCCCGTCAGCTTCTTGACGACGCCCGACTTGAAGTCGCGCAGTTTGTCGAGATCGATCTGCGGCTTGCCGAACGTGATGCCGTGCGAGCCGAGCGCTTCCGCTTCATCGATTACGAGCGCCGTGTGCAGCAGCGCCTTCGACGGAATGCAGCCGACGTTCAGACACACGCCGCCGAGCGTCGAATAACGCTCGACGAGCACCGTCTTCATGCCGAGGTCAGCCGAGCGGAATGCCGCCGAGTAACCGCCGGGACCGGCGCCGAGCACGAGCATGTCGCATTCGACGTCGACGGAACCCGAATAGCTGCCGGCTTGCGGCGCGGGCGTGGGTGCCTTGGTGGCTGACTGCGCAGGCGACGGCGCCGGAGCAGCCGCCTTCGGTGCAGGCGCAGCCGCCGCGCCTTCGCCTTCGAGCAGCAGCAGCACGGTGCCCTCGGAGACGTTGTCGCCAACTTTGACCTTCAGTTCCTTGACGACGCCGGCGGCCGGGCTCGGCACGTCCATGGTCGCCTTATCGGATTCGAGCGTGACGAGCGACTGCTCTTTCTCGACACGGTCGCCGACCTTCACCGCGACTTCGATCACGGGCACATCTTTATAGTCGCCGATATCCGGCACTTTGATTTCCTGCACGCTGCCGCCGCTTGCCGCGGGGGCGGCAGCGGGTGCAGGCGCAGCTTGCTCAGGTTCTTTGGCGGCTTTGGCTTCGCCCGACGTTTCCACGACGGCGATCACGGTGCCCTGCGAGACCTTCTCGCCTGCCTTGATGCGCACTTCCTTGACCGTACCGGCCGTATCGCTCGGCACTTCCATCGACGCCTTGTCCGATTCGAGCGTCAGCAGCGACTGCTCTTTCTCGATCGTGTCGCCCGGCTTGATATTGACTTCGATGACATCGACGTCCTTGAAATCGCCGATGTCCGGCACCTTCACTTCGACGAGACTCATTAGTGTCCCCTTCTCTTATTGACCGTGTTGAACGATGAGCCGCAAAAAACCTTCGCCTCGAAAACCCGCGACGCCAGCCGCAGACTTAATGCCGTCCGCCAAGGACGCGGCTTTCTTTTGCCTACTTTTCTTTGCAAGACAAAGAAAAGTAGGTGCCGCCCCGCACAGGGGCAACGCGTGAAGCGAGATGACAAGGCAGGTTCAACGGCGAGGCATGAGCAACCACAAGAACCTCACACCTCGCCGCGCGACAAAAGCTCAACAATCAAAGAATCACACGCCGGAAATCGGCAAGAATCGAACCGAGATACGCATTGAAGCGAGCCGCCTCGGCGCCATCGATCACGCGATGGTCGTACGACAGCGACAGCGGCAGCGTCAGGCGCGGCACGAACTGCTTGCCGTCCCACACCGGCTTCATCGCGCTGCGCGACAGCCCGAGAATCGCCACTTCAGGCGCGTTGATGATCGGCGTGAAGTTCGTGCCGCCGATGCCGCCCAGCGACGAGATCGAGAAGCAGCCGCCTTGCATCTGGTCCGGCTTCAGCTTGCCTTCGCGCGCGAGCTTCGACAGCTCGGCCATTTCCTTCGCGATATCGACGAGACCCTTCTTGTCCGCATCGCGGATCACGGGCACGACGAGACCGTTCGGCGTGTCGGCGGCAAAACCGACGTGGTAGTACTGCTTGAACACCAGGTTGTCGCCATCCAGGCTGGCGTTGAACGTCGGGAACTTCTTCAGCGCCGCGACGACCGCCTTGATCACGAACGCGAGCATCGTGAACTTGACGCCCGACTTCTCGTTTTCCTTGTTCAGCTGCACGCGCAGCGCTTCGAGATCGGTGATGTCCGCTTCGTCGTTGTTCGTGACGTGCGGGATCATGACCCAGTTGCGATGCAGGTTCGCGCCGGAAATCTTCTTGATGCGCGACAGCGGCTTCGGATCGATCGGGCCGAACTTCGTGAAGTCGATCTTCGGCCACGGCAGCAGGCCCAGTTCGCCGCCGCCTGCGGCAGCCGGTGCAGCGGCAGCCGGGGCGCCGCGCTGGCCCGTCATCACGCCCTTGACGAACGCGGTGACATCGTCCTGCGTAATGCGGCCCTTCGGACCCGTGCCTTGCACGCGCGACACGTCGACACCCAGTTCGCGCGCGAACTTGCGCACCGACGGCGACGCGTGGCTCGCGCGATGCGCGCCGCCTTCGCCTGCGGGGATCACAGGCGCCTGCGCGAGCGCGGACGGCTGGGCGGGAGCCGGCGACGGCGCAGCGGGCGCGTCCGACGGCTTTTCTTCGTGCTTCGCGGCAGCCGGCGCGGGCGCAGCGGCACCGCCGCTCTCGCCTTCGAGCAGCACGATCAGCGTGCCTTCCGACACGTTATCGCCGACCTTGACCTTCACTTCCTTGACGATACCGGCGGCGGGGCTCGGCACATCCATCGTCGCCTTGTCCGATTCGAGCGTGACGAGCGACTGCTCCTTCTCGACGCGGTCGCCAACCTTCACGGCCACTTCGATGACGGGCACATCCTTGTAGTCGCCGATATCCGGCACCTTCACTTCCTGCACGCCGCCGCTCTTCGCAGGAGCCGCAGCAGCAGCAGGCGCAGGTGCGGGGGCCGGTGCCGGTGCCGGTGCCGGTGCAGCAGCCGGCGCAGCCGCGCCGTTGCCCTTTGCAGCGCCGCCGCCTTCGCCGTCGAGCAGCACGATCAGCGTGCCTTCCGACACCGTGTCGCCAAGCTTGACCTTCACTTCCTTGACCGTGCCCGACGCCGGGCTCGGCACATCCATCGTCGCCTTGTCGGATTCCAGCGTGACGAGCGACTGCTCTTTCTCGACGGTATCACCCGCCTTCACCAGCACCTCGATCACAGGGATGTCCTTGTAATCGCCGATGTCCGGCACCTTGACTTCGATCGCTTGGCTCATTGTTTTCTGTCTCCAGGGCCGCGCGCACCTCGTCCGCCCGCTTCGGGCGGCGAGGTGCACATTGGGGCTCGCGGGTCGATGCCTTAGACGGTCATCGGGTTGGGTTTGGACGGATCGAGGTTGTACTTCTTCAGCGCGTCGGCCACGACCTTGCGCTCAATCGTACCCTCATCGGCCAGCGCACTCAGCGCAGCAACCGTGGTCCAGTAGCGGTCGACTTCGAAGAAGTGACGCAGCTTTTCGCGCGTGTCGGAGCGGCCGAAGCCGTCCGTGCCCAGCACGACGAAGCGTTGCGGCACGAACGCGCGGATCTGGTCGACCAGCGCACGGACGTAGTCGGTCGATGCGATGACGGGGCCCTTCGCGTCCTTCAGCAGCGTCTCGACGTGCGAGAGCTTCTTCTCGCCGAGCGGGTTCAGCAGGTTCTGACGCTGTACTTCGTGACCTTCGCGCGCCAGTTCCGTGAAGCTCGGCACGCTCCACAGATCGGCTTCGACGCCCCAGTCGTTCTTCAGCAGGTCGGCGGCGGCGATCACTTCATTAAAGATCGTGCCCGCGCCCATCAGTTGCACGCGCGGCGCCTTGGCGTTGTCGGCGCCCTTGCGGAATGCGTACATGCCCTTGATGATGTCCTTCGCCACATGCTCGCCCTGCGGGATCGCCGGGTGCTCGTAGTTCTCGTTCATCACCGTGATGTAATAGAACACGTCTTCCTGCTCCTGCACCATGCGGCGCAGACCGTCCTGCATGATGACGGCGAGTTCGAAGCCGAACGTCGGGTCATAGCTGATGCAGTTCGGTACCGATGCCGCCCACAGCAGGGAGTGGCCGTCTTCGTGCTGCAGGCCTTCGCCGTTGAGCGTCGTACGGCCTGCCGTGCCGCCCAGCAGGAAGCCGCGCGAACGCATGTCGCCCGCCGCCCATGCCAGATCGCCGATGCGCTGGAAGCCGAACATCGAGTAGAAGATGTAGAACGGGATCATGATCTCGCCGTGCGTCGAGTACGACGTCGCCGCTGCGATCCAGTCCGACATGCCGCCTGCTTCGTTGATGCCTTCCTGCAGGATCTGGCCGGTTTCCGATTCACGGTAGAACATCAGCTGGTCGGAGTCTTCCGGCACGTACTTCTGGCCGTCCTGATTCCAGATGCCGATCTGACGGAACAGACCCTCCATGCCGAAGGTACGCGACTCGTCCGGCACGATGGGCACGACGCGCTTGCCGATCGCCTTGTCCTTCAACAGGATGTTGAGGATACGGACGAACGCCATCGTCGTCGAAATTTCACGGCCTTCGCCCGTGCCCTTCAGCAGCGGCTCGAATGCGTCGAGCGCCGGAACGGGCAGCGATTCCGCCTTCTGGCGGCGCGCCGGCAGATAGCCGCCGAGCTCCTGGCGGCGGGCACGCATGTACTCGAGTTCCTTCGAGCCTTCTTCGAACTTCAGATACGGCACGTGCGCGATCTCGTCGTCCGAGATGGGCAGGCGGAACTGGTCGCGGAAATGCTTGAGCGCTTCCACCTGCATCTTCTTCTGCTGGTGGGTGATGTTCATCGCCTGGCCGGCTTCGCCCATGCCGTAGCCCTTGATCGTCTTCGCGAGGATCACGGTCGGCTGGCCCTTGGCCTGCGTCGCCTGCTTGAACGCCGCGTAGATCTTGTGCGGATCGTGGCCGCCGCGGTTCAGGTTCCACACGTCGTCATCCGACCAGTCGGCGACGAGCGCCTTCAGTTCCGGCGTGTTGAAGAAGTGCTCGCGGACGAACGCGCCCGATTCCGACTTGTACGTCTGATATTCGCCGTCGACGACTTCCATCATCCGGCGCATCAGCGCGCCCGACTTGTCGCGTGCGAACAGCGCATCCCAGCGGCTGCCCCAGACGACCTTGATGACGTTCCAGCCGGCGCCGCGGAACTCGCTTTCGAGTTCCTGGATGATCTTGCCGTTGCCGCGCACCGGGCCGTCCAGACGCTGCAGGTTGCAGTTGATGACGAACACGAGGTTGTCCAGACGCTCGCGGCCGGCCATGCCGATCGCGCCGAGCGATTCCGGCTCATCCGTTTCGCCGTCGCCGAGGAATGCCCACACCTTGCGGCCTTCCGTCTGAGCGATGCCGCGCGCGTGCATGTACTTCATGAAGCGCGCCTGGTAGATCGCCATGATCGGGCCCAGACCCATCGACACCGTCGGGAACTGCCAGAAGTCCGGCATCAGCCACGGGTGCGGATACGACGAGATGCCCTCGCCGCCCACTTCCTGACGGAAGTTGTCGAGCTGCTTCTCGGACAGGCGGCCGAGCAGGAACGCGCGCGAGTAGACGCCCGGCGACGAGTGGCCCTGCACGAACACGAGGTCGCCGCCGTGATCTTTCGACGGCGCATGCCAGAAGTGGTTGAAGCCGACGTCATACAGCGTGGCCGCCGACGCGAACGATGCGATGTGGCCGCCGACGTTGGTTTCCTTGCCGGCGCGCAGCACCATGGCCATTGCGTTCCAGCGCGTGTACGAGCGGATGCGGTGCTCGACGTCCTGGTCGCCCGGAATCTTCGCCTGATTCGCGACGGGGATCGTGTTGATGTACGGGGTGTTGGCGGAGAAAGGCAGATGCTCGCCATGCACGCGGGCAAATTCGATCTGCTTCTCGATGAGGTAGTGAGCGCGGTCGGGTCCGACAGCAGAAATCACGCCATCTAGCGCTTCGAGCCATTCGGCGGTTTCTTGCGGGTCGCTATCGTCTTTGGCGTCGGCGACGTATTTCAGGACTTCGTCAGGTACAGCGGACATGCTCGTCTCCTGGATATGGGAACGCTCTGTGAACAGGCGACGCGGACGAACACGGCGACCGCGGCAGCTTCCGGCCGATTGTAATAAGGCCCACAACGCCTGCGCAAGGAAATTTTCAGATTACGAGAGTGTTTCTCATAATGCGGAAAATTGCTGCAACGCACCCTGGTTTGACTGCCCATCAGCAAGTACGTCGGGTAGTTTGCGCCGAATTACGTGACTTTCATCGCTTTTTTGCGGCAATTACGCGTCACCCGCTGCGCTACAATGCGAGCCATGTTGACCGATCGGCTTTTCGCACGCTCGGCGCGCTCCGCCGGACCGTCGGCGGAATCGTCGCCGTCCCGCTGGCACCACGGACCGTGGTGGTCGAATTCCTATTTGCTGACGCCGCTCCTGTCGATCCTGGTCTTCCTGGTCGTCATGAGTCTGATCCTGTGGAGCCTGAACCGGCGCGAACAGCAGCAGCAGGAAGACACGCTCTACCGCAACGTCGCGTGGGCGCAGCAGCAGATCCGCCTGTCGATGACGGGCGCGCAGGAACAGCTCCAGGCGCTCGCGCGCGATCTCGTGTCGGGTCGCGCGGACCCGCATTCTTTCCAGGTGTCGACGGCCGACATCATGCAGGGGCATCCCGAGATCCTCTACATGAACTGGTACACCAGCGCCCAGCAGCCGCGCTGGCCGAACAACGACCTGCCCGTGCTGGGCCAGCGTCTCGCCAAGCCCAACGACCAGCAGATGGACGAGGCCGTCAAGGCCGCCTTCGCCGAAGCGAAGAACACGCGCCGCCAGGTCTACTCGCCGCTCATGTACGACGACGTCGGCAACGGCTACATCACGCTGCAGACTCCCGTTTATCGCGACCGCGATTTCCTCGGCACGGTCGCGGCCGTGTTCTCGATCGAAGGGATCCTGAAGCGCGACATCCCGCCCGAGCTGTCGGCGAAGTACAAGATCTCGATCATCGACATCAACAACCGCGAGCTCGCCACCACCTCGACGCGCCCGCGCCTGCCGCGCGACGCGTACTACGACCTGCCGCTCGATCCGCCCGGCCAGGGCGTGTCGGTGCGCGTCTACGCGTACCCGCAGATGACCAACTTCACGAACAACACGCTCGTGTGGCTGGTTGCGGGTCTGTCGTGTTTCGTGCTGTGGAGCCTGTGGAGCTTGTGGAAACACACGCGCCAGCGCTTCGAGGCGCAACAGGCGCTGTACGCGGAAGCGTTCTTCCGCCGCGCGATGGAAAACTCCGTGCTGATCGGCATGCGCGTGCTCGACATGCACGGCCGCATCACGCACGTGAATCCCGCGTTCTGCCGGATGACGGGCTGGGACGAAAGTGATCTCGTCGGCAAGAACGCGCCGTTTCCGTACTGGCCGCGCGATTCGTATCCGGAAATGCAGCGCCAGCTCGACATGACCTTGCGCGGCAAGGCGCCCTCGTCCGGCTTCGAGCTGCGCGTGCGCCGCAAGGACGGCTCGCTGTTCCACGCGCGCCTGTACGTGTCCCCGCTGATCGACAGCTCGGGCCGCCAGACGGGCTGGATGTCGTCGATGACGGACATTACCGAGCCGAAACGCGCGCGCGAAGAACTCGCCGCCGCGCACGAGCGTTTTACGACCGTGCTCGAAAGCCTCGATGCCGCCGTGTCCGTGCTCGCCGCCGACGAAGCCGAACTGCTGTTCGCGAACCGCTATTACCGCCATCTGTTCGGCATCCGTCCCGACGGCCATCTCGAACTCGCGGGCGGCGGCGGCTTCGACAGCTCGGCGGCATCGTCGGATTCGATCGACATGGTCGACGCGTTTGCCGGCCTGCCCGCGACCGCGCTCACGGAAAGCACGGCCGATGCGCAGGAAGTCTATGTGCAGGGCATCCAGAAGTGGTTCGAAGTGCGCCGCCAGTACATCCAGTGGGTGGACGGCCACCTCGCGCAGATGCAGATCGCGACCGACATCACCACGCGCAAGCAGGCGCAGGAACTCGCGCGCCAGCAGGACGAGAAGCTTCAGTTCACCAGCCGCCTGATGACGATGGGCGAAATGGCGTCGTCACTCGCGCACGAGCTAAACCAGCCTCTCGCGGCCATCAATAACTATTGCTCTGGAGCCGTCGCACTGGTTAAATCTGGTCGGACAACTCCCGACAACTTGCTGCCAGTGCTCGAGAAGACGGCGCAACAAGCCGTGCGGGCCGGCATGATCATCAAGCGCATCCGCGAATTCGTGAAACGCAGCGAACCGAAACGCCAGGCCACACGCGTCGCCGACATCGTCGCGGACGCCGTGGGCCTCGCCGAGATCGAAGCACGCAAGCGCCGCATCCGCATCGTGACGGACATGCGCTCGCGTCTGCCCGTGATCTACGTCGACCCGGTGCTGATCGAGCAGGTGCTCGTGAACCTGCTGAAGAACGCGGCGGAAGCGATGCACGACGCACGCCCCGACGCCGTCGATCCCGTCGTTCGCGTGGTCGTGAAGCTCGATTCCGGCTTCGTGTGCATCAGCGTCATCGACCAGGGGCCCGGCGTCGACGAAGCCACAGCCGAGCGCCTCTTCGAACCGTTTTACAGCACCAAGTCCGACGGCATGGGCATGGGGCTGAACATTTGCCGTTCGATCATCGAATCGCATCGCGGACGCCTGTGGGTGGTGAACAACGTCGAATCCGACGGCCACATCACGGGTGCCACTTTCCATTGCAGTCTGCCTATTGGAGAGCCTGACGGCCCGAGCAACGGCGGGTCCGAGGCGCCGACACCACAAACCGTTACGGGAGAGCTATGAACACCCCAGTTACCACACAGGAAACCGTGTTTGTCGTCGACGACGACGAAGCGGTGCGAGATTCACTGCGCTGGCTGCTGGAGGCGAACGGCTACCGCGTGCAGTGCTTCTCCAGCGCCGAGCAGTTCATCGACGCATGGCAGCCGCATCAGCACCCCGGCCAGATCGCGTGCCTGATCCTCGACGTGCGGATGTCGGGCATGAGCGGGCTCGAACTGCAGGAGCGCCTGATCGCCGACAACACGCTGCTCCCGATCATCTTCGTGACGGGTCACGGCGACGTGCCGATGGCCGTATCGACAATGAAGAAAGGCGCGATGGATTTCATCGAGAAGCCGTTCGACGAAGCCGAACTGCGCAAGCTGGTCGAGCGCATGCTCGACAAGGCGCGCAGCGAAAGCAGCAGCGTGCAGCAGCAGCGCGCCGCCGCCGAGCGCCTCGGCAAGCTCACGGCACGCGAGCATCAGGTGCTCGAGCGCATCATCGCGGGCCGCCTGAACAAGCAGATCGCCGACGACCTCGGCATCAGCATCAAGACGGTCGAAGCGCACCGCGCGAACATCATGGAAAAGCTCAACGTGAACACGGTGGCCGACCTGCTGCGTCTCGCGTTGTCTAACAAGCCGCAGCCCGCGCAGTAACACGCGGCGCTGCTGTCATCGCGTGATGGCCGCCCTCTTCGCCCGCGCTGCTTTTTTTAGCGTGTGCGGGCGCATGAAGATTCGTTGACGCCATCACGCGGCGCTGCAATTGCGGCGCCCGCCTCACCGCTCCTCTTTCCCGCCTCGCCTTGCCGGCATTCGCTGCGTTCGCAGCGGGCATTTCATTAGCGGTCCAAACTGACTGGCATTGTGCCGCGGACTGCAACGATGCAGCGCGCATCTCTGCCACATGACGCTTGCGCGTCCCGCTCACTTCCATTATCAGTCGCGATAGACGGTCGCATGACCGTCGCTCCATTGCCACAACATTGCGCCGCAGCCGCTGCGCGCACAACGCAGCAAGGAGGTTCTCATCGTGAATCGTTACGGACCCTACAGGCCACGCACATGGCTCGTCTGCGCGGCGCTTGCAGCCCTGCCGCCCGCCACGGGCATCGTCGCGCCGCTCGACGCCGTCGCGCAGACACCCGCCAAAGTCTCGAACCAGCAACTCGATGCGCTGACAGCGCCCATCGCGCTCTATCCGGACGCGCTGCTCGCCCAGGTGCTGATGGCGTCGACGTTCCCGCAGGATGTCGACGCGGCCGCGGCGTGGTCGAAAGCAAACTCGCAGTACAAGGGCGACGACGCGGTGAAAGCTGTCGCGTCGGAGCCGTGGGATCCCAGCGTGCAATCGCTCGTCGCGTTCCCGCAGGTGCTCGCGACGATGGCGTCAAAACCCGACTGGGTCTCGCAGCTCGGCAACGCGTTTCTCGCGCAACCGAACGACGTGATGGACTCGGTGCAGCGACTGCGCAAGCAGGCGCAGTCGGCGGGCAATCTGAAATCGAGCGAGCAGCAGAAAGTGATCGTCGAGCAGAACACGATCCAGATTCAGCCCGCGAATCCGCAAGTGGTTTATGTGCCGACCTATAACCCGACTGTCGTGTATGGCACGTGGCCTTATCCCGCCTATCCGCCCGTCTATGTGCCGCCGCCTCCCGGCTATGCGATCGCGACGGGCTTCATGACGGGCCTCGCGTTCGGCGCGGGCGTGGCCGTCGTCAATTCGCTGTGGGGCGGCTTCAACTGGAACAACCACGACGTCAACATCAACGTCAATCGCTACAACAACGTCAACGTCAACAACCGGATCAATTCGAATACGTCGACGGCGAACTGGAACCGCAACGCGAACGTCAATCGCAACAACGCGAACTTCAACCGCAATAACGCCAACCTCAACAACAGCAATCTCGCGGCACAACGCGACCAGTTTCGCGGACGTGACGCTTCGCGCGCGCAGGCGCAACAGACACTGCAGAACCGCACCGGCCAGAACCTGAGCGGCAATGCGAGCCAGCGCGTGCAGAACATCCATCAGGGCGGCGCCAACTCGGGCGAGATCCGCAACAGCGCTCAGAACCTGAACCGCGATAACGCGTTGCGCGGCTCCGGCGACGCCGCAGGCTCGCGCCAGGAACTTCAACGCGGGCAGTCGAGCCGGCAGACGCTCGCGAGCAACGGCGGTGCGAACAGCCGGCCCGGCGCGGGCGGCGGCGGACAGCAGTTCGAAGGCAGGCAGGCGGGCGGCGGCGCGCGGCCGGGCGGCGGCGGCGCGGGCCAGGCCGGTGGCTTTCAGGGCGGCGGACGCGGCGGTGGCGGAGGATTCCACGGCGGCGGAGGCGGCGGATTCCATCGCCGCTAGACGATCAACCCATCAATCTCATCCTGCATGCGGCTCGCCCGATGCCTGAACGCTTCCATGCCCGCCGACTGGAGATTCACATGATCCGCAATCCGACTCGATTCCTGGCACACGCCCAGCAAGCCTTGAGCGCCGTAGCCGCCGCGACGCTGCTCGCCATCGCGCAACCGGCCGCCGCGCAAGCCGTCTACCCGACGCCAGACGACGCCGCCGAAGCATTCGCCAACGCGCTCTCGACCAACGACCATCCGGCGATGGAAAAGGTGCTCGGCAAGAACTACGGCCGCTACATTCCGACCACCAACATCGGCGAGGACGATATCTACGCGTTCCTCGGACAATGGGCAAAGGGACACCGGATCGTCGACGACCCGGCGCCGCACAACGGCCGCAAGCGCGTGCATCTGGCCGTCGGCGACGGCGGCTGGACGCTGCCCATCCCGATCGTGCAAACGGCTCGCGGCTGGCAATTCGATACGCCCGCCGCCACCGACGAAATGCTCACGCGCCGCATCGGCCGCAACGAACGCGCGGCGATTCTGACCTCGCTCGCCTATGTCGATGCGCAGAACGACTATCGCGGCCAGATGCAGCACTACGCGCAGAAGTTCATCAGTTCGCCCGGCCAGCACGACGGCCTGTATTGGCCGACGTCCGAGGGCGAGCCCGAGAGCCCGCTCGGTCCGCTCGCCGCGACGATGCCGCACCAGATCGCGCCCGGCGAGGCGTACTACGGCTATCACTACCGCATCCTGACGTCGCAAGGCTCACAGGCCGATGGCGGCGCGCAGAGCTATCTGAAGGACGGCACGCTGTCGAAGGGCTTCGGCCTCGTCGCGTGGCCCGCCGAATACGGCAAGACGGGCGTGATGAGCTTCATCGTCAATCAGAACGGACAGGTCTACGAGAAGAATCTCGGGCCGCAGACCGCGCGCGTCGCGGGGGCGATCACGTCGTTCAATCCCGATTCTTCCTGGCAGGCCACCCAGCCCTGAACGCGGAATGAGCGCGTGAGCGCGGAATGAGCGCGCATTGAACCCACGCTCACGCGCGGCGTGCGGCGTGCGGCGTCGCGCGATTCCGGGCGATGTCACCCGTCGTCATCCCATGGGTCGCCCCAACGGTATAATGTCGAACTTCGCTGCGGCGCGGTTTTCGCGCCGTGCGCTTTTCGGCATGCGACCCGTTCCAGCCTTCGAGCGCCATTCGTGCGATTCGCGGCGCGCGCCGCGACCGCATGCGCAGCACGCACAACGCGCGGCATGCGCGGCAACGTGATCACACGCCCCGCGCCTGCCCGCCCCGCCCGCATTCCGACACGCCCATTCTCGACCGACCATGACAGCCAAACTGATCGACGGCACCGCCCTTTCCAAGACCCTGCGCGCCGACGTCGCCACGCGCGCCGCCGCCCTCACCGCCCGCGGACATCGGCCGGGTCTTGCCGTCGTGCTCGTCGGCGACAATCCGGCGAGCGAGGTCTACGTCCGCAACAAGATCAAGGCTTGCGAGGACAACGGACTCTTCTCCTCGTATGACCGCTATTCCTCGACGCTGACGGAAGCCGATCTGCTCAAGCGGATCGATGAACTCAACCGCGATCCGAAGATCCACGGCATTCTCGTGCAACTGCCGCTGCCCGCGCATATCGACAGCCACAAGGTGATCGAGGCGATCGCGCCCGAGAAGGACGTCGACGGCTTTCACGTTGCAAACGCCGGCGCGCTGATGACGGGCAAGCCGCTGTTCCGCCCGTGCACGCCGTATGGCGTGATGAAGATGTTCGAGGCTTACGGCATCTCGCTGAAGGGCACGAATGCCGTCGTGATCGGCCGTTCGAACATCGTCGGCAAGCCGATGGCGATGCTGCTGCTGCAGGCCGACGCGACCGTCACGCTCTGCCACAGCAAGACGCGCGACATCGGCTCGTTCACGCGCGAAGCGGATGTCGTCGTCGTCGCGACGGGCCTGCGCAATACCTTGACGGCCGATATGGTGAAGCCCGGTGCGACCGTGATCGACGTCGGCATGAACCGCGACGAGAACGGCAAGCTGTGCGGCGACGTCGATTTCGCGAACGTCAGGGAAGTGGCCGGCCATATCACGCCCGTGCCGGGCGGCGTCGGTCCGATGACGATCACGATGCTGCTCGTCAACACGATCGAAGCAGCCGAACGCGCCGCCCGCCAGGCCTGAGCGATGCGCTGAACGCGCGCATTGCGGCGCGTTCCCAACTGGATTTCGCCCGTCTTCGTTTTTGCCGCCCGGATTGCTTCGACGATCCGGGCGCGCGCCGCCCGCCCTCCGCTCCCGGACAAGACAGTCCCGCCGTCACAGCGTCCGCTGACCGGCTCTCCGCTTCTGGTACAAATACGGCTGAGCCCGCTACGACTGCGCGCGGGCGGCAGTTCTGATAATTTGTTGCGCAACCGGTTGCGTATTGGCTGGATTCGCCGGGCCGCGTCTGGAAATGGCGCACGGCGCCCCAATATGCGACCTGCAGGGCGCCCGATGGCCCGCGCAGCAGTTCGCGTGCCGCCATGCGCGCCGCTCCCGTTTCAGACCCGGACCGACGTTCATCCGGGCCTCCATTCACCGCGTCAGACAGGAAGCACCATGTCCACATCTCAACCGACATCCGACAATCCGCTCCTCGATTTTTCCGATCTGCCGCGCTTTGGCGAGATCCGCCCCGAACATGTGACGCCTGCCCTCGACGTGTTGCTCGCCAACGCGACGGCCGCCGTCGAGCGCGCCGCCCAACCGTCGACGCCGGCATCGTGGGCCGACGTCGTCGAGCCTGTCGAACGCGCGACGGAACCGCTGTCGCGCGCATGGGGCGTCATCGGCCATCTGAACGCGGTCGCCGATACGCCCGAGTTGCGCGCCGTGTATGGCGAAAACCTGCCGCGCGTGACCGAGTTCTGGTCGAGCGTCGGTCAGAATCTCGCGCTCTACGAGAAGTACAAGGCGATCGCCGCCAGCGACGATTTCGCATCGCTGACGGGCGAACGCAAGAAAATCCTGAACAACTCGCTGCGCGACTTCAGACTGTCGGGCGCGGAACTGCCTGAAGATCAGAAGCCGCGTTTCGCTGAGCTGCAGGAACGGCAAGCGGCGTTGTCGAAGGCATTCTCGGATCACGTGCTCGATGCGACCAACGCCTATGCATTTTTCGCGGAAAGCAAGGACGAACTGGCGGGCCTGCCCGAAGACGCAATCGAAGCCGCGCGCGAAGCGGCCGAGCGCGAAGCCAAGAGCGGCTGGAAATTCACGCTGCATTTCCCGTCGTACTTCCCGGTCATGCAGTACTCGGAAAATCGCGCGATGCGCGAGACGATGTACCGCGCCTATATCACGCGTGCGTCGGAACTCGGACCGCAATACGGCAAGGGCAATCCCGACTGGGACAACACGGCCAACGTCGCCGAAAACCTGAAACTGCGCGAAGAAGAAGCGCAC
This sequence comes from Paraburkholderia azotifigens, assembly GCF_007995085.1. Classification (GTDB taxonomy): domain Bacteria; phylum Pseudomonadota; class Gammaproteobacteria; order Burkholderiales; family Burkholderiaceae; genus Paraburkholderia; species Paraburkholderia azotifigens. The sequence goes on from NZ_VOQS01000001.1 coordinate 1,224,382, forward strand.
ATGCTCGGGTACAAGAACTTCGCTGAAGTGTCGTTGGCGCCGAAGATGGCCGAGTCGCCGGAACAGGTGATGGCCTTCCTCGAGGACCTCGCGATGCGCGCCCGTCCGCACGCCGAGCACGACTGGACGGAACTGCGCGAGTTCTCCGCGGGCGAGCTGGGCCTGAGCGAACTGCAACCGTGGGATGTCGCATTTGCCGCCGAGCGTCTGCGTCAGAAGCGCTACTCGTTCTCCGAAAACGAAGTGAAGCAGTACTTCCCGGAAGACATCGTGCTCAAGGGCCTGTTCAAGGTCACGGAGACGCTGTTCGGTGTGAAGATCCGCCGCGACGAAGCGGCGACGTGGCATCCCGACGTGCGCTTCTTCCGTGTCGAGAATCAGGACGGCGGTCTCGTCGCGCAGTTCTATCTCGACCTGTACGCACGCGAAGGCAAGCGCGGCGGCGCATGGATGGACGACGCGCGCTCGCGCCGCAAGCCCGTGAACGGTGCTGTGCAAACGCCCGTCGCGTATCTGACGTGCAACTTCTCGGCGCCCGTCGGCGGCAAGCCTGCCTGCTTCACGCACGACGAAGTGATCACGCTGTTCCACGAATTCGGCCACGGCCTGCATCACATGCTGACGCGCGTCGACGAACTCGGCGTGTCGGGCATCAACGGCGTCGAATGGGATGCCGTCGAGCTGCCGTCGCAGTTCATGGAAAACTTCTGCTGGGAGTGGGACGTGCTGAGCGACATGACACAGCATGTCGATACGGCCAAGCCGCTGCCGCGCGATCTGTTCGACAAGATGCTGGCCGCGAAGAACTTCCAGAGCGGTCTGGGCACGCTGCGCCAGATCGTGTTCTCGATGTTCGACATGAAGCTGCACGTGGACTTCGACACTGCCGGCGCAAAGAGCGCGAACGACCTGGCGCGCGAGATCAACGAGCGCTTCCATGTGATTCCGCAAGCTGCATTTTCGCGCTGGCCGAACACGTTCAGCCACATCTTCGCGGGCGGCTACGCGGCGGGCTACTACAGCTACAAGTGGGCCGAAGTGCTGTCCGCCGATGCGTATGCCGCATTCGAAGAAGCCGCGCAAGCGGGCCAGGGCAGCGTGCTCGATGTGGCAACGGGCACGCGCTATCGCAAGGAGATCCTCGAAGTGGGCGGCAGCCGTCCCGCGATGGAATCGTTCAAGGCGTTCCGCGGCCGCGAACCGAACATCGATGCGCTGCTGCGTCACAACGGTATGGCGCCGGGCTCGACACCGGGCATTGCGCATTGACGCTGCGCTGACAGCCCGACCTGCCGGAGCGCCCGTTTGTTCTGGCGCTTCGAACCGGGTTAGCGTTCGAGCACAAGCAAAGCGGGTTCGGATTCTCCGAACCCGCTTTTTTATTCGCGATGCAGCTTGAAGTCCACTTCCGTCGGCCGCCCTTCGAGCGACAGCGACGCGCGCGCCGCAGGCGCGCGGCTCACGACCTTCCCTCGGCTCACCACGGCCAGCCTCGCCGCGCGCAAACGGATCGCTTCGACAGCATCGCGTGCGTCGAGCACGACGAGGTTCGCGTCGCATCCCGGCTCGATGCCGTAACGCTCCAGCCCGAAGATACGCGCCGCATTCGCCGTGACGGCATCGAAGCACGCATGCATCGCGTCGATGCCCGTCATCTGCGCGACGTGCAAGCCCATATGCGCGACCTCGAGCATGTCGCCGGAACCGAGGCTATACCATGGGTCCATCACGCAGTCGTGGCCGAACGCGACGTTGATGCCCGCCGCCAGCATCTCAGGCACACGCGTCATGCCGCGCCGCTTCGGATACGTATCCGAGCGCCCCTGCAAGGTGATGTTGATGAGCGGATTCGCGATGGCCGCCACGCCTGACTCGCGCATCAACGGAAGCAGCTTGCTGACGTAGTAGTTGTCCATCGAATGCATCGACGTCAGATGCGAGCCCGTCACGCGCCCGTGCATTCCGAGCCGATGCGTCTGAGCGGCGAGCGTTTCGATGTGACGCGACATCGGATCATCGGATTCGTCGCAATGCATGTCGACGCGGAGCCCCTTCTGCGCAGCGAACTCACAAAGCAGCCGCACGGACTCCGCACCGTCCGCCATCGTCCGTTCGAAGTGCGGAATGCCCCCGACCACGTCGACACCCATCGCGATTGCGCGCTTCAGATTGTCGAACGCGCCCGCGCTGCGCAGTAGTCCATCTTGCGGAAACGCGACCAGTTGCAGGTCCATATACGGCGCGACGAGGCGCTTCACTTCGAGCAGCGCCTCGACGGCGAGCAGACGCTCGTCGCACACATCGACGTGCGTACGGATGGCCAGCAGCCCGCGCGCAACGGCCCAGTCGCAATACTGCAGCGCACGTTCGACGAGCGCCTCCTGCGTCAGATGCGGCTTCAGTTCGCCCCACAACGCGATACCTTCGAGCAAGGTGCCCGACGCGTTCACGCGCGGCAGGCCATACGACAGCGTCGCGTCCATGTGGAAATGCGCGTCGACGAAAGGCGGCGTGACGAGTGCGCCGTTCGCGTCGATTTCCTCGCGCGCACTCGCCGCGAGCTTCGGCTCGACGGCGACGATACGGCCGGACTCGATGCCGATATCGACAGGCTCACGCTGTTGCGCGGCGCTGCGCGGCAAGGCGGCACGACGGATGATCAGATCCATGAGATGGCTCCCTTTGCATGACACCGATTCTATCGGCGGAAGAAATGCTCGGGAATCGGCGCGATGGCATAGGACAAAACGCCAGTGCTTCGTCTGCGCATAACAGAGGTATATGAAAAAAAATGGATCAAGTGTTTGACGCCTGCCGAATGTGTCCGTACAATTCGCTGCTTCTGACGCGGGGTGGAGCAGTCTGGCAGCTCGTCGGGCTCATAACCCGAAGGTCGTAGGTTCAAATCCTACCCCCGCAACCAGTTTCAAAGGTCGTGTCCTGCTCCACACGGCCTCAAGCATACGAAGCCCGCATCGCCTCAAGCGCTGCGGGCTTTTGCTTTTTTGCCTATGCCTGTTGCCGTACTGAGCAGCCCTGCCCGATCGGGGTAAGATTCCACCAGTACCCAAAGCCACAACGAGAACGAGCGATGAAATTAGCCACGTGGAACGTGAACTCACTGAAGGTTCGTCAGCAGCATGTGATCGACTGGCTCGAACTTAGCCAGACCGACGTGCTGTGTCTTCAGGAACTGAAACTGCCCGACGAAAAATTTCCGCGCGCCGAACTCGAAGAAAAGGGTTATCGCAGCTGGTTCGCGGGCCAGAAGACGTACAACGGCGTCGGCATTCTCGTGCGTAACGGCTTGGGCGTCGATGAAGACAGCATCGTGCGTAACATCCCTGGCTTCGAAGATCCACAGCAACGCGTGATTGCGGCCACCATAGAAGGCGTGCGTGTGATCTCCGCCTACTTCCCGAACGGCCAGGCACCCGGCACCGACAAATTCGCCTACAAGCTGCGCTGGCTCGACGCGATGCACGACTGGATCGCGAGCGAACTCGCGCAGCATCCGAAGCTCGCGCTGCTCGGCGATTACAACATCGCACCCGAAGACCGCGACGTGCATGATCCGAAGGCGTGGGAAGGACAGAACCTCGTGTCGCCGGAAGAGCGCTCGCAGTTCAACCGCCTGATCGAACTCGGCCTCGTCGATTCGTTCCGGCTCTTCGATCAGCCCGAAAAAACCTTCACGTGGTGGGATTACCGGATGCTCGCGTTCCGCCGCAACGCGGGCTTGCGCATCGACCATATTCTGCTGTCGAAGCCGCTCGCGGCCAGCTGCACCCATTGTGACGTCGACAAGACGCCGCGCAAGTGGGACCAGCCGTCGGACCACGCACCCGTCGTCGCGCTCGCCGAATAAGCGCATCGGATAAGCTCGGCGAATCAACTCACGCGACAAGGACAAAGCGGCTCGATGGCGCATCACGCCATCGAGCCGCTTCCGTTTTACCGCACGCAGCGCTTACGGTTCGAGATTCAACTCCTGGATCTTGCGCGTGATCGTATTGCGTCCGATACCGAGCCGCTCCGCCGCTTCGACCTTGCGTCCGCGCGTGAAATCGAGCGCTTCACGTATCACAGCCGCTTCGAAACGCCGCGACAGCTCATCCATCACGTCAGCGGCGTTCTCGCGCAAGAGCTTCGCCACTTCCGTGCGCAAGCCGCTTTCCCATGCAGCGACCGGCGAAGGAATCGCCGCGCCGCCCGGCACGACAACGGGACCCAGAGCAGGCGCGACACCGTTAGCCGTGCCGCCATTACCCGACACGACATCGCTCGAAGCCGCGCTCGCCGCCATCGCGAACTCCGCCCCGCTCTGCTGCGTCGACACGAGATCGGGCGGCAGATCCTTGATCTCGATCGTCTGCGCGGGCGCCATCACGGTCAGCCAGTTCGCGAGGTTCTCGAGCTGCCGCACATTGCCCGGAAACGGCAGCGACGTCATATAAGCGAGCGCCTCGTCCGACACGCGCTTCGGTTCGACACCGAGATCGCGCGCGCTCTTCTGCAGGAAATGCCGCGTGAGCAGCGGGATATCTTCGCTGCGTTCGCGCAGCGCCGGCAAACGCAGCCGGATCACGTTCAGCCGGTGATACAAGTCCTCGCGGAACAAGCCCTGGCGCACCCGCGATTCGAGATTCTGATGCGTCGCCGCGATCACGCGCACGTTCGCGCGCAACGGATTGTGCCCACCGACGCGATAGAACTGGCCATCCGACAGCACGCGCAACAGTCGCGTCTGCAAATCGAACGGCATATCGCCGATTTCATCGAGAAACAGCGTACCGTTCTCAGCCTGTTCAAAGCGGCCCTGACGCATCGCCTGCGCACCCGTAAACGCGCCACGCTCGTGACCGAACAATTCGGATTCCAGCAGATCTTTCGGAATCGCTGCCGTGTTCAATGCGATGAACGGACCGTTCGCGCGTGGGCTATGTCGGTGCAAGGCGCGCGCGACAAGTTCCTTACCGGTGCCTGATTCGCCCGTAATGAGCACGGTCGCGGCCGAATGCGACAGGCGGCCGATCGCGCGGAACATGTCCTGCATCGCGGGCGCCTGACCGAGCATCTCGGGCGCTTCGGCGACGCGGTCGTCCCACGTCTGCTCGCCGCGCATGCTTTCGTCCACGGCGCGGCGAATCAGTTCGACAGCCTTGTCCACGTCGAACGGCTTCGCGAGATATTCGAACGCGCCGCCCTGAAACGCGGCGACAGCGCTATCGAGATCCGAGAACGCCGTCATGATGATGACGGGCAGCCCCGGCACGCGGTCGCGCACCGTCTGCAGCAGTTCGAGCCCTGAACCACCGGGCATTCTGATGTCGGAGACGAGCACTTGCGGGCTGTCGTGTTCCAGTGCGCCCGCGGCTTCGCGCACGTTCGCAAAGCTGCGCGTCGCGAAGTTCTCGCGGGCGAGTGCTTTTTCGAGCACCCAACGGATCGATTGATCGTCGTCTACTATCCAGATCGGCTTCATATAGGTCCGTCAGAAGTCTTGTATGGCGTGTGTGTGCAGTTGCGGGTGCAATCGCGTGTGCAGTCGCGTGTGCAGTCGATTTGTCAGCAGTCGAGCGGCAGCAAAATCTGAAACTCGGTGTGACCCGGACGGCTCTCCACTTCGATCATCCCTTCGTGTTGTTGCACGAAAGTCTGCGCGAGCGTCAGGCCGAGACCGCTGCCGTCTTCACGGCCCGATACGAGCGGATAGAAAATGCGGTCGCGGATGTCTTCGGGAATGCCGGGTCCGTTGTCGACGATATGCAAGTCCAGTGCCAGCTTGCAAAGACGTTTCGCGATCGTCACCTTGCGCGCAACCCGCGTGCGCAACTCGATGCGCGCATCGCCCTGCGAGATGCGTTCGCGCAATGCCTCGGCCGCGTTGCGCACGATGTTCAGCAGCGCCTGGATCAGTTGCTCCTTGTCGCCGCGCAGATCGGGAACACTGACGTCGTAGTCCCGTTCGATCGTGAGGCCGCGCGGAAACTCCGCAAGAATCACGGCGCGCACGCGCTCGCACACTTCGTGAATATTCACGTCGCCGACGATATGCGGATGACGATGCGGTTCGAGCAGCCGATCGACGAGTGTCTGCAGCCGATCCGATTCCTTGATGACGACCTGCGTGTACTCGCGCAACTCGTCGCGTTCGCGCGCGCCGAGTTCGAATTCGAGCAGTTGCGCCGCGCCACGAATGCCGCCAAGCGGGTTCTTGATCTCGTGTGCGAGATTGCGGATCAGCTGCTTGTTGACGGCGGTGAGGTCGTGAATGCGCTCTTCGCGATCCGACCTCAGATGACGTTCGTTCTCGAACAGTTCGAGCAGCACGTAGTCCTGTGCGCTCTCCAGAAAGCCGACGACGGCATGCACATGCAGCGGCTCGTGGCCGGGGCGCTCGAGCACGGCATCGAGGTGAGTCGCGTGAAAACGGTGAGCGGCGATCGCGGCGATGGTCGCCGTCAGTTCCTCGCCGTTCGCGAAGATGTCGGGCCATGCCATTTGCGTGAGTTGCCGGCGCGACATGTCGAGCATCGACTCGGCCGACGGATTCGCGAACGCGACACGCAGCGTCCGCTTGTCGAGCACGAGCACGACGGTGGGCAGCGCCTCGAAGCCCGGCAGCAGACCGGAGTCGACGAGTTGCGCGTCATCCGACAATGCGTCGGTGTGCCCTTTTCTGGCCTTGATCAGGTTCTTCAATACCATCTTGCAGTCGGGTCTCGATAGCCTTGCATGGGACGGGCGCTACCGCTGACGCGTTCGCTCCCGTCGACAGGAGATGGTGAGGTGCTTCATCGCACGCGGTTCAGTACAGCAACGGCACACTGCAACAGCGGCTTGCAACAAAAACGTCACAGCTTTCGATCCAACGAAAAAGGGACGGCGCCGCCGTCCCTTCATGACCGATCGCAGCGTCGGGGCGTACGCTTCGCCGCTCATCGCGAGCGAAGCGCAGCGCCTCTTACAGCGAGTAGTACAGTTCGAATTCGACCGGGTGCGTGGTCATGCGCACGCGCTGGAGTTCGCTTTCCTTCAGCTCCAGGTATGCGTCGATCATGCCGTCGGTGAACACGCCGCCGCGCGTCAGGAACTCGCGGTCTGCGTCGAGTGCTTCGAGCGCCTGGTCGAGGCCGGCACACACGGTCGGGATCTTTGCATCCTCTTCCGGCGGCAGGTCGTACAGGTTCTTGTCGGCAGCTTCGCCCGGATGGATCTTGTTCTGCACGCCGTCGAGACCTGCCATCATCAGTGCCGAGAAGCACAGGTACGGGTTCGCGAGCGGATCCGGGAAACGCGTTTCGATACGGCGGCCCTTCGGATTCGGGACGTGCGGAATGCGGATCGATGCCGAACGGTTACGTGCCGAGTAAGCCAGCTTCACGGGTGCTTCGAAGTGCGGCACGAGACGCTTGTACGAGTTCGTACCCGGGTTCGTGATCGCGTTCAGCGCGCGTGCGTGCTTGATGATGCCGCCGATGTAGAACAGCGCGAATTCCGACAGGCCGGCGTAGCCGTTGCCTGCGAACATGTTCTGGCCGTCCTTCCAGATCGACTGGTGAACGTGCATGCCCGAACCGTTGTCGCCGACAATCGGCTTCGGCATGAACGTCGCCGTCTTGCCGTACGTGTGCGCGACGTTGTGGACGATGTACTTCAGTTGCTGCGTCCAGTCCGCGCGCTGCACCAGCGTCGAGAACTTCGTGCCGATTTCGTTCTGGCCTTGACCCGCCACTTCGTGGTGGTGAACTTCGACGGGGATGCCGATCTGTTCGAGCAGCAGACACATTTCCGAGCGGATGTCCTGGAACGTGTCGACGGGCGCGACGGGGAAGTAGCCGCCCTTCGTGCCCGGACGGTGACCCGTGTTGCCGCCTTCGAATTCCTTGCCCGACGACCACGGCGCTTCTTCCGAACCGATCTTGACGAAGCAGCCCGACTGGTCCGTATTCCACTGGACCGAGTCGAAAATGAAGAATTCCGGCTCCGGACCGAAGAAGGCGGTGTCGCCCAGGCCCGTGCTCTTCAGATACGCTTCAGCGCGCTTCGCGAGCGAACGCGGGTCGCGCTCGTAGCCCTTGCCATCTGCCGGTTCGACGACGTCGCAGGTCAGCACGAGGGTCGACTCTTCGTAGAACGGGTCGATGAAGGCGGTGTTCGAGTCCGGCACGAGCAGCATGTCCGACGCTTCGATACCCTTCCAGCCTGCAATCGAGGAACCGTCAAACGCATGGCCGCTTTCAAACTTGTCTTCGTCGAATGCCGACACCGGCACCGAAACGTGTTGCTCCTTGCCGCGCGTGTCGGTGAAACGGAAGTCGACAAACTTGACGTCCTCGTCCTTGACGAGCTGCATGACGTCGGCCACGGATTTACTCATAACCTATCTCCTGATTAACGAATTCGGCGGGTTCAGCCGCCGCCCAATCTAGCTGACCAGCCTCGATGCGTCCACCCCTCGATACCGACTTGAAAGGAAAAGTGATGCTGGCATCGGGCCAGTTCGATCGGGACCAATAAAGCAGCTTCCATGCCAAGTTTTGATCCCGCGTGCGCCAGTTCGCTGCAACGCCAATCTCCACGCGCGTTTGCGGGGAATCGCCGCACACCGTTTGCGCGAATCCCGCTGCCACGCTCCAGCGACATGCACCATCATCGAGCATTCACAAAACCGGCGACTGCTTAAGATTCCATTTTGGTGCATTTCGCCGATTTTGCACCATCGGTGCGCATCGCTGCCTGCTGCCGGCGATCCGGCGTGCGCCGATTTCGCGGGCACGCGCCCGCCCGGCGGCTTGCTAGAATGTTTTTTTGGCCCAAGGAGATTTGCTGTCATGAGTACGCTCGAACAGTTGTACAGCCAGGCTGACAAGCGCCGTGTCGACAACCAGCTCCCGTACGCGGGCGCTGTCACGCCTGCCGAGGCATTCGAGCTTCTGCAACTCGACCCGCGCGCCCGTCTCGTCGATGTGCGCACGCGCGCCGAGCTGGATTGGGTCGGCCGCCCCGTCGTCGGCGACGGCCAGTACGCGCACGTCGAATGGACGCGCTATCCGGGCGGCGTACCAAACGCCGAGTTCATCGATCAGCTGCGCCAGGTCGCGACGCCCGACACGCCCGTGCTGCTGCTGTGCCGCAGCGCCGCGCGCTCGAAGCTGGCCGCTATTGCTGCGACGCAGGCGGGGTTCACGAAGGCACTGGATCTGCTCGAAGGCTTCGAAGGCGACAAGGACGGCCAGGGGCATCGGAAGACGGTATCCGGCTGGTGTTTCCGCGGGTTGCCCTGGATCGGCGCCTGACGCACGCCACATGCGGTGCGCGGAGCATCCCGTGCACCGTTCGCTTGTTGCATGGTCAGCGTGCGATGTGACATGCGGATGATGGGACGCGTCGCGCGTCCCGATGTGCATGCTCAGCCGCGTGGTTGTGCCTGCGCCTGCGCCGCGACCACTTCCGGTTCGACGATATCGCCACCGAGCATGTGCACGCCTTCGCGCAGCTTCACAAAGGCGGCCGCCACGGCTTCCGGCTCCCCCTTCACGCCCAGATCGATATGGCGGCGCGCATAGATGCCGCCCCGCTCCGCATCGCCGACGCTCGGCAGACTGAATACGCGCACGCCCGGGAAGTCATGCTGGATCTTTTCCATCAGCGGCGTGAGCGTCGATTCAGGCAACTCAAAGACGAGTAAAGACTTTTCTGCATGCGGCGTCGAATGATGCAGATGCTCGTATTTCGTGTCCAGCACCCATTCGATCATCGGCCAGGCCATCACCGGAAAACCCGGCACGAAATGATGATCGCCAACGGAGAAACCAGGAATCTTGTTGTAGCCGTTCGGAATGATCGACGCGCCGCGCGGATACGTGCCCATGTTCAGCCGGTGCAGGTTGTCCGGCGAGTTCAGGTCGACGGGCGTCGGCGAACTGGCGGGATGCGTCTCACGAATGCGCTCCTGAATCAGCGCCTTCGCCTCGGGATGCAGTTCGAGCGGCACGGCGAGCGCCGCCGCTGCGCATTGCCGCGTGTGGTCGTCGGGCGTTGCGCCGATGCCGCCCGTCGAAAATACAATATCGCCCGTCGCGAACGTGCGCCGCAAGGTGGCCGTGATGCGCTCCGGGTCGTCGCCGATGTATTCGGCCCATGAAAGCGACAGGCCGCGCGCGCTCAGAAGCTGGATGACTTTCGGCAGATGCTTGTCGACACGCCTGCCGGACAGGATTTCATCGCCGATGATGATGACGCCAAATGCCATTGCAGCCTCTTGTCAGTAGGAAACAGGCGCCGTGCCGCGCGCGCCGTAGGGACCGTGGGGGCCGTGATGGCCGTTGCCGCCATGCTCGTCGGCGCGCATCCGCTGCAACGCGCGCAGGCAGTAGTAGCCGAACCACAGCGCCGTGAACACGAGGATGAAAGCATAGATCCAGATGGTCACGGCGGTCATCACAGGGAACAGCACGATCAGCCATACGGACGACGCCCAGATCAGCGTCGGCAGCGAGCCGAGCAGACCGCTCGCCACGCCGATCAGCAGCAGCGGCAAGCGATGCTGACGCACCAGCGCACGCCGCTCCTCGCTGCTCGCGTGCAGCGACAGCGCGTCGTAGGTCATCACGCGATAGGTGAGCCAGCCCCACAGCAGCGGCGGAATCAGCGCGAAGAACGGCGGAATCAGCCAAAGCGGCAGCGTGACCACGAGCACGAGCAGGCACACGAGCGTCGTCCAGATGGAATGCACAACACTGCCGGCCCACGTGCCGCCATGCCGCATTTCCAGCCCGGCAAACTGCCGTTTCGACAGATGCTTGATGACGGCGGGCATCGACAGCGTTGCGATCAGCAACAGCACGGTCACGACGATCAACGGAATCGCCATCGCCACTACGATGAAGGGCGCGACGGCCGCATGCAGCGACGAGAAACCGAGCCAGTCGAACAGCCCGTAGAGCGTCGTCGTCAGCGGCCAGCCTTCGAGCCAGCCACGCGTCGCGCCGATCAGGGTCTGCCAGAAGAACCACAGCACCACGCCCCAGACGATCGCGGCTGCCGCGAACGGCATGAAGGTCAGCCAGAGCATGCGCGGATGAAGTACGGAAGAAAGCGCGCGCCCGAACGAGCGCAAGAGATCATTCATGCGTAGTCGATGACGTGATGGATGAGCAGGAAAAGGAAGGAAACGTGGACAGGATAAACCACGTCGGGTGTCGGCGTCGAAAGCGAAAACGACGCCCGAAGAGCGATTCGGGAGCGGTGTGACACGGACTCGCAGCGCTATTCAGCGGGCGCCTCAAGGGCAGAGGCGTCGGGCCGCCGGTGGCGCAGGCGGATCAGATATGCGGCGACGCCGCGCTCCGCTGCTTCTTCCCGGCGACGCGCTGCGCGATGCGCACGAATGCGAGCCAATGCTGGGCCCAGAAGCCCTCGCCGTAGTGACGGCCGCTCAGCTG